>NZ_CP188040.1:646733-970100 GCF_049943125.1 Alloiococcus sp. CFN-8
TTAGACTTTAAAGTATTACTTACAAGGGTCAAAAGATTATAATCCTTAACGAAAATGCACTTAATCCCAATGGTAAGGAGAAGATGATTCAAATGATATGCTGCAGCTTTGCTTGTCCCTCTTGCGAATATATAAACCATTCCTGAATCTACAATTTCCCTGGCAATTCTATCATAGCTCTTATCATCCACTAACTTAAAGGTTTTCTCTATATTCTCTTCTAAGGTTGCTATAGAAGCCTTTGGAGCCTTAGCCTCAACCTCACTCTTATTTTGTGTCTTTAAATAATATTTAAAATCCGAGAAGCCTTCAAAGCCCAACTTTTGACACATATTTATAATTACTGTTTTTGAGCTATAGGAGTCCCTTGCCAAATCAGTTATTTTCATATTTATAATCTTAGCTCTATTATTATAGATGTATTCAAAGACCTTTTCCTCGCTGGGTGTTAGATTACTTATCATATTAATTAGCTTCTCCATATTTAACCTCACTTTTTTCAAATAAGCTTCTTACTATTACGGAATTTAATAAATATTTGTATAATTAATTTCAATTATAGCATATTTTGGCCATAGGTTATAGCAACTGACATCCTCTTCCCTGTCTATTTCAACGATAAAATTCCATATAAAGTAAATTCACACTTAGTTTTCTTGACACTAAAAATATCATTACATATAATGAGACACAAATATCTATTTTCTAATTTGATAGTCAGTACCTTTTTCTATTTATCTTTATCAGTTTTCCCACTTAAGAAATCTGTAGACCATTATATATTCTGAAAGGAAGAGGTGATTTTCAATTGGAGCTAGATAAACACAATATAAAAAGGATACTTTTTATTATATGTTTTTCTATATTTCTTTATTGGATGCTGAATCATTTCTATATAGTGAATAGAATTTTTAAAGGTGTTATATCAGTGATATCACCTTTTTTAATCGGACTCTGCTTTGCCTTTGTTATCAATGTATTACTTAGGCCAATAGAAGAAATATGGGACAAGTTAAGTCGTAAAGGAAAAACAAGAATTTTAACAAAGATTAAACGTCCTATCTGTCTGCTAACGAGTATTCTAATTATCTTTGGCGTTATTTTTATTCTTCTATTCATAGTAGTTCCAGAAATTCAAAGAACAGTGTCTACTATTGTAGATACTCTTCCTCAATACATGTCCAACTTAGAAGCATGGTGGGACGAGCTTAATACATCTTTAGAAGAAGCTGAAACCTTCATACCTCAGTCGGAATTAAGCATAAGTGAGCTTGGAACCATGGCCAGTGACTACCTTTCAGAAAGAGGCGAAAGCTTCTTCAACAAGACTGTAGATTTAACTACTTCTATTTTCTCTGCTATCTTTAATGTTATCCTTGGTGTGGTTTTCGCCTTATATGTACTGTCTCAAAAAGAAAAATTAGGCAGTAATATAAAGAAGCTATTGCTTGCTTTTCTTCCTGCAGACAAAGTAGCCAAGATGGTTGAAACCTCCGACCTTACTAATAAAATCTTTACAAACTTTGTAACAGGACAGCTCATGGAATCAGTAATCATTGGTGTATTATGCTTTATCGGCATGTTAATCTTAGGAATCCCCTATGCACCTATGATTTCTGTACTTGTTGGCTTTACAGCACTGATACCTGTATTTGGAGCATTCATAGGAACTGCAGTAGGAGCCCTCCTCATCGTCATGGAAGATCCCTTAAAAGCCTTATGGTTTATATTATTTATTATTATATTACAGCAGCTTGAGGGCGACATAATCTATCCTAAGGTTGTAGGAAAATCTGTAGGCCTACCAAGTATGTGGGTTTTAATAGCTGTAACCATCGGAGGAAGCACCTTCGGAGTTCTAGGTATGCTCCTCAGTGTTCCTGTCTGTTCTGTTATATATTCCATAAGCAAACAAATAGTTAATCATAAATTAAACAAAAAAGGAATTAGCCCTCTAGAGGATTAACTAACATAATCAACAGATTTCCCCAAATAGACAAGCATATCCCTCCACAATATAATTAAACAAAAAAAAGAGCCACTAACTCAAGTACATCACTTAGTTATTGGCTCTTCTCTTTGTCCCTATCTTTTCAACTCTTAGCTCATCTTTTCTCTGCTCTTACTCTTATCTTTTCTCTCTTCTCTATTCTCTATTCTCTCTTCTCTGCTCTTGCTCTTATCTTTTGCTCTTATCTTTTGCTCTTATCTTTTGCTCTTACCTATTAGCCCTCAGCTAATAATCTCCCTATTGGCTCCCAGCCCAATAATCTCCCTATTAGCCCCCAGCTAATAATCTCACTTTTTCTCTCTTACTCTTGTTTCTTCCCTCTGCTCTTGCTCTTCTCTCTTCTCTCTTCTCTATTCTCTATTCTCTCTTCTCTGCTCTTACTCTTATCTTTTCTCTCTTCTCTATTCTCTATTCTCTCTTCTCTGCTCTTTCTGCTCTTACATATGTTATTTTGAAACATCTCTCAAGTAATCGGTAAAACTATATATACACTTCTTTAGCCTAAATAGCTCGCTTTCCTTATTTCTTTTTCTCCATATTCTTGAATAGTCCTCCATCCATAGCTCCAGCTCTTTTCCTAAAGTTATATTATCCATAATTAAAGGAGAATCACCAAAGCCTAATGAAAATCTCCTGATGGAAAGGCATGAAGCATTCAAGAGTGCAATTCCCACAGAAGCCACAATAAACTCTTCTAAATCTGTGTTTTTCGAAGAATCAATATCCTTAAATTTACTCCTTAACCTTGAAGATATCTCCAGAGAATTGTAGTAACCTTTAATTATGTCCTCCACCTGCATATCCTTAATTTTCTCTAACCAAGGAGCTACCCACTCCTTATCATGAAGCTCTCTTTCTCTCCATATATTAAAATGCGTCCAATCAAAAATATGCTCCCTAGAAAGCTCTCTTAAGATTCCCACTATCTCCATCCTTGAATCGCCGTATTCTATTAATGATATAGCACTATCTATAAAATCAAAATTTTCATCCTCCTGTGGATTCCAGGCCAAGGAAGCACCATATATCATGCCAGGAATAGATCCACCTAGAGGATTTATATGTCCATAATCTCCCCAATCAGTGTTAAGAATTCCTTCAGCTTTATACTTTTTTCCGTAATTAATCATCTTATTAATATTGTTGAATGAAGAGTCGAAATCATTAATAAGCTTATTCCATCCCCCTACTCCTGGACACAAATACTGTTTCATGTCATAGCTGGCTATTATTCTAGTTCCTTCCTCCGTTGCATCACCACTATAATTCCAGTTAAGGCATGTAACACCTTTCGGTAGCTCATTTAAATACTCAGGATACTTTAAGATTATATCTCCCCAGAATAAAACCTCCTTACCATAGCTCTCCACCATTGAGATTATCTTCTTTAAAAAATCAGTATACATCCTTCCACTGCCAATACTCTCTAAAAGTGCCTTATTCTTCCCCTTGCCTAGATCAAAGGTTTCGTCACAGCAAATATTAAACTTATTTGAGGTAAATAAAGGTATAAACTCTTTAAGCATATTATCTATTAAAGCTAAGCTATCTTCATTAGATACATCTAAGGTATGGTGATTCATCCTGTCTATCCAGGAAAAAGGTCTAAAATGGTCAACATCTAGCTCAGATAGATGTTCATATCCTCTGGTGGATAAAAGCTCATAAAGATGTCCAAACATCGAAAGGGAAGGCACAAGCTCTATATTTCTTTTTTTACAGTAGGCATCTAGCTCTATTATATCTTCTGAGGTTAAAGGGTCCTTTCCCCTCCAAGCTTCACTGAAGCCTTTAAAAGCAAAGGTGTGCTCAATATACAGCTCTAAGTGATTGATTTTATAGAAGGCTAATCTATCTACCAGCTCCTTAAGTGTTTCCATTTCTGGCACCTTACCTCTTGTGATATCATGATAAAAGCCTCTATTTTTAAAATATGGCTCATCATATATTACTAAGCCCTGGAGAAATATATCTGATTGCTTGATTATCTGTCTGAGAGTTTGTATGCCGTAAAATAATCCTGCTTCATCTCCCCCTGAAATTCTTATTCCCTTCTCCTCTATTCTTAAGCTATAGCTTTCTTTTCTTCCTTCTTCTATTAATAATAATATATTATTATCTACCTGATCACTAAAGCTTCTATTGATATGTCCACTAACCCTCAAGGCTTTCCAAAGCTCCTCCTTTAATAGCCTAGCACCCTCTAGACTATCAAGGGAGCAACCTCTACCTAATGTTATTTCCAGCTTATCTCCAAGGTTAAATCTTTCCTCTTTATATTGGATATCCTTTGGCTTAGGAATCAAAAACATTCTTACTCCTCCTTCATTAACCCAGCTTCCTTAAGTATTTCATTAAAAATCTTCACACTAATAGCTAGTCTTTCTGGAGGCATAGGAGCTACTCCAGTTCTTAGCATGGTAATAAAGCTTTCTACCCCATGCTTATATACCTCTGACATATTCACCTGATCATAATATAACCCTTTATCTCCAGCTAGAAGCAGTGGGCAGCCTGCTATGTCTTCTTGAAAGCTCAAGGTTGCCTCATAGCTATCATAGGTAAGCACTACGGTCATGGCTCCTTTACTTCTCACAGCAGAAATCTTCAATACCTCATCTCCAAATATCTCTAAAGCCATCTCCAAGAGATGAGCACCATAAAAAGCTGCTCCACCATAAGGACTATTAAAATCAGTTATAAAAGAAAGAAATCCATTTTTAACATTTCCTATTTTACTTCCATTAATTCTCTCCTCCCGAGCTTTCTTTATCTCTGGAGCATGTCTACAAGTTGATCCTCCTGTAAGTAGAGTTTTTCCTTCCTTGGCAGCCTCTATTAACTCTAAAGCATCCTCTTCCTTTAGAGTAAAGGGCTTATCTATCCATGTAGGAATCCCTCTCTTTATAAAAGGCATGGCATAATCCTTATGGAGGTCTCCATGTCTTAAAACCACCATCACAGCATCTACCTTATCTATAAGCTCTTCTGGGTTCTCTGCTACAAAAGGTATGGAATATTTATCTGCGATTGACATAGTTCTTTTCTTATCTTCACCAAATATCCCCACCACAGCACAGTCAGGAAAAAGTAATCTTCCTGTTTCCTTTTCTGGCTCATTTATTAAGGCTGAAAAAGCATCGGCATGACTGCTATCACTTCCTATAATTCCTATCCTATACATACTAATACCTCCTTATTAGTAAAAATAACTTTATAAAATCCCCACTATATCCACTATTACTAACGAGCTACAATAATACTATATTTATCTATAAAAACATTATCTACAATGAAGGTCACAAAAAAATATAGGTGCCTAAGGATCAGCTCCTTAAGCACCTTATATTAGTTACATTTCATTCTTTATCATGTCTGCAGCTTCGTCAGCAGCAGCTTTAGGAGTAAGACTTCCTTCCATCATAGCCTGAACCTTAGCTTGTACATTTGCCATAAATACTCTGGCGGCTGGATGAATAACTCCGCCCTTAGCCATACCAACAAATTCAGCTAACTGTTTCATATCAGGATTTCCATCGTATATATCTATAGCTGATTCCCTTGAAGGAATATAATTAGTAAGACTATTGAAGGCTCTCTGATTCTCAGCATTAGTCATAGTAGCTACAAATTCTGATGCCTTATCAACATTCTTTGATTTTGCAGATACAACAAACATTCCTGTGGTTCCAAAGGTAACACCCTCCAGTGGTTCACCTATAACATAGTTTTCTACCCCTGCATCCTTAAGAAGATTAAGTATATAAGCAGAACTGAAGGTAGCTAAAGACTTTCCTTCTACAAATAAAGGTGCCTGATCTGCAGCAGTTATTGAATCCTCTGGGAAATAGCCAGCTTCATACTGTCTCATTATTTCTTCCCAACCCTTTACGGACTCATCACTATTTATAAGAATCTCTTCATCCTCACCAATTATATCTCCACCAGCCTGCCAGATATATGGATATAAGGTTGCATTTAAGGTGTTACCACCTTCAAAGGTTCTAGCATAATAACCTTTTTCCACAGCCTTATCAGCTAATTCATTAAATTCTGCCCAAGTAGTAGGTAGGTTTTCAGGATCTCCACCTATTTCCTCAAGGATAGTAGTATTATAGAACATTGTTTGAACTTCTCTCAACATAGGTAAGCCATAAATATGATCATTATAGGTAACCGCTTCTATAGAGGTTTCAGTAAAATCACTATAATCAAAATCATCACCTAAGTGCTCATCAAGAGGTGCTAAAACACCTTTATCTGCAAATTGAGTCATCATGTCAGGAATTAAATAAAATACGTCAGGACCATCATTAGTTGAAAGGGCTGTTAACATCTTTTCTTCTCTATTAGCCCATGGAATTTCTTCAAAAACTACTTCAGCCTTAGGATATGTTTCTTTGAATTCTACTGCCATATCTTCAAAAACCTTGCTTTGAGCATCCTTAGCTTCCGCAGCTACATAAGGATGAACCCATACCGTTAATTTAAAGGCATCATCGGCGCTTCCACTACCTTCCTTATCATCATTGCTGCTCTTTCCACCTCCACAGCCAGTAAGCATTACTAATGATAATGCTAAAAGAAGAAGAGATCTCCACTTTAACTTTTTGAACATAAACAACTCACTCCATCCTTTATAATTTTATTAAAAGCCTCAAATTTATTTTTCCTTAGTTCATTTTCTATGATTACATTGTATAATTTTGTCATACCCATGTAAACGTATAACCTTGCTAATAAATGTAACAGGATTGCTATTTAATAAAAATTTTCAATTTCTACTTTGCTGCCGGTAATCCTTTGTCTATAGCCTCATAAGCCATAAGGGCTACCTCTAATGCAAAAAGTCCTGCTTCACCAGGAACTGGAGAAGGTCTATCCTCTTCAATAGCTTCTACAAAATCCTTAATCATAAGATAATTCATGTCATCTCCCCAATAGCTATGAAGAGATCTATCATGATTATTTGAGTAAATATTGCCATGCTGTTTAAAGGAATCTAAGGATAGACTTCCCTTTGTACCAACTATCTCCATGGTAACATCTCCCCAGGTAGGATAAGCATCAGGCCTGTTCCAGGAGGTATCTAGGGTTCCATAAGTTCCATTATCAAAGGTCATAAAAAGAAGTCCTGTATCCTCTGTAGGAATATCATGATAATGAGTTCCTCCCTTAGCATAGACGGTTTTTATGTCCGCTTTTATAAACCAATGGATAAGATCAGCCACATGGATTGTATGATCAATAATTGCACCACCACCAGAAAGCTCCTTATCAACAAACCATCCACCAGGCATGGTTCCATGATTTGTTCCAGTGATAGCTACTATATCACCAAGCTTTCCTTGTTCTATTACCTCTTTAGCCCTTACTACTGCTGGGATATATCTGCAGGGAAGAGCTACCATAAGCTTAACTCCATTTTCTCTGCAAGCCTCTATCATTCTTTCTCCATCCTCTAGAGTTGTAGCTATAGGCTTTTCTACAATTACATGCTTCTTTGCCTTAGCAGCTGCTATGGTTAATTCACAGTGACGAATATTAGCTGTACATATGCAAACCACTGAAACCTCTGGATTATCTATAAGCTCCTGATAGCTTGAATAGTATTTTAATGAGTTTTTATCTGCAAAAGCTTTTCCTAACTCTTCATTAGGTTCAGCTAATCCTACAATATTAATATTTGGTAGCTTCTTTGCTGCTTCTACATAGGCTGAAGCGTGGCTATGCTCACAGCCGATAATTGCCATATTCATCTACATCTCCTCCTCTAACTTTACTGGCCTTCCTGTTTCAATAGATTTTCTAGCTGCTAAAGCTACTCTTAAAGCTTCCAGAGCTGCTTCAGTTTTTATAGGAGGCTCTATATCCTTCTCTACAGCTTCTAAAAATTCAGCTATTTCTCTAAAATAAGGACCAGATTCAGGATGAAGTGGACTTTCAGGAACAGCAACTCCATCTCCACCGCCTTGTTCACTTTTCTCCATAAGCACCTTTAAAGGAGTGCTGGCAGCAGAATCATATTCGACGATACCTTCAGTTCCTGCAATCTCCATACTGGTAGTAAAGGAAGCTCCTTGAGGCTTTGACCAGTCTGCTATAACATGAGCCAAGGTTCCACAATTAAATTCTAAAAGCACTACATCATATTCATTATACTTTTGATTTTTGTGCATATTTCCTAGGGCGTAAACCTCTTTTACTGGTCCTATAACAGACAACAGGAAATCAATATCATGGATAGCCATATCCTGAATTGCTCCACCACTTTTATTAATGTCCTCATACCAATCCCTAACTCTTCCTGGATGAGTACCTCCTCTATAGGTCCTAACTACCTTAGGTACACCTATAGATCCTGATTCTATAACCCTTTTAGCATCTATATTTTCTGGGAAGTATCTAAGAACATGCGCAATCATCAGCTTAACCCCAGCCTTCTTTGCTGCCTCAGCCATTTTTTCCCCTTCCTCTAAAGTTACTGCAATCGGTTTTTCACAAAGGATATGAAAGCCTGCCTCTGCAGCCTTTATGGTATACTCACAGTGTAAGTATGTAGGAAGACAAATATCCACTACGTCAATATCTGATCTTTTTAATAGCTCTTCCGCACTGTAAAGTGCTTCTGCTCCAAGACTCTCTGCAAGCTTATCTGCTCTCTCTGGAACTATATCAGCTACTGCTACCACAGAAGCCTTATTCATATGCTTATAGCATTCTCCATGCACTTGGGCTATTCCACCACAGCCTATAATACCAACCTTCATCGTATTCACTCCTTCTTTCATATGACTAAATCAGCTGTCTCATATTCCACTTACTATATCTTAAATATAAACTCTTTCCTTCTTTGCTGAGGCTTCATAAATAGATAATACTAGCTCCAAAGCCTTTCTACCCTCGTAACCATCAATCTCATGATCACCTGCACCTCTAACACTGTTATAAAATTCCTTTACCTGTGTTATATGACTGCTTCCCCAGTAGCCTGGACCAACTTTTAAGCCGTCGTAACCATCCTTTATTTCATAATAAGGCTCATCCATAAGCTCTACCCAGGCTAAATCCTGCTTAAGCCCAGCTCTTCCTTTTTCACCAACAATTTCAAGCTCAACAGGAGCGTCATAGGAATAACAATTTGTTGCATATAAGTGATAGGTACAGCCAGACTCAAAGCCAATTAAAGCTTCTGCAGTATCCTCTACCTTTACCTCAGGATGATTCCTATTATGGACACTTCCTTCAACCCATTTAGCCTTTGAACCTATAAGCCACTGCATCCTATCTATAGAGTGGATCGCTTGGTCTATAAGCACCCCACCACCTTCTTTGTCCCAGGTTCCCTTCCAATCGGAGCCCTGATAATAGCTGGCATCTCTTTTCCAGGATAAATAGGATCTGGCTGAAACAAGCTTTCCAAGCCTTCCTTCTTCAATGAGTCGTTTTATTTCTCTACAGCCCTTAACATATCTTGTTTGAAATATTACTCCAAGCTTTATAGCTTCTCTTTCTGAGGTATTAATCATTTCATCAGCATCAATTAAGGAGATAGCCATAGGCTTTTCTGTCAGAACATTTATGCCCTTCTTCATTGCTTCCACAGCCATCTCCTTGTGAATATAATGAGGTGTAGCTAGATGAAGCACATCAATATTTTCCTGTAGGGCTTCTCGATAATCCTGCAGTGCTATACACCCAGAAAAGTCCTTAGCAAAATTTTCTGCTTTAGCTATATCTGTATCAACAGCATATACTACATTTATCTCTTCCTTAAGCTCCTTAAATATGCTCCTATAAACCTCAGAAATTCTGCCACAGCCAACAATGGCTACATTTAATATTTTCATTATCTTCACCTACCATAGCTATATTTTTTATACAAAGTTTAGGTTTAGAGTATAAGGGATCTCCTCTCTTTCAATATCTGTGTTGAAAGGCAGATAGGTTCCCTCATTATTAATTTCCGAAACCTCATGCTTATCAAGGTATTTTTGTATTTCTATATCTGCTTTACTAGTAATAAAGTCTACTTTGTTTAAGCCTTCCATAAGCCCTAGAGCCTTAATAAGGTATATTATTCCCTCAGGAGAGCCCGCAGCTTCAATAACTCGACCAGCTCCATCTTCCTGTTTCTTTATACCTGCTACTATAAAGGCAGTACAGCGACCATCTACATGAGCTAAATAAACCCTCTGCTTCATCCTCATAACATTACAGGCTGCAGAAGCATCTAAAAGAATCTTCATTTCATTAAGGCTGTATAAGAAAGCATTATTTTTTTTACTGTATAGATTATATATATCACAGAGACTTTTCATATCCTTTTTATAGCTGCTTATAACATATTGACTTTCCCTATCCAAGCTTATGGAATTGAAATCTCTTATTTCGTAGCTCAAAAACTCTCCAAAGTGAGTAAAATTATTTTTTAGATAAAGACTTCCAGCTCCAGAAATCAATGCAAAGGAGAGCCCTTGACTTCTATAATCTAAAAGTGCTCTTTTCAGAAGCTTGTCAGCTATACCCTCTCCTCTATAGCCTTCCTTGGTGCATACGGCTCCAATATTTATACAGTACTCCTCCTTAGTCCCTACCCTTACCTTGTAGGGAACCCCACCGATAAAGGAAATACACTCTCCATTATCCATTGCCACGAAGGATGTATCGTTGCTTTTATGAAAAAGAAAGGGGAAGGAAACCTCCATGGGAATCTCCTCCTTAAAGGATTGATTCACCAGAGTGATTATTTGTCCAAAATCCTCGGGCCTAGCTCTGCGATACTCCATACTAACACTCCCTTTGAAATAATTTAATGTGCTCCTCAGCTGTCTTCCTCCATTTGGGGAGATTTCCTTTAACAAAAGCATCATCATTTAATTCTGGATATTCTCTATATACTCTATCTATCTCTTCTGACTGCCCTGGTCCTAATAACTCTTCAGGATCTAAGCACCAGTTTCCCTTTAAAAGCCCCTGGCGAGCTAGAACCTCATTAATTCCCGCTATGCAGCCAGCAAAATTGTTCCTAACATCAAAGAAGGCTCCGTTGCAATCGGTAACCTGCACATTCTTAGTAAGAAGTGCATCCAAATTCCTTGAGGCTTTAGCAGTCTTTACTTCCTCCAGAAGCTCTGCTGCCTTGCTAGTCCAAACAGCAAAATGTCCTAAAAGTCCACCGATGATGTCCTTTTTAACAATTTTTCCTTGAACATTAAATTCATAGGTAGTCAATAAATCAACTACTATATTATCATCATTTCCTGTATAGACAGCTATCTCCTGACACCTTGGAGAGCTGCATACAGCACGAAGTACATCTAAGGTTTGATAGCGGTTAAAGGGAGCAGTTTTTACTCCTACAACCCCTTCTATATTCATGAAGCTTTCCCAGAAATCATAGGAGAAAACCCTTCCACCTGCTGCAGTCTGGAGATAGAAGCCAAAGACTGGGATTATCTTTGCTATTTCTTTGGTTCTTGTGAGCAGCTCCTCTTCAGAATAATCATTAAGACCTCCCATAGAGAGAAGTGCGATATCATAATTATACTTAACTGCAATAGAAGCTTCCTTTACAGCCTGTTCTGTAGGTCCACAAACTCCAGCTATTTTTATAAAGGGTCTATCAAGCTTCGCTGCTTCTATTTCCTCAGAAGCTATTCTGAGTATGCTCTCATATAGATTTATCTTTGGATCTCTTATATTAAACTGAGTGGTATGTACACCTACTGCAAGACCGCCTACTCCTGAATCAAGATAATAATTTAATAATATTCTCTCATGTAGCTCATCAAAGGTTCTATCCTCATTAAGAGCTAATGGTAATGCTGGTATTGCCGTACCCTCATGAAGTAGCTGAGAAATTTCTTCTTTAAGTTTTACCATTTTAATATTTCCCCTCTCTTTCTTGGAAATGAGTAGGCTTATTTATTGTTTCTCCTCCACTGGTAAGCCACAGAGCCGTTATTTTAATCATTTCTCTTATAGTGGTTCTTGGATATCCAAATAACTCATGGGCCTTTGAGGCGTTGCTAAGAAGAGCAGTTTCCTGAGGAGTACCTCTAAAGGAAGGTTCTATGCCAAGCTCTCTTCCCAATTCCTCAGCAATCCACTTTACAGATAAGGTCTCAGGTCCAGTAACATTTAAAATATTAGCTGGTGCCTCGGCAATAAGCAGTGATCTTATTGCAACCTCACAGGCATCAGGCTGCCAAATAACATTAACATAGCCCATGGTAAGATCTATGGCTTCACCCTTTAAAATCGATTTAGCTAGCTCTGAAATAACTCCATATTTTAGATCTATAGCATAGTTTAATCGGAATAATGTTACAGGAGTCTGATTTTTCATTGAAAAATACTGAAAAATCCTTTCCCTTCCTAAGCAGGACTGAGCGTACTCACCTAGCGGATCTGCTGGCACAAGCTCCGTAGGTGCTCCATGAGTCAGTGGTACTAAAGGATATACACAGCCCGTAGAGAAGGCCACTATTCTAGAAGACTTGAAATGCTCTGCTACTCTTCCAGGAAGGTAAGTATTAACAGCCCAGCTATAGGCCTCATTGCCTACAGTTCCAAACTTATACCCAATCATAAATATTATATTTTCCACTTGAGGCAGCCTATTAATCTGCTCTTCCACTAAAAAGTCGCAAACTATTGTTTCAACTCCTGCTTCCTCAAGCTCTTCCTTCCCCTTGCTGCCTTCTGAGAACCTAGCTACTCCATATATCTTTTTATCTAAACCTGCTTTTACTGCAGCCTTTTTAGCTAGGATAGCCAGATTCACTCCCATTTTTCCACTGACACCCAGTATCATAATATCGCCCTTGATTCTCTTTATATCTTCCACTAATTTATCAGAGGGCTCTACCATCTCTAATCTAATTCTCTCTAAAATATCCATAAACACCTCTCCTATTCTCCGTGGCTTCTTTAGTTATCGTAACAAATTATCCCTGTGAGCACTTCACTTCCACTGTTTTGTAGAAGCTCGTAGGCCTCCTTAATATTATCGAGATTTAAAGAATATCCCACATATTTATCTACCCTTATTCTTTTAGAAGAAAGAAGCCTTATATACTCCTTAACGTTCCTTCCTTCAGTCCATCTTACCTGACCATAGGGATAATCAATGGCATCTCTTTCATAGCTTGGGTCATATCTTCCTGGACCTCCAGCTCTAGAAATCATTATATCTATTTCCTTACCAAACATTAATTCTCTATCATATTTAGGCTGTATATCTCCAACAATGATGCTCTTACCCTTATCTCTGAGCCATTCTAAGCTCTTATTAGTTAAATATTCAGAGTCTCCTCCAGTGCAGAGGAATACTCCATCTGCTCCCTTTCCACCAGTAAGCTCCCTTAAAGCTTCTTCAAGCTTAGCTTCGCTGGTGTAGCAGGGAATTCCACTTATTTCTTCTAATAGCTCTGCTCTCTTACTAGATCTGTTTAATGGTAACACCTCTAAAGCAGCTCCATGTCCAATCTGAGCAATAAGCTGACCAAAAATTCCTAAACCAACTACCACTGCCACCTCTCCAAAGGTAAGCTGTGCTTTTCTTAAAGCATGAATAGAGATTGCTCCTAAACCCGCTAAGGAAGCCTCCTTTAGGTCTACTCCCTCAGGTACAGGTGCACAAAGGGTCTTAGGTACTAATAAATATTCAGCATGAGCCACATAGGGAGCCCCATAACAGGCAACATACTGACCTTCATAAAAGCCTTCTACTCCCTTACCTACCTCAATTACCTTTCCCGCTGCGCTATAGCCTAATTGAACTATATCCTCTTTGCTATTCCCCCCCATGGTAAGCTCTGTTCCAGGGCTTATGGCAGAATATATGGTTTTAATCAACAAGTAGTTATCCTTGATTTGTGGCATAGGCTTTTCAAAAACTCTAATTTCACCATTTTTTGCTCCTATATATCTCATAGCTAGCTCCTTTCTATAGCTTCACGACTATTTATTACCTGAAAATGCTATTCCTCTAGTAAAATACTTCTGCAGCATGATAAATATTAAGAAGGTAGGTACAAAGGAATAAACAGCTCCTGCCATCTCAATACCAAAGTTTCCTTCCTTGGTCAAAAGAGAGGCTAGACCTACAGTTATAGGATACATTTCCTGACTAGTAGTAAATATAAGAGGTGTAAGCAGGTCGTTCCAGCAGGATATGAAAGCAAAGGTACCAACGGTGGCAAGCACCGATTTACTTAAAGGCAGCATTATTCTAAAAAGTATTTTAAAATCATTAGCTCCATCAATATATGCAGCCTCCTCCAGCTCTTTAGGTAGTCCCAACATATACTGCCTTGCAAAGAATACCCCCATAATACCCCAAATCTGAGGAAGAATTAAGGACCAGTAGCTGTTAATCAGCTCAAGCTTGTTAAATATAATATATCTAGGTATTATAAGTATCTGTGAGGGCACCATTATAACCGCCATCATAAGCCAGAATATAATATCTCTTCCCTTAAACTCCTTCTTTGCAAATATATACCCCAGTACAAGAGCGAAGAACATCTGAAAGAAGGTAGGTATCACAGATATTATCAAAGAATTAAAGAACCATTTAATATACTGTGAGTTCTTAATAATATAAACAAAGTTTGCAAGGCTCATATCCTTGTCAAAAAGCCAAGTAAAAGGATTACCCATGGGTACCTTTGAGGTTATAAGGCTTCCTGCAACCATTATTAAAAAGGGTATTAAAAACACTACAGAGAATACTAGCAATAATAATATAGATATTTTTGAGGTCTTTTTTTGTTCCATTTTATCTCTCCTATCCTAAATCCTGTTTTTCTCCAATAAACTTTCTTTGTATCAAGGATATTATAAAAACTAATACAAAGAGCACATAAGCAAGAACACTGGCATAACCAAACCGTAAGGACGAGAAGCCCTGCTCGTACATGTAGTAAACTATGGTATTGGTTGCAAAGTTAGGACCTCCCCCTGTGAGCAGGAAGGCTGAATCAAAGATCTGGAAGGAGCCTATAGTAGTAACAACGGCCACATAAAAATGTATTGGTGCAAGGAGTGGGAAGGTTATCTTCCAGAATATCCTCCATTTACCCGCTCCATCTATCCTCGCTGCTTCATATAGCTCTTCAGGAATCCCCATAAGACCTGCAAAGTAGTAAATCATGGTACTTCCTGCAACCTTATATATACTAAGGCCTGCGAGAACCAATAAAGCATACTTGGAGCTAGCTAAAAATAACTGATTGTCAAAGCCCATGGAATTTAGAAGCTGATTTATCATTCCTTGATCAGAACCCTTAAAGAGCCACTCCCATATACCTGATATAACTACGAAGGATGTTACTACAGGGAGAAAGAAGATTCCCTTAAAGAAATTCCCCACCTTCTTTTTCTTTTGAGAAAATATCAAGAAAGCAAGTCCCAAACCTAAAGCCATAGTTGGAAGTATGTAATACAAGGAAAAAACCAAGGTATTCTTAATTGACTTCCAGGCAATATCATCTCCTATAAATCTTTTCCAGTTGTCTAAGCCTATAAATTCTGGTACCCCTATAATAGACCAGTCCATGAAGGTTAATATGAAACTAAAGCCTATGGGGAGAATATAAAAAATGAAAAAGTGTATCATAATAGGTATTAAAAATACATAAACCACACCATACTTAGAAAAATGCTGTTTAAGTCTTTTAAAGCTAAGCTTCTCTTTCTTTCTTCTTACTGGAACTTTATCAATGTCATTAGTATTTACGTTAAGGTTCGTCTGTCTAGGCTTCGTATCCATAATGAAAATCCACTCCATCCTATATTAATTTAGAAATATTATCTACCAATTCTATTTGTTAACTAATCTGTTTACGATTACATTCTAATATGATAGAATGTAGAAGTAAATGGATTACCTTGCTAATAAATACAACAAAATTGCTATATTGGTCAGGAGGTTGAGTAATTGAGAGATTTCTTCTATGAACTTCACCATTACGAGGACCCTTCTTTTCCCATAATATTTCACTTTAACGAATTAACTCAGCAGTTCAACGAAATATTCTACCACTGGCACATCAATATAGAATTGCTTTATTTTATCTCAGGAGAAGCCGAAGTTTCCTCCAACAGCACTACCTATAGAGCAGGTCCTGGGGATATAATAATTATTAATTCTAATCATCTTCATAATATAAAAACCATATCAGATAATTGCAGCTATTACTGTCTAATACTTGACTATAGGTTTTGTATGGAGCTGGATTTTGATGTAACTAGCAGTGTCTTTTGTGAGAAAACCAGGGATCCAGAAATGGTGAATATATTTAACATCATTATCAGAGAAATGACAAACAAAAAAGATCACTACAAAAAAGCTGTACGAGCCCTTTGTGTGACCATGAGCATATTATTATACAGAAATCAGGTTATACTTGAAGCTGGCTCAAGCTCCAAAACAGATCCAAAGGTAGAAATGATAAAGTCCAGCATAGAATACATGAACAAAAATTACAGAAATAATTTCAACCTAGATGAGCTAGCTGCTGAAATCTGTGTTAGCAAATATCATTTCTGCAGAACCTTTAAGGAGCTGACAGGAAAAACCGTTAAGGAATATATACTTATGCTCCGCTGCCATAACGCACAGCTTCTTCTCCAAAAAAATAACATAAGCATTTTGGAATGTGCAGAAAGAAGCGGCTTCAACGATGCTTCTTATTTTTCTAGGTGCTATAAAAAGCAGTTTGGCTACCTTCCTTCCCAAGAGAGAAAGAAGCTTTAAGGAATCCTTTTAAATGACATAAGAATTTTTTCATATAATAATCCCTTGAACTATCTATCAAGGGATTATTTTTTATTAACTGGTTCTATGTCATTATAATTTAAATCTCTCAACAATACTGTGAAGCTTTTCTGCCATATGTGCAATGCTTTCACTAGAGTTAGATACTTCCTGAATTGAGGCTGTTTGTTCCTCTGTTGCAGCTGCAGCTTCTTCAGTTGAGGCTGAATTTTCTTCTGCCACTGCAGAAAGCTCCTCTAGCACATCAACAATCTCTCCCCTCATGTTCTCCATTATTTCCCCTTGATTAATGAGATTTACAACAGCAGTTTTAGTGTTCTGAATGGACTCCTCAATAAGCTTATATTTATCCGTGTTACTCTTTACACTTGTAAACTGTTCATTAGAAATCTCAGAAACCCTATTAACCATCTTAGCAGAATCCTTAGCATTCCTTTGTAACTCTTCCACTATTTCACTGATAACTTTTGTAGAACTCGTACATTCCTCTGCCAGCTTCCTTACCTCTTCTGCAACAACAGCAAAGCCCTTTCCCTGTTCCCCTGCTCTGGCAGCCTCAATAGAAGCATTGAGAGAGAGTAAATTGGTTTGATATGCAATGTCTTCTATAATTTTACTTACTTCACCTATTTTTCTTGAGCTTTCTTTAGTGTCCATTATGGTTTTAAATATCTCATCTACAGCTATAGTGTTTTCTTTGGTTATGATGCTCAAGGCTTCAACCTCTTTAAGACCATCTAAAACCACTAACTCTGCTCTTCTAGATGAAGAATTCACTTCATTGATATAAGAGGCTACTACCTTAATCGCTTCACCCAAGCTAACTGCTTTAATTACTCCTTCCTCAGTGCTCTTCGCCTGCTCTAAAGCCCCTGCTGCAATCCCATCTATAACCTTTGAAATTTCCATAGATGTCGCTGCAGCTTGCTCAGAGGTAGCTGTTAGCTCTTCGGAGGATGCTGCCATAAGCTCCGAAGAACTATTTAATTCACTAATAATACTTCTAAATCCTATTATAATATCCCTTAAGGATCGCGATAAATCGCCTATCTCATCTTTTCTATTTAAATACTTATTCTCAATATCCTGAGAAATATCTAAGGATGAGATTCTCTTAGCATATGAGATAGTATTGGTAATTGGTTTTACGAAGGAATTACCAATAAAATATGTTAGGAGTATGCTTAGGAGCAAAGTAACAATTCCTACAGCAATGATGCTTGATTGAAGCTTAGGAATTGCTGCCAGTATCTCCGCTCTGCTGGCTACCATTACATAGGTCCAATCTGTTCCATCAATTGAAGAATATCCAACATATTGATCTCCTCCTTGAAAGGAATAGCTATCTACACCTTTTCCTTGTAAAAGAATATTTTCCATAGCTCTTGATAAAGATACAAGTGTATCATCACTCTCACTCTCCTCAATAGGATTAAATCCCCTATAAACTAGCTCATGATCCTTATGACCTATTATCGTCCCTTCACTATCAACAATGTAACCATAACCCTCTTCACCATAGCCTGTTTCCGCTACCATTTCACTTAAAATTATTCCATCGTTTATTCCTATAAGAACTCCTAAAATCTCATTTCCATTAACAATGGGTACAGACTCCATAAAGATAATACTTTCATCATCAGAGTTCACCTGAAAGCTGATAGCCTCAGATTTACTCTCAAAAGACTTCCAACTTGCAGCCTCCTTCCCCATAGACATAGTTGAATTGTCATCAAAGAATGCTGTGCCATCGGGATACATTACCCCAAGACGTAAAAAATCTACATCTGCCACTAAACCTTCTAGTATTTCCTGCTGAACTGTCCAATCCATAGTCTTAACTTCGTCCATTGAGGCTATAGTCTTTAAGATTTGAGCCTTTCCCTTTAATAAGCTTGCTTCTCTTTTCGCAGTTTCTTGAGCCAAAGTGTATATAGAATTGCTTGCTTCTGATGTAACTATATCCCCAGAAACCTTTACAGAAATATAGCCTAATGATATTAATCCAATAATAACTATTAGTGCAAAATACCCAATTAGTTTAGTTCTAATACTAGTTACCTTAAATACGCTCATATTCCTTCTCCTTTATAAAAGTATTTATAGAGTCTAGTATATCGTTCGTATATTATTCATTATATTTTATATTTATTTAATAATATTTTAAAAAAATTAACAATTTCAACATCAAAAACAACATGCTTTACTAAACGTAGTAGTTTTATGTATTTTGTTACCATTAAAGACATATATCGGATATAGATTGTTTTTTTCTACAAAGAAAGCTATCAACATTTTTGTTGATAGCTTTGTAGGTTTCAAATGTATTTTTTATTATAAACTAACTTATGATATTATGAGTTTTTCACTTCATGTCCACCAAATTCATTTCTCAAGGAGGCTACTACCTTCCCTGTAAAGGTATCCTTCTGGAGTGAGCGATATCTAGTTATAACCGATGTGGTTATAACTGGGGCGGGAATCTGAAGCTCTAGTGCTGTTTGTGCAGTCCAAAGACCTTCTCCGTTGGAACCCACAGCGCCGGTTATTTTTTCAAGGTGGGGATCCTTGCTAAAGGCTCTGGCTGTTAGCTCCATGAGCCAGCCTCTTATAACAGAGCCATGATTCCAAAGATGTGCTACACCCTGTAGGTCCAGATTAAAGTCGCTAGCTTCGAGAATTTCAAAGCCTTCCCCTATGGCCTGCATCATACCATACTCTATGCCATTGTGGACCATTTTAGTAAAATGTCCTGACCCTGAGCTGCCAGTATAAAGATATCCATTTTCTATGGCTATATCCTTAAAAAGCCCTTCAACCTTTCTAAAAGCTGATTCTTCTCCACCTATCATGGCGCAGATTCCATGCATTGCTCCTTCCATCCCTCCACTAATTCCTGCATCGAGATAAGCTATCCCCAGCTCATTGAGCTCCATTGCTCTTCTCATAGAATCCTTATAAAAGGAGTTTCCCCCATCAATAACCATATCTCCAGGCTCTATAAATCCTCGTATTTCCTGAAGGACAAGATCCACTATTTGTCCAGCAGGTATCATGAGCCACAATACCTTAGGACCACTTCCCTTTTTTATGAGCTCTTCTATACTAGAAGCTGTCCTTATTCCTTTTTCCTCTGCTTCCTGCCTTCTAATTTCTGAGATATCAAAGGCTACTACCTCATGACCCTTTCCCTTCATATTAAGGGCTAAATTAAAGCCCATCTTCCCTAATCCAACGAGTAAAACCTCCATAACCTACCTCCATTTTCATTTTATCTGATATTTTAATAGTCTTTCCCATAGAGACATTAGCCTCTCCACTGCTTCCTTATATACCTGAAAAATCTCGTTATACATTTCTATATTTTCTTTTCTTGGAGCATATACCTCAGCTGTTCTGCACAGCTCTGCAGCCTCTTCTAGGCTATCATATTCCTTTAAGGCATAAAGACCTAGAATTATAGCTCCAAGGCAGGGAGCCTCAAAGCTTTGAGCTACTACTAAAGGCATCCCTATGATATCTGAAAGAGATCTAATCCACTCCTCACATCTCATAAAGCCCCCGTTTATGTGAATTGATTTCACTTCCTTTACTAAAGCCTCGATAGAAGTGTAAACATCCTTTAAGGAATAACATATTCCTTCAATAACAGCCCTGGTAAAATCAGGCTTTGTATGAAGGTCAGAGATTCCTATAAAGCTTCCTCTTAGGTTAGAGTTCCAATAAGGAGCTCTCTCTCCTGTGAGGAAGGGAAGAAAAATCATCCCCCTGCTCCCGGGCGGTGAGGCTTCTAAATATCTATTAAATATCTCATAGGAGCTTATGTCTCTTTCCTTGCTTTCCAGAACCTCAAGCTCACCGAAATTATCTCTAAACCATCGATAGGCGTCTCCTCCATTATTTATAGCACCTCCAACTATATACTTATCCTCTGTAAGTATATAGCAAAATGTCCTCTCTCCCTCTCCTGTCACTGGCTTATTAAAGGCAACCCTAACGGCACCACTAGTACCTATGGTAATTGAAGCTGCTCCCTCCTTAATAGAATTGCTTCCAAGATTAGCAAGGCAACCATCAGAAGCTCCTATAACTACTGGTATTGAAGAGCTTATCCCCATAGCCTCAGAGTATTCTTCCTTCATTCCTCTGAGAATGTGGGTAGTTGGAACAGCCTCTGAGAGCTTCCCCTCTGAAATTCCTATATCAGACAGTATTTTGGGTTCATATTTTCTTGTATATATATTAAATAACCCTGAGGCCGAGGCTATAGAAAAGTCCACCTTATAGACATTAAATAATTTATATATCACATACTCCTTTATAGAAATGAACTTATGGGTATTTTTAAATAGTTCCTTTTCATTATCCCTAAGCCAAAAGAGCTTATATAAAGGGGACATGGAATGAGTAGGTGTTCCTGTCCTTTTATAATATTCTCTTCCTTTTCCACTGATTTTATATTCCTCTACATAGCCTTCACTTCTAGAATCAGACCAGATGATACTGTTGGTTAAAGGAAGACCTTCCTTGTCCACAGCTATTATACTGTGCATGGCAGCACTAAAGGAAATGAAGTCTATTATTCCAGATAAATCTGAAGCTGCATTACTGATAGAATCAATTACCGCCTGAAATATAACTTCAGGATCCTGCTCCTTAAAGCCTGCCTGAGGACTTAGGGTAGGATATTCCCTGGAGGCTTTCTTAACCTCTTTCCCCTTTTCATCAAAGACAATTGCTTTAGTACTGGTTGTACCTATATCTACTCCTAGATAGTATTTCACCCTCTCACCACCTGCGCATAAATAATATTAATTATAATTTTTGTCTGCCATATCTCCCAGTCCTTCTCTAACCACTGGATAGTAAAAAGCCTTAAGGAAAGATGACTATCTAAAAACCACTCTCCCTAAGGCATAAACCTAATTGCTAGCTGCTTTCTTAAGCTTCAGAGCCTTTAAAAGTACCTTTGCTCCATTGCACATACCATAATCTACAGAGTCTATCACATCTACTGGAATCTTAAATTTAGCCGCCTTAGCTCTTATATCCTCTAGCTGAAATCTTATCTGGGGACCAATGAGTACCACATCTGCCTTTTCAAGATTTCTATCCACTGCATCGGTAGATACAGCCCAGATATTTGCTTTAACTCCCTTTTCCTCTGCTACCTTATTCATTTTAGTTACCAGGAGACTCGTGGACATACCTGCTGAACAAATAAGCAATATATTCATAATCAATACCTCCTTATTCTTTTATTTATATTCAAAGGTGAAATCAGTGGCTTCCAGCTCCCTACTATCGCTAAGCTTTTTATACCAATGGCCTGATTTCTTTATTCTTCTGTTTCTATTATCCTTTAAATCTATCTCTACTAGGCCATATCTATTTTTAAAAGCATTTTGTGGTGATACGTTATCCGTGAAGGCCCAAAGCATATATCCCCTGCAATTTGCTCCTTCCTCTACAGCCTTTAAAAGCCACTTCAAATGCTCACTGATAAATTCTATTCTATAATCATCCTGTATTATACCTTCAGAGTTCTTATTAAGGTCCTCTTTCTCAACGCCCATACCATTTTCTGCTATAAACCAAGGAATGTTTCCATACTCCTCCTTCATTCTCATTGAAAAATCATACATAAGCTTAGGATATATCTCCCATCCTCTATAAGGATTCATCTTTCTTCCCTGAAGCTCATATTTGTCATAGTAATAGGCTGGATGGAAGGGTGTTCTCGGATTCCAAGCATTTTCCCGAGCCTTTACCCTCGTAGGTGCATAGAGGTTTATCCCCAATATATCTACGGTGTTTTCCTTGATTATCTTTAGTTCCTCTTCTGTATATTCAAAGCAGCAATTATTCTCTTTTAAAATATCAATCAATTCCTCCGGGATAGTTCCTTTAACTGATGGATCTAAAAATATCCTGTTGAAGAAAAGATCGAATTTCTCCGCCGCTTCCTTATCATGTGGGGCTGAGGACCTAGGATAGCAGACATCTGGATTTAAAATAATTCCTATCTCTCCTCCATCCTTACTGTGTCCTCCCTCTTTAAAGACCTTTATTGCTCCTGCAGAAGCAAGTATTTTGTTATAATTCCACTGCATCGCTATCTTAGTATCCTGTATAAATGGATATCTCAAGCTATCTAAGAATACTCTAGTCTGAATTACTATAGGCTCATTAAAGGTAAACCATTTCTTTACCTTATGAGAATACCTCTTAAATACCTCCTCTGCATATTTTATATAAAGCTCCACAACCTTCTTTGAACCCCAGCCTCCATATTTTTTAAAAAGCTCAGCTGGCAGCTCGTAATGCTCTAAGCAGAGCATTGGTTCTATTCCATTATTTATCATCTCATCTATAAGTTTATTATAATAATCCGCCGCTTCCTCATTTACCTCTATAGTTTCATAATTTGTTAAAAATCTCGACCAGTCTATGGAGGTTCTATAGGCCTCTAGCCCTACCTCCTTCATGAGCTTAACATCTTCCTTGTATCTATTGTAAAAATCTGTTGCCACCGTAGGGCCATAGCCCTCATGCCACAGCTCTGGAGTTTCCTTATACCAAAGGTCCATATAGGAATCCTGACCATCTTTTTTACCACTCCAGCCCTCCGTCTGCCAGGCAGAAGCAGCCGCTCCTAGAAAGAATCCTTCCGGTAGCTTATATTTTCTTAAAATATTCATCAGTACCTCCTTAGTCATTTGCTCCTAATAATTGATTAAACTCATCATCTAATTCTCCATCTTGTACAGCAGAAAGCTCCTCTAAGCTCTTTTGTTTGTCCCAAACCTTAACAAAAGGAACATAAATAACTGCTGATAGTGCTATTGCTATTAATTGTAGGATTACCGCTCTCCAGTCACCATTTGTTGCTAAGAAGCCTGAAATTGGAGCAGGAACTGTCCATGGTATTGCCAGTCCAGCAGGATAGCTTACTAGATTAAAGTACATAGCTCCATAGGATATTAATGCTATAGATACATTAGATAAAACAAAGGGTATCATCATAATGGGATTCATCACTATTGGAACACCAAAGATAATAGGCTCTGAAATATTAAAGAGTGCTGGTCCTAAAGCAAGCTTTCCTAGGGTCTTCATCTGCTGGGATTTCGCCACAAATAATATAGCTATAACTAGACCAATGGCAGCTCCACAGCCTCCAATATTAACGAAGTTATCGTAGAATTGCTTGGTTACAATGTTAGGTAAAACTTCCCCTGCTTCTAAAGCAATTCTATTAGCATCCATGGCTGGAAGGAGCACTGAATCCATTACTCCAAAAACTACACGAGTACCATGTATTCCTAAGGTCCAGAAAACCATGTAAAGGAATACTGTAGCAAGCATACCACCAAAGGATAGACCTACTCTTGATAGCGGAGCTCCAACAAACTTAGTTATAAAGTTAAAAATAGTTTCATAGCTAGTAGCTTCAAAGAATAATCTTAAAATAAAGAAGAGGGTTATTATTATAAGTCCAGGTATTATTGCAGCAAAAGACTTTGCCACCGCTGGAGGTACAGAATCAGGCATTTTTATAACCCAGTTCTTTTTCGTAACAAATATAAAAATTTCTGTAGAGACAATTGCTGTGAGAATAGCCACTATAAGCCCGCCAGCACCTAAATTAGCTGTTTGCCAAATCCTTCCCAGGTTTAATGCAGTTCCATCGGCAAGCTCTGTATTTAAAGTAATTACTGGTATCAATAGAAGGAAAGCTGAAAGGGCAGCTGCTCCTGCTGATACACCATCTACATCCTTGTCCCTTGCCAACTGATAGGATATAGAAAACACCGATAATATCGCTACGATATCAAAGGTAACCCTTGTGGGATATAAAAATTTACTGGTAAAGCCTTCACCTAAGACACTGTTTATAAACTCATTAACCGAGTCTATAGGTATATTACCTAAGATCATAAATATTGAACCTACAATTATTAGGGGCATGGTAACGGCTAAGCCATCACGTAACGCTCTTATATGCCTCTGCGCTGCTATCTTTCCTGCCACAGGCATTGCTTTTCTTTCCAAAAAACTCATAAATCCTGCCATTGTTTTATTCCTCCTTAATATTTTTATGTGGGTTGTATTTTTTCAATGTGTATTCTTTTATTGAACACACTTTTTTACCTGTACCTTAATTACCTCAAGAGTCTCATATAAATCGATGAATTCCTTAGCTAAATCCCTTACAGTTAAGGCATTCATGAAATGGTCCTGAGCATGGGCCATTAACAGTGTAAGGTCCTGTCCATTGCCATTAGCCTCTTCCTGTATCAGCTTCGTTTGAATATCATGACTCTTTCCCAAGAATTCAGAGCTCTTTTCAAGGGAGCTCTTAGCTTCCTCAATCTTTCCTTCCTTGGCCTTCTTAATTGCTTCCATGGCATAGCTTTTAGCATCACCACTGTTCACTATAATTCCAAATACTACCTCTTGATAATCCATCTATATCATCCTTTCTCTATTACTTACTCATCTATCTATTTATTAAGCAAAACCCATGCCAAGATTTGGGTTGGATAATTTTATAAAAAAATACACCCCTACGATTTTTCATAAGGGTATATTATTCACTTCTGAAGGAAGAAGCTAACTATTCTACAGATATCATCTTCACCTATTTCTATATTGTATTTACTATTTAAAAGAGGAATAGCTTCCTTAACAACTCTAAAGTATCCATGGTTATCATTAATGTATGCCTCTTTATTCTGGAAGGGCTTTCCTAGCTCTCCGGCCTTAAGCCTGTCCATAAGACATGCAACATGGAAGGCTTCACCAATTAGTATATTGGTAGATACCTTTAATTTTAGTTTTTCTAGAATAATACTATTAAATTCCTTGATATCCTCCAAAGCCTCTATCCCATTTATATTGTTCAGCTGATTATCCAGGGCAGCTCCCATCTTTATATAAGTGGTTTCCTCATCAATTATTGTCTGAAGCTTCTCTATTCCATCTTCCCTGACTATATCAGAAAGGCCTAGCTGGATCACTTGAGCGTTTATACTAAAGGGGCTTATAATAGAGATTACCTTATGAGAGCCTGCTATCTCATTAAGCTTCAGCTTTACCTCTTCATGCCCCTGAAACATGATAGGTATAATATCTATAAGTCCTTTATCATAATGGAGTCTCTCCTCTAATAGCCCCTTCACGGCTAGTGCTCCACCCTCTCCAGTGGTGCAGATGGTTACGATAGCCAGCTTTTCATTCTTTTTGCTATAGCTTTTAGTCCTGATAGATTCCCCTGCTATCTTATTTACCTCAAGAGTCCCCAGATAAACCTCTTCTAAGCTCTGACCTAGGATTGCACGCCTAGTTGCCTCAATTACATGAAGGGTGCTTACTAGAGGTATAGTTCTGGTTTTATTCCCCACCTTTTCCTCTACCTCCTCACCAAAGGTAGTAAGTGAGCCCATATCCACAAGAAATAATATATCTGATTTTATGCCAGAGCTTTCTATAAACTCTTTAATTCTATTAATGACCAGCTGTGGCTTTTCATCAATGGGAGCATTTATTCCAATAGCATAATTTGACCCTAAGAGCTTATTGGTTGCTTCAGCCATAGAGGTGGCTGTGGAGGAGCCATGAGCTACGACTATTATTTTTACCTCGTCCTTATCTACTGAAGAAATATTATCCTCATATATTAAAAACATTGTAAGAAATGACGCCTCATCGATAGGGAAGGTAATATCCAGGCTTCTTTCCAGCCTTTTTAAACAATTTAACGCTATGTTAAATTCTCTGCTGTGCTCCTGTCTTATTTTGTTTGTCTGTGGATTTATTATTGCTTCATTCTGTCTTATTCTCTCGATGGAATTAGCTATATGAACAGCCATTCCATAATATATTTTTTCACTGAGACTTCTACCAAGATTCATTTCACTGTAGGCTAATACATCTTTTATGATATCAACGAGCTTTTCTGGTATGATGTTAGTAAAATCAGCAATATCCTTTCTCCTATTTAAGGTGTTTAAATATTCCCTAAAGGAGTTATCTATAGTTTTTTCCATCTCCCTTCCCAGCTCTTCATCACTGATACCTCTTCTTTTCAGCTCTAGCAGCCTATCCTCAAGCATATCATAAATGGTTTCTCTATCCCCTCCATCTTGAAGGAATAAATCCTCCTCATCCCCATCAAAAAATACATATCTTGCATTTAAATCAATTAGCTTATTCCACAGCTTCCTATGATCAGTAGCAGTATATAGTCCCTCTCGGATATTTGCTGGGATATCTATGGTATTTATCTTTATTTCCTTCTTTTTATTAGAAGCAAAATTCACATACGCCCTGGCACAGGAGAGCTGTATATCACTTTTTAGCTGTCCAATATTATTAGGACAGTTATAGCCAGCAAAGGCCTTTAGACTATTAACGGAAACTCTTATACCTTTCCCTAGCTTATAGCTTTCTTCCTTAAAGAATTGGCATATTAAACCAAACCTCTCCTCTAAGCTTCTATCTTGAAGACTTGGTATATTTATAACCATTGGAATCCTTCTCATAAATGTATTTAGAAGGGTGGATTCAGGATTTTCTGTGGTAGCACAGATGATGAGCACCTTAGAGCTTCTACTAAACTCCGTTTCTCCAAGACGTCTATATCTTCCTGTATCAATAAAGGTAAAAAATATTTCCTGCCCCTCTGGTGGCAGCCTATGAACCTCATCTAAAAATAATATTCCTTCATCTGCCTTTTCCACCAGTCCAGCTTTATCAGTATCTGCTCCGGTGTAAGCACCTTTTTTCACACCAAAGATCTGCCCTAGAAGGAGGTTGGGGTTATTAGCATAATCTGCACAATTAAAGCTTATGAAGGGTGCACTTTCATCCATAACCTTCATCTCCTGAGCATATTTATGTATTAACTCAGCAAACATGGATTTTCCTACACCAGTATCACCTAAGATAAACATATTCATCTTTTTCGGAGGATATAAAATTGCAGCCTTAGCCTGCTCACCAGCGGTATAAAGGCTAGGATTTAATTTTAAAAAGCTGTCAAGAGTAGTGTTTTTCTCTTCCCCCTCGCCCTTTAAAGCAAAGATTACAGGCTTACCCTTTAACTTAACCAGCCTTCCTTCCTCGTGTAACCGATTTAAATCCTTGCTGACATTGGCTCTCTCTAGCTTCATAACCTCTGCTAGCTCAGCAGCACTTACTCCCTTTTCAGAGTATAATTCCTTTATTTTCTCATATACAGCATCTATTCTTCTCACTCTCATCCCCCCATTCCCTAAGCGATAAATATACGCTATTTTACATTAATTATTTTATAGTTGAAATTATATATTAATAATCTATAAATTTCCATAAAATTTATCTATTGTTTTTATTTACTTTTATATACAATGACATTAAAATTCAAATAATTACTAAAAAGATGTAGAATGACTTTATAGATAAAAAGCTACCAGCAATCTAAACTGGTAGCTTTAATACTTTATTATCTTCTTACATACTTCAAAATCACTGTACCCTTATCAGTGATATTTTCCACCAGCTTCAGTCTAATAGTTGGATTGTCCTTATAAAACAACGGAATTCCTCTTCCTAAGATTATTGGAACTATCCCAATTACATACTCATCAATGATATCTGCTTTTAGGAAGCTGTCTATTAGTTTACCTCCTCCAAAAAGAAAGATATTCTTTCCATCCTTTTCTTTCTCCTCTGATATAGCCTTGATTATATCATCACTGATGAATCTGACATTATCGTGATCCTCTTTAGCTTTATGAGTTGCCACATAGACCTTATGCTTTTTAAATTCCTCGTGCATCCCAAGGTCATAGCAATTTTTCCCCATTACTATTGTGTCCATGGAATCAAAAAAACCTTGAAAATCAAAGGAACTTTCATTAGGGAAATTACCTTCAGCACCGCTATTCTCTGTTATCCAATCATAGCCGTGATCCTCAGAGGCAATATAACCATCAAGGCTCATAGCTAGGCTTACAACTATTTTTCTTGTCATAAGAAGTCCTCCTTTAATTTATTCTTACCAATATCTACAGTTATCTTAAAAGAGCTTTGTCTTGTATATATTGTAAAGGCTGCGACAATAAATTTATAGTCACAGCCTGAAATTTTCAGCTTATTTTTGTAGATTTCTAATTATTATCCTATTCATAGCTTAAGCCATGTCCTATAGGATATGCTGTCCTAGACGTATCCATAACTCCATTCTCTATCACTGGTATATCTACTGGTAGCTTTCCTGATGGGTTTCTGCCTCCGAAAATTACCTCTATGCCAGCAGGTATGTTAGGAGCAACTTTCTTCTGTGATTCAATGCCTTCTGTTGGATCCATACCATTACTTCCATATACCACTGCTATTGCTCTTGCTTCAGGATAGTTAGCTGCATCGTAAGGCTTTTCAGCACTCATTATAACTGTAGGGATATCCTCACTGTTTCCATAGGCTGCTACCTCCGTGGGAATTCTACTCCTCCAGTTATAAGGTGACAGCTGTGATGCCGAGTTAATCTTTGATATAACAACTACGTAATCGGAGCCATCTATCTTCTGCTTAAGCTCCTGAGCTGTTGTTTGAGAATTATAAACATATGTTTCATAGGTTATGGCTCTAGGAAGCATTCCCTCAATAATAAGCCTGTCCATTCCCTCCTTCATGGCACGTGCTTCACTATTACTTGTAGTCAAAAGCAGTATCTTCTCATCATCTTCTGGCTTCATTGGAAGTATGCCCCCCTGATTTTTAACCACCGTTACAGCTTCCTCTGCAACTACTCTTTCTACATTTTTGTTTCTAGGTGAGCCTACAATTGCCTTAGCCTCTGTAAGCCTTTCTTCAAAGGTTCTCTTATCCTCGGATAAATCTAATATTCCTCTTCTTTCCTTAAGTAAAAGTATCCTCTCTAATGAAGCATCAATATCCTCTAGAGTTATCCTTCCGTTTTTCACAGCATTCTTAACCTCTGAAATGATATTGTCTAGCTTTTTAACATCTTCCTGTGACCTTAATATCGTAGGCATAAGCAATATATCAACATCTGCTTCTATTGCCATTATAATTGCTTCAGCCTCTCCAAAGTTTTCCGATATTGCGCTCATGTTTAAGGCATCAGTAACTACTATACCATTGTAGTTGATCTTATTTCTCAATATTCCCGTTATTATCTCATGGGATAGAGTAGCAGGAATATATATCTCTGTACCATCCTTCTTTGATATAACTTTATCTCCTTCAATTTGAGGATAGGCTATATGAGCAGTCATAACCATGTCCACTCCATTATCAACCGCAGCCTGAAATGGAATAAGCTCAAGAGAAGCCAGCTCCTCATAGCTTTTATCTACTACTAGTAATCCCGTATGGGAATCTACAGCTGTATCTCCATGACCAGGAAAATGCTTCACTGCTGCAGAAACATTGTGGATCTGCATCCCATTCATCTGCTCTACTCCCAGATCAGCTACAAGGTCAGCACTGCTACTGTAGGAACGGGGGCCCATTACTGGATTTAAAGGATTATTATTGATATCTAATACCGGAGCCAAATTCACATTAAAGCCTAAAGCGAACAATTCACTACCTATTACTCTTCCCGTTTCATCGGCATATTCAATACTTCCTGTAGCTCCTAAAGCCATATTTCCTGGAAGAGCTGTAATATCTTCTAATGGGTAGCCTGTCCAACTCTCCTGGTCTATTGCTATAAAAAGAGGTATACTACCATTGTTTGCTTTATTATCCATGGCAGCCTTCTGCATATCATAGGTTAGCTTTAGAGTCTGATCCGTTTCTTTAACATTGTTATCCAAAAGTATTACTCCACCAAGGTCATAGTCATCGATGATATCAGCTACCTCACTATCTAACAGAGTCATGTCCTTTTCAGAAGCATCTCCTGAGCCTTTCCACTGACGAAAGTCTGGCATAAGCATTTGAGTAATCTTCTGTTCTAGAGTCATACTATCAATTATTTTTCTTACATCTTCAGCTTCCTTATAAGCACTTTTAGAAACACTGAGCAGTGCTGTAAGAAAAAGAGCTGTCAATTTATTAACCATATTAAACTCCTCTCTTTATTCCCCTGTAGCCTGCAATGTATTGATTTATATAAAAAATGACCTAATACCTCCCATATATTTTGGTTTACTGTAGAGGTTAGGTCTTGTATTATTATAGCAACTATTTATACATTGAAGCTGGATTGAAAGGATAATTCTCCCCTTATATTTTATATTTATTTTATATTCAATGCCTTTTTATGTCAACTTTATCACCATGAAATATGGTACATTTTAAAAAAAGTTAAAAACCAATTCATTTTATACATAAAGTTTTTCTCACTACTAATAAAAAGCCCTCAAGATATTTTATTTAAAGATAATATATTTAATAAATAGATCATTAACACCAAACTTATATTTTATATCTAATATTTTAATCTACAATAAAAAATCTAAATAAAGCGTATGTTTATCCTTATCTTTTACCACTAAAAAACTCTTCCACATTATGAAGCATGTAATATTATTGCACCAAAACACTTATAGTATATAAGTTCAATAAGAAAACTTATTTAATTCACTAACGGTGATATATTTTAGTTCTCCAAACACTCTCTAATATTGACTATCTGAAAAATAATGCGATGTAAATATCCTTACAAAATATTCTTCATATTAGAATCTCTAAGATGGCTTTTCTTTCATAATGTAGTTATCAGAAAGTATACTTATATTAATATGACGTTAGTTAAATAAGATAAAGAAAATCCATAAATGAAGATTCCACTACCTTATCTTATAAAAATAATTATTAAATTTTATCTGAGCCTGATAATAAATGAAACCATGAAAATAAGTATCTACTCTACATAACGATTTATTGTTATAGGATTAATAAGCTCATTAAACTTAGAGAGTTTCTCTGCCACATCTGGATCAAAAATTGAACAAATGTACATGTAATCTCCTTTTAAACTATTAGTATATATATTTCCTTGCTCATCACAAAATACGTAACCAATAACTCTATCACTATACTTTAATTTTTCGATTATAAATTTTCTCTCCTCCTTATTCAAGAAGGTTAAAGCATTATCAAAATCTTCATTACATATTTCAAATATTTCTTGGTTTTCTTTGGCTACAGACAACGGAAAAAACTGATAGATACTCCAGCTATAAATGCTGTCTAGCTCACTTAAATATCTATATATATCATAAACAGAATCTTTGTTTTGCTTAGTTAATATGGTATTAATTTTTATCTTAGTATTTGATTTCATTAATGTTCTAAGAACAGATTCTGCCTTACTAAATAATTTATTTGATTTCCTCATATTATCATGTGTATTGCCAATTCCATCTAAGGAAATTCCAATTAAATTCACATAATTTTCTATGAAGTTATAATCACTTTTAGTAATTGCAAGACAGTTTGTATCCACTTGCGTAAATAACCCATTCTCTTTTGCTAGAATACACGATTTTCTGAAACTACTTTTACTAAAAGGATCACCCCCACCAAAGGTTATAACCTTAAAATCCAATGATATTGCTTTTTTGATTATCTCATAAGTTCTGTCTTTGATTTTTTTATGATGAAAATTTATATAACAAAAATCACAGCTTAAATTACAACTTTCATTGTATGTAAGTATTATTCTTTTCATCTATCTATCACTTCTTCGAACGATTGAGATAGTTTCCAACAGTTATTGAAGTGGCTCTTTAATATATTATAATTTCTATTCTCTCTTTCAAATTCTATGGCAATAAAATTATTCTCAATCCGATCTGATATTTTACCTAAATGATATGGATCATAAATCATATATTTATCTGTAAAAAATAGCGAACAATAAACTTGTTCAGTAAATCTTATTTCTAAGTTCTCATATTTATTATTTAAGGATGTTAAACTCTCGATATCTAACTTTCTATCAATCCCTTTTGTATTATTAAAATTATTTCTTACTTGTTTATTCATGCAAAAGGGGTTAATAAGTAAAACTTTAATGGGAATTCCGTTATTTAATCTATCTTTTATATTTCTCCAATGTCTATCTGTTGGAATATCTAAATATGATTTACCAGTTTCAGCAAGAAGAAACATTTCGTTTGCCTCATCGATAGCTTTCTCAATATTTGAGTTTCTCTTATTTTTTGATTCATAATTATCCATAAAGTAATGATTTATTATACCATTATCTTCTAGTTCTCTATTTTTTTGTTCTCTTTCCCCTGCAAGTTTGATTAGTGGATTGTATTCTTTATTTTTAATAAATATTTCTAGTAAAATAGCTAACATCATAGCAAATATAGCCCACAAATATAACTTTTCACTTTTTAGCCATTCGATAATAAATACAGAAAGACTAAATAAAAAAATTTCCAATATATAATTTAATTTATATGTTATTTTCATAATAGACCTCGCTCTCTTTTTACCATAATTTAATTAAATTATAATCCGTCCTTTAATTAATCTGCTTTAATATTATCAATGAGTTAAAATCTGTCTCAGAAATATAAAATTTTTTATTAAAAATTTAAACACTATTATCCTAACCACCTTTAATATGTGATACATTATTTCAAAAATATTAATTACCGAATATCAATAGTAACAATAAAAGTACTAATCCAATCAATTCTATAACCAATTACTAATTATATTAAAATTTTGATTATACTGGAATATGGTAAGTATATAATTGTGTTAAAGCTTAAAACAGAAAATTCCAGTCTTTCAAATCAATTTATCCAATATTTAATGTAAAAAAATAAGTTCTTAGACTATAAAGTTCTTTATTGCTTATGGAATCATCCTTATTTAGAGATTATAATAAAGTAAAAAGAATATTCATAACAAGATATTTAGCGATACAAAAAAATAAAATATTATAATAATCTTACAAATTATAATATCAAATTCACAAATAGCTAACAGTTAACTGATTTACTATAAGAAAAGCCAAGAATTTTTCAAAACTACATCATTAATTATCAACCACAAACTCATCGAAATGTGATCACTTAGAGGTATAATAAAGAAAAAAATACACCACTAATATAAGCGATGTAAAAATTTTCATTTTATATTACAATCAATACTGATAACTAATCAGACAATATAAAGATTTATTCACTTATCTTTTCTTTTACAACGTGGTAAGTTTTATAAATTACTGATATGAAAATTCGATAGAATCAGTCTTACTAAAATCCTTATTCATATCATAAGAAGTTATACCTCGTGATGTACATACATAGAAATAATCTCCTATATATATACCTCTGGTATTATAATCATAATCCTTAAGACTTAAAGCAGCCTTTTCATAGAAGCCTTTATCCTTCTGATAACCATAGATAAAATAGTGATTCTCAGCAGCAAAGGCAATTAGGTTTTTAGTAGGATTAGCAAGTATAGCTTTATGGTTGGAGCTGGCCTCTGACCATCTTCCTTTTAACTCTTTCACATTAGCTTCCTTTACATCCCCTGGATTGGAGGTATCAAACATAGAAAGCTTTAGTCCTGTGACCCTTCCTTCTTCTGTGGCCGATTGACCAAATCCAAAGAGCAAGCCTTCTCCGTAGCCTTGAAGATAGTCAGAAAAGCCAGGTATCTTTAGACTTCCTATGAGCGTAGGCCTCTCAGGGTTGCTTAAATCAACAGTAAATAATGGATCTACCTGACGGAAGGTAACAAAGTATGCTATATCACCAAAAAATCTTACTGAATATACATACTCCTCTGGAGCAAGACCTGAAAGACCTCCTACCACCTTCAAATTTTTATCTAGTACATAAATACCATTACTTACCTTACCTTCACCTTTCCATATCCTCGCAGTGCTTCCATCCTTATAAATTACTTCCTCATAGGTTTCGGTGTTTTCTGTGGTCACTATACGAAGATACCCCTTATGCTCATCCATAGCAAATTGATCTATCTCATAGCCTGGTACCGTTCCCGTTATAGGCTCTCCTAAGGTTCCATTATTTAAAGAAACACCTATGATAACCGTTTCCTCTCCCCTGGTTACAACACTATTATCCTTCTCTTCCTTCCACTTTGTCATGGCTATATAAATATTGTCCTTAGAAGCATATACTGTTCTCCCTCCACCTAAAATAGCTTTTGAGGAAGTGCATTTTTGACTTTCTAGATTATAAGCACAGATGACTATATAGCTAGACTCTAATTCTCCAGGAGCTATTGCCAGATCTTTTTCTTTAATTATCCTTTCTTTATTCCCTTCCTTATAGGAGGGTATATAGGTTCTTGGATCATCCTTCTTAATCTCTGAGTAATAGTTTTTATTAGTAACAAGATAGAGATTTCCATCTACTATCCTAGAAGATAAATAAAAACCACTCTGCTCTGTACTTCCTAAATCCTTTGGCTTTGAAGGCTCAGTGACATCAAAGTAATATACTAACGTATCTTCATTCATAGGGTATATCATATCCTTTAGCATACTGTCACTTTCATTGTTTCTATGATATATCCCCTGATACTTACTAGCTATAATAGCCAAAATGTCCTCCTGAAGATATATTTCTCTTATATTAAGACCTTTCTCTGAAAAATCAATGGTAGCTAAATGAGCTAGCTCTCCCTTGTCTGTTTCTGACACCTCAATTTTATTATTCACAGCCATATAGATATAGCGACCATCAGTTTTTACAATATCAGCCTCATCCACATCTTCCTCCTGAATATTAGTCCCTGAATAATCTACTGAGGAATCGGAGGCCTTATCCTCCGCTGCAGAGCCCACATTCTTTTCCGAAGCATTATCCTGCATACTCTCTTCTAGAGGAGCCTTAGCGAAATCATCATTTTTACCTGCATAATCTCCGGCACCTTTTCTTTTCTCAAGAAAATTATCATTAAATATCTCGTAAATATCACTATAGGAGACCCCTAAGGCAATATCTTTATTGTTGATAGGCTCAATGTCAGAAGCATTTTGAGAAGTACCGTTAAAGTCTTGTTGAAAATTCCCTTTTGAAATTAGAGGCCAGAGACTTACAAAGATAATTAACACAAGCCCAAGGGTCAGGGCTGGATTAAACCTCCTCACTCCATGAGTTCCTCTATTTCTATTTTTAAGAGGCTTAAAAAAACTTCTCTCAGAACCTTCCTCCTCAATCATTTTTTCTATTTTATTATCCACCGCTTCACTAGGGGTAAATCTATCCATAGCTTTCTTATAGTTTCTCTTAAACATCTATTTCACTCCCTAAAGCATTTTTTAGTTTCTCTCTTCCTCTTGCTAGCCTTGTTTTCACGGTATTCTCACCGCATCGAAGAAGAGTAGCTATTTCCTTGATGCTATAGTCCTCATAATAGTAAAGATGGATAACAGTTCTGTATTTCTGAGGTAAGGATAGAACCACGGAAAGAGTTGTATCCATCTCCATATCCTCACCTTTAATATCTTCCGTAAGTGGTGCCTGACGCTTCCTATATGCAGAGTTAAATAAGCTCTTGGTACAATTAATAGTAACAGTAATAAACCAAGCCTTTCCGTGATCACTGTTCTCAAAGCTCGGCTTATTCCTCATATACCTATAAAAGACCTCCTGCAATACATCCTCTGCATCGTTGATATCCCCTGTCCTGGCCAGAGCTAGGCGATAAACTAAATTTTTATACTCCTCATAAGCTTCCTTCGGATTAAAACCATAGTTATTCAAGGTGCACCTCTTTCCATCCTTACTATAATAAACACTCTACACACTGCCTTAAGGTTTCAAATGGTGACAGGCACATGAATTATTACTTATTACTTATTACTTATAATTATAATATAAAAAAAGCAACTGCAGTGGAAAATTCCACCACAGTTACTTTATATATATCCTTTAACTTATCTTACTTCCTGTACACCGCTTACAGTCCCGCCATCTAAAACAAAGGTAGCCTTTGCACTTTCTGTGGCAAAATAAATATTACCTGTAACGTCAGTTCCAACTATCTTGAAGTTATCTACTTCAACATAAATATCACCGATAAAGGTTCCATTTTGAATCTTAGCATTAGAACTCTTTATTGTAAGCTTTGGAGCTGTTAGAGTATATTCAGCAGTAATATTTCTATTTGCATCCTGATTATATAGAGCTAACTTTCTTTGAACAGTCTCCTTATATGTGAACTCTCCATCTAATACTAACTCTTTGTCAAAGGTTAAATCTGTAACAGGACAGATTATCCATCTTCCATCCTTGGAAATAGACTTTTCAAATACTGCTTTAGATGTAATATTAAGAGATGCTGCTGACACTACATCGGCAGTCTTTAATTCTCTCTTACCAGTTACTGTAGCCCTATCCATTTTAAAGGTATCGTATGCCTCCTGAGTTGTGAAGTATACATTTCCCTCTACAGTAGCATCTACCAAACTGAAGCCTTTTGCAGATACATAAAGATCTCCCTTAAAGGTTCCCCCTTGGATCTTTGCATTAGTACTTTCAATTGTAAGTTTTGGTGCTGTGAGCTTATATCTCTTAGTTACAACCTTATTTGAATCCTGCTCATAAAGAGCTATTTTTCTTTGAACTGCATCCTTATATGTGAAGTCTCCGCTTAAGGTCAAAGGCTTAGTAAAGGTTAAATCCTTAACTGTACAGATTATCCATCTACCATCTTTACCTATTGACTTCTCAAATACAGAGTTGGAGGTTACTCCTAATGATGCTGCTGATATAGTATCAGCTACAGTAAGTTCCTGAGTACCAGTGATCTTGCTGCTTCCAGTCATGTAGAAAGTATCAAAAGCCTCCTGAGTAGTGAAGTATATATTACCAACTACTGTTGTATCAACTAAATTAAAGCCTGGAGCTGATACATATATATCTCCCTTAAAGGTACCCTTTTGAATGGTAGTGTTAGGGCTCAAAACAGTAAGCTTTGGTGCCTTAAGTGTAAAGGTATCAGTTAAATTCTTATTTGCATCCTGATCATATAAAGCTATCTTTCTTATAACTGCTGGAGGAGTCTTAGTGTTCTTAAACTCTCCTTCTATTACTAACTCCTTATCAAAGGATAAATCATCAGTTATACATACAATCCACTTTCCATCCTTACCGATAGATTTCTCAAAAACAGCCTTGTCCTTAATATTAAGAGAAGCCGCTGTTACTGTATCTACTGGAGGTGTAGTTGGTTGTGGTGTTGGATCTACAGGTGCTGCAGGTGCTTCTAATCCTTTAAGCATTTCTGCAATCTTGCCATTAGTTTTAGGACCTGCTATTCCATCTGCTGAAAGCCCATTAGCCTTTTGGAAAGCCTTTACAGCTGCTAAAGTTTTAGGTCCAAACATTCCATCAACAGATAACTTCTGGCCAAGCTTATTTAAAGCTTCTTGAAGCATCTTTACATGTGCTCCTATATGTCCATTAGCTGCATAGCTTAAGGAAATAGTACCTGTTTGTGTAGCTCCTGAATTAAGAACAGCCCTAGTTTTAGGTCCAACTATTCCATCTGCTGAAAGTCCATTGCCCTTTTGGAATGCCTTTACTGCTGCTAAGGTTTTAGGTCCAAACATTCCATCTACAGATAGCTTGTACCCTTTTCCATTAAGTATGGTTTGAAGATTTTTAACCTGTGAACCTCTAGATCCATTACTTAAAGTAGCAGTAACAGTTACGCCGTTGACTACAGTTGTATCTGTATTACCAGTATTAGCACTAGGTGCTGTTGGCTTACTTGGAGTTGCCGGTTTACTTGGTGTTGATGGCTTACTTGGTGCTGGTGTTGGCTTAGGTGTTGGTGCTGGTGTTGGTGTCCAATTGCTAGCTGCAGAAACTACATCTACACCAATTGGTGTAATATGTCTTTCAGTTAATGCAGTGGTAACGCCTATAGACAACGTATACATAGCAGCCATAGTACTGATGATTACTTTTACTCTTTTGCTCAAGATTAATCCCCCTTAAAATTAAATCTAGTAAAAATTATACAAGTCCATAACTTAGCTTGTTAATTAACAAACTTTATTAACGGTTTCTTTACATTAATTATTATATCAGTTAATATTTAACAAATAAACAACAACTTTTATATATATGCTAATTTTTTTCAAACAAATTATTACAAGAAATTTTAACAATTATATATATTTTAGATATATTTTTATCAAAATTATAGATAAAAGCTTTTTTAATATTATATCATTAACCCCCTAGCCAATATAAATGCTGTTTGGATGTGTCTAGTTATGTCAGGTGGATGGCACCATAGAAGTGAGAAAGTGTTCGCATGGACAAGGTAATCTATGTCGATTTGTAGCAGGTGCCATCCACATGAGAAATGAGAAAAAAATCCGCTATAGATTTCTCCATAGCGGACTTACTCTTATAAATTAATAAACCTTAAAATAAACCTTAATATCACTCTTAATATCAACCTTAGTATAAAATATCATAATGATCAATCATTGTTTGTTTAACATTCCTTATATGTTCCCGCATAGCATTTTCAGCTTCCTCGGGATTGCGGTTACGAAGTGCTTTGAAGATTTTTTGATGCTCATTAAGGGAATTATCGCTTCTTCCGGTTATAAGAATAGTACGTTTTTTATACCTTCTAAGCTGCAGATTAATTATACTTAATAAATTCACAGCTTCATTATTTGTGCATCCATCATAAAGCACTTTATGAAACTTAATATTGGTATTGGAGTACTCTACAAGCTTATTATTACTAATATAGGTTTCCATCTCTTCTATATACTTCCCAAGCTTATTAATATCTTCATCGGTTAAGTCAATTGCATCAAAGTATGCAATCAATCCCTCCAGCCTTTCTCTAATTTCATAAAGCTCTATAACCTCTTTTTTATTCAAGGACTTTACAGTGGCGCTTCTGTTTTTCTGCATTTCCACTAGCTTGTCCCCTTCTAGCAGCAATAAAGCCTGCTTTATGGTATTTCTACTAAAGCCTAACTCTTCAGCTAAAACCGATTCTACTAATGCCTCATTGGGAGCATATTCTTCACTTAATATTCTCGCCTTAATAATTTCATATGCACTTTTATTGGCTCGAGACATCAAACTTACCTCTCATTTCTGCTCTTATTTTTCTACCTACTTCCAATTGTAGCAAAATCATTAAAGTTAATCAATCAATTCATAAGATACTGCAATAGCCACTTAAATCTAAACTGACAATCCCCTTAATAACATTTGCCTCTTAAAATTAAATAGAAATGAGCTTATTAAATCACTCCTTTATCCCTGAGAATTCTATCAATATCAGGCTTTGTAATAACTCCTTTAAGTATTTCTTCCATGCGCTTTTCATCCTTTGAGAGCTTTTCCTCAGCCTGCTTTAATATATCAATAGCTTCCTCTTGATGAATAACTACTATGCCGTTAGCATCCCCCAGTATTATATCTCCTGGAAGTACTGCTACTCCACCACAGCAGATAACATCATTAATAACTCCTGGACCTTCTTTATCACCCACTGCTGGGGTTACACATTTAGCAAACACAGGGAAGCCATGCTTCTTTAATTCTCTTATATCACGGATAGCACCATCAACAACTATCCCCTCAACTCCGCTTTTAAAAGCAGCCATAGCCATTAGCTCTCCCATGACACTATTGGTTTCTGATCCACAGGTATCCACTACTATAACATCACCAGGCTTTGCAATCCCTATGGCTTTATGGAGCATAAGATTGTCTCCTGGCCTCATTTTTACCGTCAAGGCATTACCACAAATTACAGTATCGTCTAATATTGGTTTCAGGGAATGGTGTACCGTATTAAACTTATTTAGCCCATCACTAACGGCACAGCTGCCTAAATTTTTGAAAGCCTCTATAAGCTCCTTACTGCTTCTTTGGAAATCTCCTTTAATCTTAAAACCTATCTTTCCATCCATTATTTATTCTCCTATGCTACCTGCTCTATTTTTAACTGCTTTTTTTTATTAACGATAATTCCTATTACAATAGCCATTGCTGCTATAGCTAATCCTAGGATAATAAACAGCATAGAAGCTCTCATTATCATAGTACCAGCTACTAAAAGTAGTAGCCTTGCTATTAAATTGAGCTTTGTACCAAACCATCCAATTATTCCTGCAGATAGAACGCATCCCCCAATCACTCCAAATATCAATGTAATAGCTATGGAGATGAAGCTTCCCTCCAATAGATAATTGGTATTTAAAACAAACATAAAGGGTAGTATTATACCTCCAAGAGCATAAAACATAGATAGCCATCCAGCCTTCATATTATCCGCTCCTGCTATACCTGAAGCTGTGAAAACCGTCAGTGCTACAGGTGGTGATATAGAGGATAAGGCTGCAAAATATAATAGAAATAAATGAGCCCCTACTATAGTTGCTCCCATCTCTGTAAGTGCTGGGCCAACCATTACTGCCAGTATTAAATAAGAAGCTGAGGTTGGTAGACCTAGACCTAAGATAAGACTTGCCACCATGGCTAATACTAATCCCCAAACGAGATTCCCACTGGAAAGGGTTACAATAATTCCACTAAGCTTAACTCCTAGACCTGTGATATTTAAAACTCCCACTACTATTCCAGCTATAATACAGGAACCAGCAATACTCCTTATACCGTTAGCAGAATCAATACACGCCTTTTTAAAGTTTGAAATAGTTAGGCAGCTTCTATTAATAAAAAATGCTATAATAAGACAACTTCCTATACCTACTAGAGCTGATCTTTGGGCACTGAAGCCATTAAAGAGCATGTAAGCTAAAATGATTATAGGTAAAAGGTACAACCATCCTTTCTTGAATACCTGAAAAGGCTTTTTCATTTCACTTTCAGGAACAACCTCCATGTTATGCTTTCTAGCGCTGAAGTAAACTATAAAGGACAAAATTACATAGTACAATATTCCAGGAATCATAGCTGCTAAGGCTATTTTCCCATATTCTACACCGGTGATTTCACTCATCAAGAAGGCAACTGCACCCATTACAGGAGGCATTATCTGCCCACCACAGGCTGCTACAGATGCAATAGCTGATGAATCCTCAGCATTGTAACCAACCTTCTTCATAAGAGGAATAGTGAAGGGACCTGTGGCAGCAACATTAGCTGCACCAGAGCCGCTGATGGTTCCCATAAGCATACTGGAGTATACAGATGCTTGAGCTGGACCACCTCTGAACCTTCCCGTAAAGGAAAGGGCCAAATCTACAAAAAACTGTCCAGCACCAGTGATTTCAAGTACCGATCCAAAAACCAGGAAAATGAATATATATTTCGCTGATACTAATAAGGTTTCACCATAAAGTCCATCGGTACAGGTATACAAATAAGTAGCAATACGGCTTACGGAAAACTTAACTGTATGGAACATTCCTCCAATGTGATTACCTAAAAGAGCATAGGCTATGAATATTATACTAACTATTGGAAGAGACTTTTCTAAAACACGACCTGCAATAACTAAGGCACATATTATTGATAAAATAGAGAGATATACTTCAAACTGAGTATAAATTCCCGAACGATATATCATCTCTTGTTGTAGCTTTAAAAGATATACACTTATAAATATATTTGCTGCCATAAGTAATATATCCAGTATTCTTCCATACTTAAATTTCAATGGCTTAGTCAGTATTATATAGGTTCCAACTAATCCCCAGTGTATTGAAGAAAGGGCATAGCCCGGCAAGATACCTATAGATGCAGTGTAGGTATGGAAAGCACATAGTGCAATAGCAACAAATAGAGGAATATTCTTAAATATACCATTAGTCTTTTTTAAAAATGTACCTTTACCTTCCATAAATCAACCTCCTATTTTTTTCTTATAACTTATTTTAATACCCCTATTTCTTTGTAGTACTTCTCAGCGCCTGGGTGAAGTGGAATAACCATATCCGCTGCACTTTCTGGAGTAATTTCCTTTACCACCTCATGAGAATTTACATAGTTATCAATATTCTCTAAGGCAGCTTTTACAAAGTCATATATGGCTTCCTCGGAGGTCTGTGAATTGGTGAATATGGTAGTCATTATTTTTAAGGTGTTAGTATCATAATCTATTCCCTTATAGGTACCTGCTGGTATAATATGTGGTGAGAAGTATGGATGCTCCTTAACCACTTCCTCTAAAACTTCTGTATCTGCTTGAACTAAAGCCATATCTACCGTGGAAGCAGCATTCATAAGGGCCGCTGTAGGAGTTCCAGCCACAAAGAAGGTAGCATCTAATTCCCCGTCAGTAACCTTGGTAATACCTTCTTCAAAGGATAGGTAGTATGGTTCTATATCCTTCTCAGGATCTATACCATAAGCCTTAAGAATAGCCTTGGACATCTCGATTATTGTAGTACTTGGAGGTCCTAAACACACCTTTTTTCCCTTTAAATCTCCATAGCTCTTAATTCCTGAGTTGGCCTTAGTAACCATTTGTCCCATACTGGTATATAGAGTCATAACCCCTAATATATCCTGCTTACCACTTTCCTCATATACTTCGGTGCCATTATAGGCATAATATATACCATCAGCATTGGAGAATCCTAACTGCATTTCATTTATATTAGTAAGATTAATATTTTCCATAGATCCTAAGGAAGACTGAACTATTATATTTGCCTTCTCAGACTTATCAGAAACTGTTTGTCCCATAGCAACTCCAACAATATAATAAGTTCCTGAGGTACCTCCTGTCCCCATGATAAGATCTTCTTTTCCGCCACTTTCTCCAGAGCTTGCAGAGCATCCAGTTAGAGTCATTGTAAAAGCCATAAAACCTGTTAATAACTTTAATATTTTTTTCATATTATTACACTCCTCGACTTCAAAATATTATCATTAAGGGTATAAGCTAAAATTCTTCAGCTACCCTAGGGAAGAAGTTAGCAAAGCATTCTGCATATTTATATTCTTTAACGCCAGATAATCTTCTAGCATGGTTACCTCTTAAAAATGCCCTCTGTGTGTAATATTCAATAAGATGATTCTGTGCCTTGAAGCATCTCATAGCCTCTAGCTTAGCCTCATAGCTTTCAGTAATGTCAATAAAAGTACCTGGCTTGAAATCACTGATTTCTGTTTGATGAGGCTCAAAACCAAATATCATCATTTGCTTAGTAACAGGTAGCCCTGGTATTACTACTCCTGCAGAATTAGACATGATGCTTCCTTGAAACACAAGCTGTCTCACAGCATCATGATCAGGATTTATTACATCTTTCTTATCATGGGTCAGGATAATATCAGGTCTCTTCTCTCTTATAGTTCTTGTGATTCTGTCCAGAACTTCCCTATCTGTAGGGAAAGGATAATCCTCTAAGTCCCAGAACTCAATATTCTTTACTCCAAGCTTTTCTGCAGCCTTGGAGCTTTCCTCGTGTCTAATAGCCTTAACCCTCTCCACCGTCTGATCAGGCATCTTCCATAGGTCATTGGATTCCCCTCTAACTCCATAGCTCATTACGATAACGGTTACATCAGCCCCATGCTTAATGTACTTTGCAATAGTACCTCCAGCTCTCCATACATAATCTGCTGCATGGGCACTAAAAACCAGAACCTTTTTCCCTTCCATCAGTATCCCTCCAAATTTTATCCCAAAAGTATATTGTTATTTCTTACAGTCATCTTAACTACATCTTCTTCCGACATACCCGCTTCTACTAGCTTATTGGCAAAGGCTAGAAGTCCTTCATCAGGATATAGAGCTGTAGGTTGTCCTAAATCTGTAGCTAATACCACATGATCTGCTCCCACTGTCTTTATCTGCTCTAAGGTAACCTGAAAATCAACCTTTCCTGTAGCCCATGTGGTATAACAGTGCTCAATGTAAGCTCCTAAAGCCACTAGCTCCTTTTGTTCTTCAATAGTATAGAAGGTAGTTGGAAAATCGGCATGGGTAATAATAATTTTTTCTAAGCCTCTTCTATTTGCTTCTCTCACCAATGCAAAGGTTTCTTTATGTGATAGATGCGCTGTAGCCAGTATCATATTGTATTTTTTAATTATATCTAGTACCTGAATTGTATTTTCCGTAAGCTTGTCTTCTTCATCTAGGATTGTAATAGGCTTTGGATTTATTCCCGCTTCTCTCATTTCTATAACAATCTGTGCCCAGTAGGGTAGCTTTTTTCCTGGCTTACTGTTATCAAATAGCTGCTTTTGCTCATATTTCCCATCACAGGTTGGAAACCATACTAATCGTGCTCCTGATCGGCCAGCCATTTCTATAGCGAAGGGGTTTATTCCTCCTACAGAATTGTTTAGAGTAATCGTTCCCACAACATCGCAAAGAGGATAAAGCTTTTTTACCAGCTCAGCCCTTTCTGATGTTACGAAATAATGGGACTTGATAGCAAAACCCTTCATTCCAGCTGCAATAGCTCTTTCTGCCATGACTAAGTCGTCCATTTTTCTTGGTAGAACATCTGGGGCTGAGTGAATATGTAAGTCATATGCTCCATCAATTAGTGTTTTCATTATAACTCCTCCTGATCATCATCATCATTGAACAAAATTGCTCTACAATTCTGCTTTACAAACCCATTATATATTTTGAATTGTCAGAAAGTCAACAAAAAGTTATATGTTTTTACATTATATTTTAATTATTGGTAGTTCGACAAAAATTCACCTCTAAATTTATTAAATGTATAAATTCTTATCATTAAGTGTCGATTATAAACAACATTTTCTATCCTTAGTCTTAAACCTTAGAGGATATTAAGAAAAAAAAGGATATTTTCACAATGAAAATATCCTTTTTATCATCAATCTAAAATATCTATATAAATAATTTAGAAATAATGCACTATAATAAAGCTTATTTACAAATTATAATCCTACGAAAGAATTATCCTATCATTATCCAAGCTCTTACCAGCTTGATCTCTAAATCTCCTTAGGAGATCCTCTATCGTTAAATTTTTCTTTTCTTCCCCCTTTATGTCAAGGACAATCTTCCCTGAGTCCATCATTAGAAGTCTGTTACCTAAATCAAGAGCCGATTGCATATTATGGGTTATCATGAGACATGCTATCTTATTCTCCGATACTATCCTTTTGGTTAAATCCATCACCTTTTCCGCTGTAGCAGGATCAAGGGCTGCTGTATGTTCATCTAAAAGAAGAAGTTTTGGTGTCACCAAAGTTGCCATAAGAAGTGTTAGGGCCTGTCTCTGTCCTCCCGATAAAAGTCCTACAGGCTGCTTCATCCTATCCTCTAGCCCCATATTTAACTGTGCAAGCTTTTCTCTGAATAGGCTTTTATCTTTCTTTGTTACTCTAGCAAAATAAGCTCCCTTTTTATAAGCCCTTAAATAAGCTAAGGCAAGATTTTCTTCAATTGTCATGTGAGGAGCCGTACCCTTGAGAGGATCCTGAAACATTCTTCCTATGGAATAGCTTCTTTTATATTCCTCCTCATAGGTTATCTCTTCTCCATCAAGGTCAATGTATCCCTTATCTACATAAAAGCTTCCTGCTATGGCATTGAAAAGAGTGCTTTTCCCAGCCCCATTACTTCCTATTATGGAAGCAAATTCTCCCTTATTTAAAGTCAGTGATAGCCCATCTATTGCTACCTTCTCATTTACCGTGCCAGGATTAAAGGTCTTTTTGATCTCTATAACCTTAAGCATCCTTCTCCCCTCCTTGATAACGCTTCTTTCTCTGAACTGACCTCTGACGACTTAAGGCCATATTCTCTTTTAAAGCTGGTAGAGCAATAGCCAACCCAACAATAACTGCTGATACAAGCTTCAACATCTCTGAAGGAATATCGAAGCGAAGTGCCAGAGCAATAATGAAGCGATATAAAAGGCTTCCAAAGATGGCTGCTGTTATCCATCTTCCTATACCCTTCTTTCCCAATAATGTTTCACCTATTATAAGGCTAGCTAAGCCAATCACCACCATACCTGTTCCAAGGTTAATATCACTGGATTTCTGATACTGTCCAAGAATTGCCCCAGAAAGCCCTGTCATAGCATTTGCAATGCAAAGTCCAACGGTGATAGTGAAGGTGGGATTTATAGAGGATGCTCTTACCATTTCAGGGTTATCTCCTGTAGCTCTTATGGACATCCCTAAAGTTGTATTTAGAAAAAAGTAAATAATAGCTCCTATTATTATTGTAATTGCCGCTGCTATAAACAGCTTGTACCATTCCCCACCTATATAGTCCTTTCCAAGAGTAAATATTGTCTCCACCTTAAAAAGACTTAAATTTGAAGAAAAGCCCATAACAGCAAGATTAATAGAATATAGCCCTACATTAGTGATTATCCCAGATAATATAGAAGGCACTCCTAATTTAGTCTGAAGAAAAGCAGTAATATATCCTGCTAAGGCACCAGCAACCATGGCAGCAAAAATGGCTAATATAGGATGACCAGCCATACATACCACTGCACTAACAGCACAGCCTAAGGTAAAGGTTCCATCAGTAGTAAGATCAGCTATGTTTAATATACTATAACTGAGAAACAAGGCCAGAGCCACAAGAGCATATATAAAACCCAGCTCTAATGCACTCTGAACAACATTTAAAGTTAGCATAAAATCCTCCTAAATATTAATTATGATGATAATTTAATTCCAGTCCACAAAGGATAAGTAAATAAAAACCTAATCTTCACTAGTAACAACCTCTACTACCTTAGAAGCCATTTCCTTAAACATGCTGTAATCTGCTCCAATTCCTTCTGCAGTTTCAGTATTTACAGTAATTATTCCACCCTCCATCACATGTACTGGATAGGTTTTTACATCAGCACCTTGCAATATATCCACAGCCATATCTGCGGTAACTGTACCTAAATCTGTATAATTAACTCCACAGGTTGCAAAAGCGCCGTTTCGAACAAAAGAATCAGCTCCTGTATAATGTGGTATTTTAGCTTCTATAAACTTTTCCGCTATAGTTATCTCTGCAGCAGCTACCGTATTATCTGTGGGAGTAAATACCGCATCAACCTTACCTATCATGCTGTCTACTGCCAGACTTATCTCATCAGTAGTAGTACCAGTCTTTTCAATATATTTTATCCCTTTACTGTCAAGGAACTCCTTAGCTTCTTTAATAGGAAGCTCGCTGGAGTCTTCACTCTTGCTATATAAAAGGCCTACGGTTTTAGTATCGGGATTTTGTGCAAGCATCATATCAAGTATTTGAGAGGCATCGAGATAATCACTTGTCCCCGTTACCATAGAATTAGGCTTATCCAAGCTCTCCACAAGTCCGGCTCCCACAGGATCTGATATAGCTGCAAAAATAATTGGAATTTCCTCCTCCTCAGCAGATGCCTGCATACTCTGTGCTGCTAGTGTCGCTATGGGGATAATGACATCATAGCCATCAGATACTATCTGACTTCCAATCTGATTCAATACTGAAGAGTCATTTTGGCCATTAAACACCTTATATTCAACTGTAATACCTAGACTTTCAGCCTTTGCCTCTAGCTCCTTCTCAATGGCAATGCGGATTTCATCTAAGGAAGCATGATCCATCTGCTGTACAATAGCCACCTTATGTACACCTTCCTCCTTGCCCTCTTTTCCTGATGAAGAGCATCCTGTCACTGCTGAAATCATCATAAACATTAAAAATACTGTAAATATTTTTTTCATATACATCCTCCTTCATCCAAATAAATCAGTATAAAATAAAAAATCCTGTCCCTGTGCGCTATGCACAAGGACAGGTTATCTATCATACCTGCGGTACCACCTTGTTTGCCAAAAAATATGGCCACTCAATAAGAAGCTATCACTTCTCTGCTCTATAACGGGAGCCCCCGGAAACAGGATACTAAGTCCTTAGACCTTTCCCCTTACACCTCAACGGTCCATTTGTCTGCCCCGCTTTCTGCCCGTTTCCATCCTCCGAGCTCTCTGGAAGTGCGCCTGCAGTTTTATCTCCGTTTCAATAGCTTGTATTTATTAAATCACTTTATCACGTTGAAGTCAATACCTTTATCTGAAAATTAAACCATTTAAATTTAAACTTTCTTCACAGTTTAAAGGACCAACCAAAATCATTGTGATAAATCATCTGTCTAGTCATTCCTCCGTCAATGCATATGTTTTCTCCCGTAATGAAGCCTGCTTTCTCAGAGCAAAGATACAGCACCATATTAGCAATATCTAGAGGGTTACCCACTCGCCTCACTGGATGTTGATCAGCATCTGCACCAGTGTATTCAGTAAAAGCTGTGTCTATCCATCCAGGGGAAACACTATTCACCCTAACCTTTCCAGCAAGACTAACGGCTAATCCATGAGTTAAAGCTGATATCCCTCCCTTAGCAGCAGTATAGCTTTCGGTATTTGGCTGACTCATCCTATCTCTGGAGGAAGAAATATTAACAACAGCTGCCCCTGGTGCAAAATATGGCAGTAAAAGCTGTGTCAGATAAAATGGTGCAGTCACCCCTACTTTTAAAGCATAGTTAAACTCCTCATAAGAACAGGAATCTATTCCTTTCATCAGAGGAAGGGCATTGTTTATAAGATAATCAACATGCCCATGTTTCGAGATTACTTCCTCTACAAAGGTCTTAAGAATGTTCTCCTCTGCAATATCCCCCACAAAATGAGGGCCAGGCTCCTTGTCAATTATACAGACTGCTGCTCCATTCTTAATAAACTCATCAGCAATCACCTTACCAATTCCACGGGCACCTCCAGTTATAACGGCTACCTTATTTTTAAACATATCCACCACCTCCTTCCATGTTGCTTTAATTGTACCATTTAAAGGAATATCCTTACATAATATTTTTTCCTTCAGGAAGGAATTTCAGTACAATATTATCTTATTTTAAAACAAGCTCCTGGCTATTCCTAAGCCCAATATTAACATAAGCTCTTTTAGTATCCACATTTTTATAGGCAGGCCTTATAATCTTATTCACATTAATAAGCTCTTCAATTCTGTGAGCCCCCCACCCGGCAATCCTAGCCATGGCAAATATTGGTGTAAAGAGCTCCAAAGGAATTCCCAGCATGTCATATACAAAACCACTATAAAAATCCACATTAGCACTTACTCCCTTGTATATCTTTCTCTCCTGGGAAATAATTCTAGAAGCTATTTTTTCAATACTTGTATAGAGCTTATATTAATCCTCTAATCCCTTCTCCTCAGAAAGCTTCTCAACAAAGCCTTTAAAAACTCTAGCCCTTGGGTCTGATAAAGAGTAAACAGCATGTCCCATCCCGTAAATCAACCCAGTCCTATCAAAGGCCTCTTTATGGAGTATTTTTAGAAGATATTCGTCTATCTCTTCCTCGTCCTTCCAATCCCTGACCTCACTTTTAATATCCTTTATCATTTCTCGTACCTTTATATTTGCCCCCCGTGCTTTGGACCCTTTAAGGAACCAAGAGCTGCAGCCATAGCAGAATAGGTATCTGTGCCCGTAGAGCTTACTAGGCAGGTGGTAAAGGTTGAATTATTACCTCCACCATGCTCAGCATGGAGAATCAAGGCAAGGTCTAGTATCCTGGCCTCCAGCTTTGTATACTTACTATCTATTCTCAACATACGAAGAATGTTTTCTGCCGTGGATAAATTCTCTAGGGGCTCATGGATGAAGAAGCTGTTATTATCTCTTATATAATAATCATATGCCTGATAGCCATAGACTGATAGCATGGGAAATACAGCTATGAGCTGAAGACACTGCCTCATTACATTTTCTATGCTCGTATCATCTGGATTATTATCATAGGAATAAAGAGTTAGTACGCTTCTTGCTAAAGAATTCATCATATCATTGCTGGGTGCCTTCATAATAATATCCCTCACAAAGGAGTTAGGAAGACTTCTATAGCTGGCAAGAGTCTTGTTAAAGCAGTCCAGCTCTTCTTTTGTAGGAAGATTTCCTGTTATTAATAGATATGTTATTTCTTCAAAGCCAAAACGATTATCCCTTATTAGCCCTTCAATAATATCTTCAATATCATATCCTCTATAATAAAGCTTACCCTCACAAGGAAGCTCCACACCATCTACAATCCTTTTACCTTGAACATCGGAAATCTGAGTAAGGCCAGTCAATACTCCCTTACCATTTAAAACTCTTAATCCAATATACACCTTATGTTTTTCGTACAAGCTCTTATCTATTACACAATTACCTTTACTAAGCCCCGTAAGCTCCTGTATTTCATCAGTTATCCTTGAATAATCCCTCTTAGCCATAATTCCCTCCCAAACCATCAAAATCTTATACTTCCCTGAATAATAAATATTATTTTAGCTACTTCTATTTAAAATTTATCTCCCCTAGACTCATATAAGAAAGCATTAAATAAGGAAGTTATTGTTAATATTTTAACTTCACTAAGTTAATTTGTCAAACTATTTGAAATATTTTCACCGATCAGATTACACTAAAAAACACCCTATGGAAACTTGTCCATAAAGTGTTTTTATCCTATAAATATTTAATTATTTATGTTAAAAGGGATTTATACTTCCATTTAAAATGAGTATTAAGGAAACTAAAGCTACTAATAGAATCACTCCCACGGCAATCCTATCTCTAGCATTATCCAGATACCTTTCTTGCTTTTCCTTCTTTCCTTTAATATATACTAGAATTCCTGGAGCATATAATATTGCTGAAATAAGCAAGTACATAACTCCTCCAGCATAAAGAAGCCAGATGCCATAAGCCGTTCCTAAAATACCAATAAGCTTTTCCCATGGCAGACTCTTTTTATCAATCAGCTCAGACCCCTCCTTAGATAGGGTTACCTTAGCATAATATAAGGCACTGAAAAGATAAGGAATCATTATCATGCTTGCACAGAGGGTATAAAAAGCTTGATAGGTGGATTCATTAAAATATATTACAATCAAGAAAAGCTGTACTATTCCATTGGTCACATAAAGGGAAAATACCGGAGCTCCATTTTTGTTTTCCTTTGCAAATGCCTTAGAGAATACACCAATCTTTGCTGCTGAATAGGGACAGTCTGCTGCTATGATTGTCCATCCCAAAAGTGCACCTGCTAGAGAAAGTATAACACCTAAATTGATAAGGGCAGCTCCCCAGGGTCCTACAGCAGCCTCCAATATCCCTGCCATAGAAAGGTTAGCTAGCTTAGCCAGCTCTTCTCTTGGCATCACACCCATACTTAACACAGATGTTAATAAATATATCAAAAATATACTAACGAAGCCTATAATCGTAGACTTGCCCACATCAGAAACTTTTTTTGCCCTAGCAGATAATACTACAGCTCCTTCTACACCAATAAAAGACCATACTGTAGCTGCAGTAGTGGCTTTCACCTGACTTAAAAAGCCCAAGCCATCTGGCTCTCCCCAAAAATTATCCAAGAAAACCGAAAGCTTAAAGGACCTGGCGAAAACTACGGCTAATATAAAGATAAATATAGGCAAAAGCTTGCCTATTGTGGCTATGATAGTAATCCCAGCAGCCTCCTTAACCCCTCTTAAAACCAGATAGTTAATAAGCCAAATTACTATAGATGCACAGACTATAGATATTATATTATTACCTTCACCAAAGACAGGAAAGAAGTAACCTATGGCGGCAAATAATAGCGTTGTATAGGCTACATTACAAAAGAGTGCACTGATCCAATACCCCCAGGCAGAATTAAATCCTAAAAAATCTCCAAAGCCTTCGCTGGCATAGCTGTATATTCCATTTTTCAGCTCCGGCTTTATCTTATTCAATCCAAAAAAGCACATAGTAAGAGCAAACATGCCCACACCACATACCAACCAGCCTACCAATACTCCTCCAGTATTAGCTCCATTAGCAGCCATGTCTCCTGCTAAACTAAAAATACCTGCCCCAATAGTAGAACCAATTATAACTGCAATCAAACTAAATAGTCCTAACTCCTTTGTTTCCACTTTGCCGCCTTGATTGTTCATTTACCATCCTCCTAAATATTTATCCATAACAACTTACATAGTTTTTTATAAAAGAGTCTTAACTCTTATATTTTTCTTGTGTATATAAAACTTTTATTGCATAAAGCTTATTTTCTGGTCACAGCCACACAGCTTATACACTGTACAATTTCGCATCTTCTACATAAGATTGTCTCACTGCACAAAGCTTATATCCAAACATCAGCTTTTCCAATTGTACAACCCTATAACTTCTACAATAACTTGTCCCCTCTTACATCTCATCCCCCATCTCTACAGTCCCAATATCCCCCATTCATTAGCTCTTATATCTTAGTCCTTACTCCTTATTTCTTAGCTATTATCTCAACTCTAAAAACTACCTATATTATATTCTAAGTAAAAACCACCAACTATCAAGCTTTTTTTTCAATTTCTATTAATTTTTCCCTTGATATCTTTCATCACCTATTACACCCATTTCTCTCCCTATCACTTCATCTTACATCTTATCCTTATACCCTCTTCTCTTATCTCTTACCCCTTATCTTTTTATCCCTATCTTTTTATCCCTTATCTCTTATCTTCTTATCTCTTATCTCTTATCTTTTTACCTCTTATCTCTTATCTCTTATCTCTTATCTCTTATCTCTTAACTTTTTATCTCTTATCTCTTATCTCTTATCTCTTATCTTTTTACCTCTTATCTTTTATCTCTTATCTCTTAACTTTTTATCTCTTATCTCTTATCTCTTATCTTTTTATCTCTTATCTCTTATCTTTTTACCTCTTATCTCTTATCTTTTTACCTCTTATCTCTTATCTCTTATCTTTTTATCTCTTAACTCTTAGCTCTTAACTCTTACCTCTTCCCTCTTACCTCTTACCTCTTACCTCTTCCCTCTCATCTTATCTTTCTGTTCTTTTCTTTCATCCCTTACCTATTACTTCTTAGTTTTTACTTCTTACCTAATCCCCTTTTGCTCTTTTCTTTTTGCTCTTTTCTTTTACTCTTTTATTTTTGCTCTTTTCTTTTTGCTCTTTTCTATTCTCTATTCTCTATTCTCTCTTCTCTTTTCTCTGCTCTCCATTTTCTCTCACCTATTGACTCCCAGCCCAATAATCTCCCTATTATCCCGCAGCTAATAATTTCCCTCTCTTCAACTCTTACTTCTTACATCTTAGCTCTTACCTATTTTTTACTATCCCCACCAGCCTCCTAAGCTTATCCTCATCAATCTCCCCATTAAACCTATTCCCCTCTCTTATTGCCGTTCCAAAATGATAATCCTTCACTGATGAATTTCTAATTATATCCTGAATATTATTAAGGTTCAATCCACCGCCAGCTAATATTCTTATATTTCCTGAGTGTCTGGTCATTTCATTCAATACCGCTATGTTATCTTCAATTCTTCCACTGCCACCAGAAGTCAGTATATTAGTTATCTCTTGATACTTGCTCAGCACCTTTACCGATTCTACTATATTATTAACCTCTTCTATTGCCCTATGAAAGGTAATATCTAATTTATCCGCAGCTTTAATAAGCCTCTCTAGCTTACTATTATCAATTTCATTATTCTCTGTAAGAACACCGATAACAACACCATTGGCACCTAATTCTTTCACAAGATTTATATCCTCAATCATTACTTTCATATCTTCCTCACTATAAATAAAATTCTTTGAATGAGGTCTTATTATAACGTTAACAGGAATGTTTACACTGCTGACAACATTTTTTATAGTTCCATAGCTAGGAGTTAAGCCTCCCTCACTAAGAGCAGAAACCAGCTCAATTCGTTCTCCTCCACAGCTCTCTATCTTAATAGCATCCTCCACCGTTGCAGCAATTATTTCTATCATATATGTATCTCCTTATAACTAATTTATATTTACTTATTATAACATAGTGCTGGATGGCACCATAGAAGTGAGAAACTGTTCGGGGGGTGTCAATATTATATAGAATATGGGCACCCTCATTATAGAAGATGCCCATATATTTTATCCCTTTAGAATCCTAGAAAATATAATTAATAAAAGGGCTATTATAACTGCAATATCATTATATAATCTATTATCTCCCTTACTTCTGCTACAGGCTGTTAAAGCCCTTCCTATAACAACTAATATAAGTGCAGTGGATATAAAAATTTTTGAGAACAAATCAGAAAAACCTACACCAGAAACCATTACTATGGCTATTGGTACAATAATAATTATAAGTGCAATTATATAAAACCACTTCTTAACTCCTAAAGCTTCAAGGATAAGCTTTTTATAAAGCTTCATATTAACTCCTCCTAGTATAAAGCATTATATGCAATATTGTAGAATTATTGTATATTATTTACTGATAAAAGTCACCTTACAAGTGTAATTTTATTGTGATGTAAATTGAAAAACTAACTTCTGTTTATATTCTTAAAAAAAGTTAGTTTTCAATCAAGGATTTAGTTTTTGTGACATTACAATGACCTACCATGAAAAATTATTGATATACTGCATAACTTTTTATAAACTAACAATAAATTATAAATTTACTGTTAATTTGCATAAAACAACTTTTAATTTTTATCATTTATAGGCGATAATTAAAGATAAATTGAGTGATATGAAACTACATCATAAATAATATAAGGAGGCTATAATGCAAAAATATAAAGCTGTCATCACAATAATATTTCTAAGTATATCTCTGTTTTTATTTATTGGATGGGCAAGCTCCAAGAGTGCTTCAGATAGAGTAGATAAAACCATTGCCGCTGAAAAGATGGCTGAGGAAGCTGAAAAACAGAAGACTGAGGAAGCTAAAAAGCAGAAGGCTGAAACGGAAATGCTTAGACTAGAAGAAGAGAGAAAAGCCCAGGAAGAAGCTGCAAGATTGGCTGAGGAGCAGCGCATAGCTGAAGAAGCAAGGAAGGCTGAGGAGCAAAGAATAGCTGAAGAGCAGAAAAAAGCAGAAGAGGAGGCTCAAAGAGTCGCTGCTGAAAAGCAGAAGGCTGAAGAAGCAGCTGCACAGAAGAGAGCAGAAGATCAAAAGAAGGCTGAGGAAGCTGCCAGGCTAGCGGCGGAGAAGAAAAAAGCCCAGGAAGAGGCAGCTAAGACACCACCTCCTGCAGAGCCAACCCTGGAGGAAAGATTAGCTGCTACCAGTACTGCTCAAAGAAGTAATCAGATAATATTAGTTATAAATAAAAGGCTTTATCTCATGAATAAGGATGGTAATGGCAACTGGACTAAAGTATTTGAATGTGATGCCTGGCATGGCTCTAGAGGCTTCTCAAGCAATCGTACTGAAGGAGATAAAACAACACCCACAGGTTCTTTTCCTATAATGTTCGCTTTTGGGACAAGCAATCCAGGAACTCAACTGGAGTTTAGACAGATTACCCCTACCTCTCACTGGAGCTCTTCAAGAATTGATCCTAGCTACTATAATAGATGGTATGAAGGAACAGACCCAGTATACACTGAAGGAGGAGAGAGGCTAGCAGATTATCAAAAGCAATACAAGTATGCTATGGTCATAGGCTTCAACTGGAATCAAGTAGTTGGCAAGGGATCAGCTATATTCCTTCATGTAGATGGAGGTAATAAAGTAACTGAGGGCTGTGTATCAGTAACCGAGAGCAACATGCTTTATCTAATGCAGAATGTTAGACCAGGAGCTCAGATAATAATCACCACTGGTGCAGACAACTTGAAATACTATTGATTCACTTCTATTTAATAATATTTTTTATCACTATATATTAAAATTAATAGAGTATACCTAGAGATTAGACAACAAAATAATACTTACCTTACATTTAATGATTTATTACATTAGAAACACATAGTAAGCAAAATAGCTAAATGCATATTTAATAGAATCATTGAGTACATAGTAAATAAAACAGTGTAACACTTACTAAAAACACCCTCATATGCTAGGCTTAATTTAATATCTAGCAAATGGGGTATTTTTTTAGTTAATAATTAGGATGTATTATAACCCTTAAAGAATAAACTTTTTTGCTATTATTACACAGACTACTCACTACGAATCCTATAGCATGTCCTAGCGATCAATCCAGTTGCTACATCATCATAAAATCTATACACAAAAAATTTAGGAATAAGAAAAGAACTCCATATTTTGGAGTCCTATAAGGTATTTAAATATAATTATCGATTTTCAATGAAATACTTTATTTTTAGAATAAAAGTTGCTATGGCCATAGACGTAATACTTTGGTCATTATTATGTAGCTTGACGATCCAAGTATATACGCAAGAATATCAAACCAATCGCTAGTGCTATTAACCTTATATAAAGGGGTAATAAACTCCCAAAAAACACCACAAAGAAAAGCAGTAATAATAGCACCAATAAAATTGTTAACCTGATATTTACCCATTTTATAATAAGATAATATAAAATTTAGATAAGCTAAAAAGGCTACACCTGCTAAAAAGTCATTAAAGTGATTCCTTAGAATAACTGATAGGACAGGTATTTCTATAATAGATTTTAAATAAAACCTATTAAAAGCATAAATTGACAAAGTAATAAAAAGGATATTAATATTTTTCTTTCTAGCTATCTCCATATACCTTATCCAATTTCAGAGAAAAGGCATAATGCTAAGAATACAGCAAGTACAACCTGCCAAAAAGTCAATCCACCGCCATTATTTTCACTCATACTAATCCCCCATTCTGTTTATATAAAACGTCATTGCACCTTGTACAAATAATCCTTCTCTTTTATTCTTCGGGAATATAGAATAACTAACCCTATTCTCTACTACCAATATACTTTTTAAATATTATTAATAACACTAAAAATTAAAATAGTATTAATATTATATTAACATTATACTGTAGGCGCAGAAGGGTGTAAACAAAAAAACAGTCCCTATGCAAAGCTTATAGGCTTATTCCATCATACCTCTCATAATTTAACTTTCCTATTCTCACAGCCTTAACAGCTACAACTTCAACAAAATATCACTAAAAAAAGAGACATGTCTTTTATGCTTCACCTTTATAGATAGCATAAAAACATGTCTCTTATAGTCGTATCTTGTAAAGTGGATGGCACCATAGAACTGAGAATTCGTTCGGGGGGTGTTTGTCCGATTTTATATTTTTAGCAAAATAAAGGACCCTGCAAATGTTATACTGCCTGCATATAGGACTTTATATTTCATCATCCCATATAGAGACTCATATCAAAGTTAGAGACCTTCATAATACTTAAATTTAAAAACTTTGTTATACTAATTACTTAAGCTATTCCCTAACAATCCTATAATATGTCCTAGAGGTTAATACATATACCACACCATAAAAAATTGAGAATACGAGAAAAGTAACCAATGTACAAAGTATATAAAGCTTAAGGTTATTTAAATTAAATAAATTCAATAGCTTATATACCACGGGAAAAGCAAAGACCATATGAATTCCTGCAGTTATCAAAGGTAAGAAAAATACTGTAAGCACCTGTGAGCTGATGGTTTTTTTCACCTCATCATTAGTCATGCCAACCTTTTGAAGTATTAGGAAACGATCCTTATCCTCATACCCCTCTGTCACTTGCTTATAATAGATTATTAACACAGTGGCTAATATAAATATGGTTCCAAGGAAAATACCAAGAAAGAAAAGTCCACCATAGACAGCATAGAAGGAGTCCTTTTCATAGGCCGATGCTTCTACAAAGCTATCAGCAAAATCAAACCTTAACTCCTCTTTAATGGCGTCATATATATCTAGCTGCTTTTCACTATCGGCTTTTAAATCAAACCCATAATAATAGCTGGGATTAGAGCTAAATTCTCCATAGAGCTCCTTCTGATGGCTGTCAAGCTCTTCTATAACTTCCATCTCCTTAACCACCACTTGATAGCTGCTCACCATATTCATGGCTGTCACTCCATTTCCCAGAGAATCCTTTATAACCTCCTTTACCTTAAAGGTTCCATATTTTTCAATAGTTAAGGTATCCTCCTTATATTCTGTACGGTTAGAGTGGATAAGTATTTCGCCGTCCTCCAAGGATTTGTCCTCCCCCATTAGCCTATTATAATCCTCTAGAGGGATGAAATATATGGTTCTAATCATAGTAGTTACATTCTCTATTCCTTCTCCAAGAGCTGTTCTATCAAGGTATATTTTCCCTTCCTTCTCTATTCCTGAAAAGCTTAGGCTGCGGTAGTTCAGTAAATCTATAGCCTCTTCATCAAAAGAGTCTAGAACACCGTTAACTGCTTTTTCCACTCCCTGAATATATTCCTCAGAGTAATCGTTGGAGGTAATCACCATATTCCTTGGATACCTGGTTCTCATGACATCCTCAATACCTATGTAAAGAGAAATCGTAGAGGATATCATGACAAGTACTGCAGTAGAGAGAATACATATGTTAGCAAGACCTGCACTGTTCTGCTTCATCCTATAGAGCATTCCCGATACAGATATAAAATGATTTGTTTTATAATAATACTTTTTATTTCTTCTTAATAACTTTAAAACTACTATACTTCCTGTCATAAAGAGAAGATAGGTACCTATGATAACAAGGATTACCGCTACAAAGAACATAATAAGTGCCTGAAGTGGTTCCTTTATTGTTATAGAAATATAATAGCCATAAGCTAGAGCTACGAAGCCTATTAAGGTTAATATCCACTTTGTCTTCGGCTCTCTTTCTCCTACCTGTCCTCCCTTTAAAAGCTCAATAGGCTTTGAAACAATGATTTGCCTGAGACTATTTAGTAGGAACAAGAAGTATATTCCAGAAAATAATACTGCTGTAATTACTATAGCCTTAGGTATAATTTCATAGCTATAGGAAACCTGAAAATGGACAATTCTAAAGAGCAGAAGCTCCAGTGCCTTGCTGAATACTGCACCTAATATAAGACCCAAAATTACGCTAAGGCCATAAACAATAATAGTTTCATAAAAAATAATTCTTCCTATGTGCTTCTTTTCCATCCCCAGAATATTGTATAGCCCCAGTTCCTTTTTTCTTCTCTTCATAAGAAAACTATTAGTATAAAATAAAAATATAGCTGAAAACACTCCTATTACTATCATTCCCAAAAATAATATCTGCTGCATTTGAGGACCACCAGCCATAGAAGCAAGCTTTCTACTATATGAAAGACCAGCAATCATATAGAACATCATAACCATACCTATCCCTGTAAGAATATATGGAACATAGGTCCTCTTATTTTTCTTTATGTTTTCCACCGCCAGCCTAGGATAGAAAATTTTATGCATTTCTAACACCCCCGGTAGCTATCATGGTAAGGGTATCAGAAATCTTTTGATACATTTCCTCCTTTGTGCTTTCTCCCTTATATATCTGATGGAATATCTCACCATCCTTAATGAAAAGCACTCTTTTAGCATGACTTGCAGCCTTGGTGGAGTGAGTCACCATAAGAATTGTCTGTCCCTCTTCATTTATAGCCTCAAAGAGTCTTAAAAGTTCATCGGTAGCCCTAGAATCCAGTGCTCCTGTAGGCTCATCGGCAAGAACTAGTTTAGGATTAGTTATTAAAGCACGTGCAACGGCGGCTCTCTGCTTTTGTCCTCCTGAAATTTCATAGGGATATTTTTTAAGTATATTCTTTATTCCTAGCTTCTCAGATAACTGCTCCAGCTTTTTTCGCATTTCCTTATAATCTTTTCTGGCCAGTACCAGAGGAAGAAAAATATTATCCTCTACAGAAAATGTATCTAGAAGATTAAAATCCTGAAATACAAAACCTAGATTACCCCTCCTAAAGCTACAAATTTCCTTCTCTTTTATTGTAGTGATATCTCTTCCGTTTAATAGCACTTTTCCCCCAGTAGGTTTATCTAATGCTGCAAGAAGATTTAATAGCGTGGTCTTTCCTGAACCAGACTCTCCCATAACTGCAACATATTCACCTTCCTCAACAGAAAAATTAACATTATTTAAGGCAAGTACTTTATTTCCTCCAAAACGAGTAGTGTATATTTTTTTGATATTTTCCACCTGTAAAAGTTCCATGTAATAATCCCCCCTGAATGTTTTCTTATTTGTATTATAAAAAAAGAGAATATATCCTTACATAGAATCCTCTTACATCTCCTCTACATTAACCTTACAGTATTGAAAGGAAGTATAATATATTTACCCTCCCAGAATCATTTAAAAAAACCACTTTATTTTACTATCGTAATTTGTTGTAAAAAATCATCAATTCCACAAATATTTTGACAGATTGTTTATATTTATTGTAAAAATTTATATCATTCCACCTCTAAGGACATAGAGCTTAAATCAATAAAAATTCTAGTGCCCATGCTTAGCTTAGACTCTACGGATATTTTATGTGATAGCTTTTTGCATATTCTTTTGGATAAGTATAGACCAATCCCTGTGGCCTTTTTATAGCTTCTTCCGTTATAGCCTGTAAATCCCTTTTCGAAAATTCTAGGAATATCCTCTTCCTTTATGCCTATCCCTGTATCCTCAACTACCAGGATTTTGTCCATCATGTAAACTCTTATTCTTCCTTTATTAGTGTACTTGATAGCATTTGAAAGTACCTGCTCCAATACAAATAACAGCCACTTTTCATCGGTGATTACCCTGGCATCAGTTCCTTCATATTCCACAGTGAGTTTTTTTCTTATAAATTGTGGAGCATACCTTCTGATAGCCTGCCTAATTATTGGGTCTAGAGCCTGCTCTTTGATTACAAAATCAGAATTATCACTATCAAGTCTGAGATAGCAGAGAACCATCTCAACATACTGCTCAATCTTAAATAGCTCTGATAATAGCTCCCTACTCTCTTCCTTCTCTTCTCCCTGAAGGATAAGTCTCATAGCGGCTATTGGGGTCTTTATCTGGTGAGCCCAAAGAGTGTAATAATCTATCATTTCTCTATATCTTTCCTCTTTTTCCTCTTCTGAAGCTCTCTTATCTTCAAAGAGATTATTCACAAGCTTCCTATAGTCCTCCTCAATAAGATTCCTTCCTCTAGGCAGACTATCTAGGTATAAGCTAACTTCCTTCTGTGCTCTCTCAAGCTCATTATGTCTTTTGATAAAATCTCTAAAGTCCCATAGAATAAAAATAAGCCCTACTAGAAGACAGATTATAACTCCATATCCTACAGCCGTTAATGGAAGCTGATATAGATAAAATACCACAGAAAATATTGCAGAGAAGATAACAAAGAGGATAACCCCTTTAATTCTCATTCTTACATATTCCTTTAATAATTTTGACACGTTACAACCACCTTCACAAAAGAATAATCGAATAATTAATATCATCAAGGAGATAAGCTAATTATCAAAAGATAACTTTCACATCCTATTAGATAGGTATATCTGTCTCAGCTTACTCAATAATATATCCCATACCCTTCTTGGTAGTTATAAAATCTATAAGTCCCAAGCTATCAAGCTTTTTCCTAAGTCTTGTAACATTAACGGATAGGGTATTTTCATCCACGTAGTAATCAGTTTCCCAAAGCCTGTTCATAAGGGTATCACGGCTTATAATCCTCCCCTTGTTTTCCATTAAAATATATAAAATTTTATAATCATTCTTTGTAAGCTCTAATCTTTGATCCTTATAGGTTAAAGTAGCATCGTCTTTATTTAGCACCGCTCCCCTATGCCTGAGCTCTGCTCCATTCCCTCCGAAGTCATAGGTGCGCCGGAGGATTGCCTGCATCTTGGCCATGAGTACATTTAAATCGAAGGGCTTTGTAATGAAATCATCTCCTCCCATATTTACCGCCATTACTATGTTCATGTTATCCGAGGCTGAAGAAATGAATATTATTGGCACCTTGGATACCTTTCTAATTTCTCCACACCAATAAAAGCCATTATAAAAGGGCAGCATCACATCAACAAGAACCAGATGAGGCTCAAAGGATGAAAACTCTGAGAGCACCTCTTGAAAATTTTCTGTAGCTCTAGCCTCATAGCCCCATCCTTCAATATGCTTCTTAATAGCCTCTGCTATTACTCTATCATCCTCAATAATCAAAACTCTATACAATAGCTACCCCCCTCATAAATAAAATCACTATTTACCATTTATTTTATGGTTCATCCTTACTGAAACAATCCAACCAAATCCTCCTGAGTCAGCTGTGCTAAGGCGCCAGCTTCCTTCAGCTCTTCATTAATTACATCCTTGATTATCTTCTTTTTCTCCTCTTGGAGCTTGAAGATTTTTTCTTCTATGGTGCCCTTAGCTAAGAGCTTGATAACTTCTACGGTTTTCTCCTGTCCTATACGGTGAGCTCTGTCTGTGGCCTGGTCCTCTACTGCTGGATTCCACCAGGGGTCGAAGTGTATGACCGTATCGGCTCCTGTGAGGTTAAGGCCTGTGCCTCCAGCCTTTAGGGATATTAAAAATATCTTGGAGCTGCCGTTATTAAACTCCTTAACAAGTGATGCTCTATCCTCACTTTTGGTATTTCCGTCTAAATATAGATATTCAAGACCCTTTTCATCTAAATAGGAGCCTATATTCTTAAGCACTGAGGTGAATTGAGAAAATAATAATATCTTATGGCCTTCCTCTATACTATCCTCAAGGAGGTCATAAAGGGCCAGGAGCTTCCCGCTGTCTCCCTGATAATTTTCTATGAATACAGAAGGGTCGCAGCAGATCTGTCTGAGCCTTGTGAGTACAGAAAATATCTTGATCTTACTTTTATTAAATCCCTTGTCTTTAATCTCCTCATTGATTTCACTACGAGCTGAATCAAGGTAGGCTGCATATAGCTTCTTCTGCTCCTCCGTCATATCCACTATAAGGCTGTGCTCAATCTTTGGTGGAAGCTCCTTAAGAACATCCTTTTTAAGCCTTCTTAGAATGAAGGGCTTTATATGTCTATTCAGCTCCTCTAATGCTTTTTTATCCTGATTTTTCACTATAGGCGTTTCATAAAGCTTGGTGAATTTACCATGGTTAAGTAGATATCCAGGCATTATAAAATCAAAGATTGACCATAGCTCTGAGAGAGAGTTTTCCATGGGGGTTCCTGTAAGGGCAAAATATCCTTCTGCCTTAATAGACTTTACTGAAGCCGCATTAATTGATGCTGCATTTTTAATCTGCTGGGCTTCATCCAGGATGCAGTATTTAAAGTCTATGTTTTTATACTCCTCCACATCTCTTCTTATAAGTGGGTAGGAAGTAATAACCACATCGCTTTTAGAAACCTCCTCCATGAGCTCCTCTCTTTGCTTTTTGGAGCCGGAGAGCACTAGAACCTTAAGCTCTGGAGCAAACTTTTCGATTTCTCCCTCCCAGTTATACAAGAGGGAGGTTGGGGCTATTACCAGAGAAGGCTTCTCGCCTTTTTCCGTGGCCAAAAAAGCAATGGTCTGAAGGGTTTTTCCAAGGCCCATTTCATCGGCTAGTATTCCTCCAAAGCCATAATGAGCTAAGGTTTTAAGCCATTTAAAGCCTATTCTTTGATAATTTCTCATAACCTTGTAAAGATGCTCTGGAATATAGTAATCCATGTCTTTTACATCCTTAAAGCTGTTGGTAAGCTCTCTAAAATCCTTGCTTCTTACCACAAAGTCCATGTCACTATCCTTTATTTTTTGGTCAAGATATAGTGCATTATATTTAGAAAGAAGAATATTATCCTTTAATAGCTCCTTATCATTAACCCCTAAATAATCTACAACCTCTTTAAGGTCCTTAATTCCCTGCTCCTCTAAGGCTACAAAGCCACCCTTCTTAAGCCTATAATACTTTTTCTTTTCTCTTATGGCAGAAAAAATATTCACAAGCTCGCTTCTATCTATTCCCTCTAGATCAAAGGTGAATTCTAAGAGGTTTTCTTTATTTAATCTGATTCCTCCCATAAGGCTGGACTTTCCATATATCCTTATATTTTTAAAGCTTTCAGAATAATATACCTCGCTGAGCTCCTGTAAGCTTTCAATTCCTTCATGGATAAAGGCTGCAATATCCCCTTCTCTTGTCATGAGATATATCTCCTTATCCTTCTTAAAGCCAAAGCTTTCTAAAATCTTCTGGCAGTTTTCTTCTCTTTCAATATCTCTGATTAATATTTTTTCTCTATGGGAAGAGCTTTCCTTAATGAGAGGATCAATTTCTATATCATCATATTTAAACTTAAGGCTGGCAGTAACGAAATCTCCCTTTTTATCAAGATATGTGCTTATCAAAAGGTCACCTTCATAAAAAGCTTCTCTTATGCTTTCATCTAAGGTTACTTCCTTGGCAGCCTTTTTAACCATTGGAAGCAGGTAGGATGCCACCATATCTCCTTCTGACTTTTGAATCAATAGCTTATTATCCTTTTTCCTCTGAAGTAGAGACAAGATAGGGTCATAAATCTTCAGCTGCTTTTCACTGGGTATATATATGCTTCCCTGGTAAAAGAAGCTCTTTCTGCTATTATCAATAGGATGAGGCAGCTTCCCCTGTTGAAGAAGCTCTATGGCTTCATGCTCCATAGACAGCTTAAAGCTCACAGGCAAATCCTCCAGGAGTATTTTAACATCGGAATATTCTATTCCCCCAATCTCAGCAGTTATAGTTCTTCCACTGGCAAGGGACAAAAATCTATAGAGAAGCTTATCAGTAAGTAGAAGCTTCTTTCCAGAAAATATAGAGGTATGATATACTGCAGACCTTCCGTAGGGAAGCTCTATCTCCTCCTCCACCTCCCACAGCTCTAAAAGCATCCGTATTATTCCATCATCAGTGGCGCTAAATTTATGAAGAGATGGTTCAAGGACAAAATTCTTGCCAAACTCAATGGGCTCCTCCTTAGAAAGAGAACTCAAAAACTTCTTTAGACTCTTCACAACATAAAGCTTCCCTGTACCAATCTTAAGCTCTAGAGAAGGTCTATAGGTATTTGTATCGTCAAAAAGCTTAAACTCTAAATCCACTTCTCTTTTATATTCATTATTATCCTGTGCAGCATTTTTAAGATTATTTATGAGAGCATCGATTTCCTTTGACTGCTTCTCAGCTATAATAGCACCTTGATTTTCATTAATATATTTCAATAAAACAGCTCCTATATGAGAGCAGGGGCTATTGGACTTTTTCTCCTCACAGCTGCAGTTAGCACTAAGGCGGCGTCCTTTATTATCCATCCTAACATTAACATTATAAGTATTAAAGCCATTAAAGGAGATAACATTTCCGCTGATTCTATCAACATTATTGTCTTCCTTCCATATACTATCCTCAGAAAAGACAGATAGGGTCTCAACATAACCCTCATTATAATATTTTAAAGCCTTTTTATAATCAAGATTGTTTAACCAATCCTTCACTGTATCTATATCTAAGTACAAATTTATTACCTCCATAGCTGGCAGAGTGCAGAATTCTTACTTTTAGTCTATGGTAATTATACCATATCAGAGGTTTTCTTAATCAAACCACTCTTAAGATTATTACTTAACAAAGGTCAATATATCTAGAAGACTTCCTCCATAGAAATCCGCTCCTGTTTCTCTACAGGGATTTCCTCCCTCTCTAAAGGCAGCTCCTCCTATTATAATAATTGGCCTCTTATTTTTAAGCGCCCTCTTAACACCATCAATTAGATATTTTGCAGAATCCATATGATAAGCCATGGTCACTGAAAGAGCCAGATATTTTGGCTTTTTATCCTCAATTGCCTTTAGAAGACTATTCATAGGAATATTACAGCCAAGATAATAAACCCTATAGCCTTTAAGCTCCAGAACATCTGAAATCATCTTTACTCCTATGCTATGAAGCTCTGCACCAGGGGTCAAGGTCAATACGCTTCCCTTAAATATTCTTGCCTTATTCTCTTTAAGCTTAACCTCTCTCATTAAGTCAAGGGTTGTTTCAGATATAAAATGCTCCTCCCATACCTCTAAGGTCCCCTTTTCCCATCGGGTTCCTGTTTCTACAAGAGCCTTTTCCAGTACCTCTAAATATATTGTTGATATATCCATCCCTTCCTCTTGAAGCTGTAATACCAGCTCCCTGGCGGATAGCTTATCTCCCTTTAATAAATGCTCTAAATAAATCTTATGAAGCTCTTCCTTATTAGCTGTCTCTGTATCTATATCCTTACGATAATAATCCTCAAAGCTTTCTGGATTTTCTCTACCATACAAAAAGTCTAGGGAAACCTGAAACATATCTGCTATTTTAACCAGCATATCAATGTCCGGAACCCTTAGAGCCTTTTCATAGTTTGCTATGGCTGTCTGCTTTACACCCAGCTGATCAGCAAGCTTTTTTTGTGTATATCCCTTATCCAGCCTTAACTTTTTCAATCTTAGAGATAATGTATCCACGGCAATACCTCCTACTATTATATGGTAATTATTATATCACATATCGTGGTATTTTTTTCAGTATTTTACTGAATATTTATTGTTTCATCTCCAGGTGTGGATTATTATAGAGTAAATACAAAAGATAAAAACTATTAAATAATAATATTTAAAAGCTTAAACTAATTTCCCATAGAGCAAAATGTCAGGAAGCTACCAAAGCTCATACCGAACAATAAAAACTTATATATGGATGGAATGTTGATATTTTATCTCTAGATACAATAGAATCTCAAAATAAAACTCAAAGAAATAGGAGGATATACAAAATGAAACTACCCTTTAAAATTGCTTTTAGATTTTTAATCTCCAGCAGAGCACAGACAATACTCATAGCCTTAGGCATAGCCGTAGGAGTTTCTGTACAGATATTCATAGGCTCACTAATCTCAGGACTTCAGCTGAGCCTTTTAGATAAAACCATAGGAAGCTCCCCTCACATAACAATAACCTCAGAAAAAAAAGGAGAGCCAATAGAAAATTATCAAGAGCTTCTAGAGAAGGTTAGCGCTGAGGATGAAAGAATAATAAATCTCAATACCACGGCAGAAGGTGCAGCTCTTCTTCGTCAGGAGGATGAAAGCTACTCTGTACTCGTGAGAGGAATGGATGAAATTTCTTCCGATAATCTTTATAGTTTTTCAGAAAAGCTTTATGAAGGAAACCTTCCACAGGGTGATAACGAAATTATCATAGGAAAAGAGCTGCAGGAAAGCTTAGGAGCTGACCTAGGAGATGAAATTGAGCTTTACACAAACAGTGGTGAGGTTAAAAATCTAAAGATAACAGGCTTTTATGATTTGAAGGTTGCCTCCCTAAACGAATCCTGGCTTATATCTACCCTACCAACCAGTCAAAGCTTATTTAACTACGATGATGGAGTAACCTCCATAGAGATGCAGCTTACAGAGGAATTTGCCTCCGATGAGATAGCAAAAAATTTACAAGCTTCACTACCTGAAGGACTAGAAATAACTAACTGGAAGGCTGAAAATGAAAGCCTCCTTAGCGGTCTCAACGGTCAGAATATCTCCAGCATTATGATACAGGCTTTTGTACTAATATCTGTGGTCCTGGGAATTGCTAGTGTCCTTGCAATAACGGTAATGCAAAAATCAAAGCAGCTAGGAATATTAAAGGCTATGGGAATAAAGGATAGGAGTGCAAGTCTCATATTTTTAATGGAAGGCTTTTTATTAGGAGTAATAGGAACTATCTTAGGCATAGGCCTTGGTTTACTATTAAGCTTCCTATTTACCAAATTTGCTTTAAACCCTGATGGTACCCCCATCATAGAACTTTATATAGATTATGGCTTCATAGGCATATCTGCTTTAATAGCATTAGCTTCAGCAGTTATTGCCTCCCTGATTCCCGCAAGACGTTCTTCAAAATTAAATCCAATAGAGGTGATACAGAATGGCTAATATCTTAGAATTAAAAAACATAAACAAAATCTATGGAAGCACCATGAAAACTCATGTATTAAAGGATATAAATCTCACTCTAAAAAAAGGAAGCTTCAACTCTATAATTGGAGCCTCCGGCAGTGGTAAGAGCACACTATTAAACATCATTGGAACTCTTGACAAGCCTACAGAAGGAGAGCTTATCATAAATGGAAAAAGAGCTGACACTATGAATAAAAACCAGCTGGCGGAGCTTCGTAATGAAACTATAGGCTTCATATTTCAGTTCCATCATCTTCTCCCTGAATTTACAGCCCTGGAAAATGTCCTCCTTCCCTACAGGATCAAGAATCCTAACCCACCCAAGGAGGTTATAGAAAAGGCACATGAGCTTATGGATATGGTTGGACTCTCTAAAGTAAAAAATAACAAATCCACAAAGATGTCTGGAGGTCAGCAGCAGAGAACTGCTATAGCAAGAGCCCTAATAAATAACCCGATGCTTGTCCTAGCCGATGAGCCTACAGGAAATTTAGACTCCTCCTCCTCAGACAATATCTATGAGCTTTTAAGAGATATCAACGAGGACTTAGGAACCACCTTTGTAATCATAACCCATGATAACAAAATAGCAAAAAAGGCTGATAGAATCATAGAAATCAAGGATGGAAGAATTGCTGAGCCCTTGAGAGCGGTGAATAGTGCTGTGTAAGGAATGAACTAAGAAGTAATAAGTAAGAGCTAAGAGTTAAGGAGTAAGAGCTAAGAGATAAGGACCAAGATATAGGGTAGTTATGGGCTATGAATTGAGAGAGGGGAGTATGACATTAAAGCTTCAAGCAAGGCCTGTCCTTGGTTGAAGCTTTAGCATACTATAACCTATATAACTGAACAACCTATGTTATCAGGAGGTTCAAAATGAATAGTTTATTCATACAAGCTAACTTCCTTTAAAGGAAGAGTAAAGGCAAAGATAGTTCCCTTGGGATAATTATCCCGAACTGTGATTTCTCCTCCATGAGCTGTTATTATAGACTTGCATAAAGCAAGACCCAGGCCCAGGCTTCTTCTGCTATCAGAGATATTATTATTAAGGCTATAGAACATTTCAAAAATTCTCTCCTTACTTTCATCAGGTATTCCTGGTCCATTATCTCCTATCTCCACAAGTACCTTATTATCAAGTCTTTTAATCAAGATGGTTATTTCTGATTCCTTAGGGGTATATTTAATTCCGTTGTCTAAAATATTGATAATTACCTGAACAATAAGCTTTGCGTCTACCTCTACCATTGGATAGCTATCATCTAAGGTAACGATTATCTTATGGTCTCCCCGCCTTTTATTTATATGCTTTAGGGCCTCTTCTACAATCTCTTCCATGAGCTCCGAGCTTGTATTAAGATTCATGGATCCATTTTCGATTTGAGTTACAGAAAGTATATTTTCCACAAGATTTATAAGCCATAGGGATTCCTCATAGATATCGGAATACATCTTCCTTCTCTTCTTGATATCTACAGCATCCTCATTGTCCATGAGCATTGCAGCATTCCCTGATATAGAAGTAAGTGGAGTCCTCAAATCATGGGAGATAGAACGGAGAAGGTTGGCTCTCATCAATTCATTTTTAGCCATTATTGCCGCCTCTTCTCTTTCATTGAGAGTTTTCTCATTTTTTAGTGCTAAGGCACATTCTCCTAAAATGGATAAAACTATACTGTTTTCAAAGCTATCTAATGGGTTATTGTCTATAACTATCCCCACTACACCAAAGACCTCTTCATTGCTCCTCACCGCAAGGTATAAGCATTTAGAATCTCCTAAGGTATTAGTACTTGCTCCTGCCCTTTTGTTGTTTTTTGCCACCCAGGCAGCTACAGCCCTTTCATTTTTTGTAATATACTCTATCTTCTTATCATCCTCTTCAGAATTAAACACAAGAGGCTCCCTAAGAATATCATTAGACATATCATAAAATACTATTGTTCTTCCCAAAAGCTTTACCAGATGGTTAGCGGTAACGGAAATAATTCCAATATGGTTCTGTTCCTGAGATAAAAGCTGATTGGTTTCAAACAATATCTGTGTTCTATAGGCTGTCTCAGCAGACCTTTTTGCATGCTGTTTAATCTTCATAGTAAGAGAGCTAGATATTAGCGCTGCAATCAGCATTATAAAAAATGTTATTATATATCCATTATCATAGGTATCTAAAGAGTATTTGGGTATGATAAAAAAGAAATTAAAGGCCAATACACTGATAATAGAAGTGATATAACAGTAAAGTCTATGAGAGGTTAATATAGACACAATTAAAACTCCCAGAATATAAACTGTAATAATATTATCATTATCCAGTCCTATATATTGAAACATTTCTCCGATTATAGTAGCTACCATTACCATAAACAAGCTTATGAGAGAATCCCATAAATTAAAGCAATCCTTAATCCCCTTAGACCTCTGTATTCTATACTTCACTGCATTACTTACAGGAATTATGTGTATATCAAGATTAGGTGCTATCTCCAGGAGCCTTTCCATGATAGATGGCTTGGCAAGGAAGCCTCTTCTCTTTCCATCATCTCTTCCCATTACCACCTTGGTAGCTCCTGAAAGTCTAGCAAACTCTGAAATCTGAAAGGCAATATCATCACCATAAACTGCTTCGATAGCTGCTCCCAGCTGCTCTGCTAATCTTAGGTTTTCCCTTAGATGCTTTTTGCTATCTTCACTCAAGGAAGAAAACTCCGGAGTTTCAACCAATAAAGCTGTAAACCTTCCTTTATAAGCTGTAGCCATTCTCGCTGCCGTTCTTATTATCTTCCCATTGGAGGGAGAAGGTGAAAGGCACACCAAAATATGTTCATCTCCATGACTTCTATTACCTTGTATCCTCATTGACCTTTCAGTCAATAAATTTATTCTATCGGCACAGCGTCTTAAGGCTATTTCTCTAAGGGCCGTGAGGTTCTCCATAGAGAAAAAATTATTTAAAGCCCTTTCCACCTGAGCCATCTTATCTACCTTACCAGAATTCAATCTTTCAATAAGCTCTCTAGGCTCAATATCCACAAGCTCTACCTGTTCTGCATTATCAAAAATACGGTCAGGTATTCTTTCTCTAACTATAACCCCTGTAACAGCAGCAACGGTATCATTTAGGCTCTCAATATGCTGTACATTTACCGTGGTATAAACATCTATTCCTGCCTTCAACAGCTCCTCAATATCTTGATATCTCTTTACATGACGTCCACCTTTATAAACCGTATGAGCTAGCTCGTCTACAATAATCAGATCCGGCCTTCTCTTCAGCGCTTCATCTAGGTTAAATTCTTTTAAACTAGTCCCCTTATGCTCAGTGCTAAGAGTCGGCATTACCTCTAACCCCTCTAGAAGCTCAAGAGTATCTGGTCTTGTATGAGGTTCAACATAACCTATAACCACATCAACTCCGGCTTCCTTAGCCTTATGGGCAGCCTCCAGCATAGCATAAGTCTTCCCTACCCCTGCAGCATAACCAAAAAATATCTTTAGATTTCCCCTTTTATTCCGCTTATCTTCCTCTTCAATTTCCTCTAAAATCTCATAAGGATTTAACTTCATAAAAATTACCTTCACTTTCATATTCTGCAATTTGTAATTATTATATCAATATAATTGGGATATTCATACTGGAGAAAATAATTCTTAAAGCACCACGTAATATTCATTTAATTCAATTAATTTGATATAATCTATTTGAACATATTTATTTTGTGATTGGTTTTATTAGTAATAAGGAGGGTGATATATGGAAACTATTAGACAAAAATTAGGATTTCTTTGTGATATGGATGGAGTTATTTATCATGGAGATATGATTCTTCCTGGGGTTAAAGAATTCGTAGATTGGCTTTATAAGGAGAATAAAAAATTTCTATTCCTTACAAACAGCAGCCGCTATTCACCTGTGGAGCTGCAGCACAAGCTAAATCGTATGGGACTTGAGGTGGATTCAAGCCACTTCTACACTAGCGCACTAGCTACGGCAAAATTTTTAAGCTCCCAAAGCCCAGGCTGCAGTGCCTATGTCATTGGGGAACCCGGCTTATATAATGCCTTGTACGATGCAGGAATCACCATAAATCCAGTGGATCCTGACTATGTTATTGTAGGAGAAACCAGCAACTATAATTATGATAGTATCTGTCAGGCTGTAAGACACGTATTAAACGGTGCTAAACTTATAGGTACTAATACCGATTTAACCGGTCCATCTGAAAACGGAATCATCCCAGCCTGTAGGGCATTAATAGCTCCTATTGAACTTGCCACCGGAAAAATTGCATATTACGTTGGTAAACCCAATCCCCTAATGATGAGGACTGGCCTTAAGATGCTCGGTGTTCATTCAGAGGATGCAGCTATAATCGGTGATAGAATGGATACAGACATTATTGCTGGAATCGAAAGTGGTCTGGATACAGTCCTTGTACTTTCAGGAGTAAGTACAAGGTCCTTAGTAGAACAATATCCTTACAGCCCAAGAGTGATTGCTAATGGTGTTGGGGAAATACCTGGATAGAAACTATTTACTCCCCTGCTTTGAAGTTATAAACCTTATAATACCTATGTATAATTACAAAGCATTGGGTAATATTTTTTCATAATATTCTCCTAACTTTATAAGCCTGAATCCGCAGTAATGATTCAGGCTTATTATCATTTTATTAAGTTAATATTGCTATAGCTTTACTAGCTTTCAGTAGCTTATAGCTAGACTTAGGTTGCCCTAATCAGTTCTTTAAGCTCACCCAGAAGATTTCCTCCCGATACAGAAATATTACCTACATTCTCACAGATTTTTTCTAAGTACTCCAGCTCCTTAAGCTTGTAGAGGGTCTTGTTTTCATCCATAAGCTTAGCGGTATTTAGTAGCGAGCGAGTAGATGCCACCTCCTCACGGCGGGTTATTACATTAGCTTGTGCCTTCTTTTCTGCTATGAGCACAGTGTTCATAATCTCTCGAATTTCTCCTGGAAGTATTATGTCCTTTATCCCTGCATCAACAACATCTAAATACAGCTCTGCGCCTTTCTCCTTAAGTCTTTTAAATATATCAGAAGATATCTCCTCTTTGTTTTCCAGGATTTCATCAATGCGGAATTTCCCTACGTACTCACGGATAACCAGCTGCGCTGCCAGGTGAAGCTGCTCCTTATAGTTATCAATTTCTGTCAGCACCTTCACATGATCAGTTATTTTATAGCTGCATACAAAATTAACTCTTAAGGTTACCTTATCCTTTGTGAGAATCTCCTGTCCTGCAATATCCATTTTAGTCATTCGCATGTCAGTAATGCCTACGGTCACCTTTGTTCCACCATTCCAAAAATAGTAGGTGCCAGCACCTAAAAATTTTATAAGCTTATTATCATAATAGAGTCGTCCCACCTGATACTCCTCCACATCTACCCTTGTATAAAGATAAGGGAGTATTTTTCCAAATATATATCTTGGGATATCCTCAGAAACCTCAGGATCCTTAATGCTTATTAGCTTAAATTCATGCTTATCATAAACGGACCAAAAGCAATACCTTCCTGCCTTTAAGGCCTTGGAGAACTTTCCATTTACAAAATGTAGGGCAAGCTCCTCATCTCCTACCTCTACAACCTGTGTATTCTCTGCAAAGCTTTCATTCTTTAGGAGAGTATCTAGTGAACAATCTACAGTTGTCACAGGCTCATCAAGCTCCATTATTTTAATCTCTCTGCTGCCAAAGGTATAATAGCTTCCAGCCTCCAGCATTTTTATGAATTTGCCCTTTTTAAACAGAAGTCCTCTTTGATTTTCATTAATTATTATCTTCATATAGAATAACCTCCTGGTTTAATATTTTTTAGGATAGCACCCATGGCGCAGGCGGCGAAAGAATTAAGTTTACCTCTGGTATCAGCGAAGACTTTAACCTGGCTGATACAAGCTATAAACGGTATCCTTCTATCGACAGGGCCTTTTAACCATTGTCATCACGCTTTTCCATCTTCTCAAAGAAAATAGACAAAGCATGATAACCGGGTGATTTTTTTACTTCTATCCTTCTGTTTGCTGTGCTCTTAGCACAAATATCCTACCCGTGGCAGGGGTAAAAGGTTCTTTGAAGTCCTACGCTTCAAATTCTAACGGGGAGTCGAACCCCATAGCATATTGCTATACCATGTACAGACCAAGCTTTGGAATACGCTTTGGTACACCTAGCACACCGCCGTGTAAATTTTAATACACCAGCAAAAAGCTTTCTGTAATTATATTTTAGAAAATCCCCTCTCCCTTATCACGGAAAAAAAGTTGCGAACTAAAATTATCGCAACTTTTTTTGCATGAGCAATCTTTCTTTTATTAAGCTAATAAACCCCTCTGGTTCTAGTACTTTTATCATGGGACCAAAGGATAAAACCCTTATCACAAGCTCTATCTCATCGGCCTTATCATAATTAATTTTCACTCTATATTTATTACCCTCTAATTTTTCTGCTTCCTTATCAAAGTGAGCAAAGTGGAGCATTGCCCTTTCCAGGGCATTTCTTCCGTCAAACAATTCAAGAATTAGAGCTTTCTTTATTGGAGCTTTTTTAGGAGGCACTTTATCTCCATAACCTTCTAAAAGTGTGCATTTATTTATGTTACTTATATTAATAACATTAATATAGCGGCAGCCTGAGGTAGTCAACCTAAATTTATCATCCTTCTCAGAGTATTCTAGAGAGCAGGGTTTGCAATAAAACTCCATTCCCTTCCCTTTAGCTGTTAAATAACTTATTTTTACCCTTCGCCTCTCCTTTATTCCCTTTATGAGGGTTTGAAAAATTTTTATATAGCCTTCATCACCATAGTCATCACCATCGGTGTATTTATCAAAGACTACATAGTCCTCAGGGGTGAAAAGAGGCTTCACCTCCTCAAGTCCCGGAAGAGAAATATTAAAAAGCCTTATCCTGGGATCTAGGGTTATGGCTTTAAGCCACCTTTTTTCTAAGAGGCTTAAGGGCTGGCTAGGAGGCTTCTTCATAGGAGTTTTAAAATCCTCTGTGATAAGCTGCCACTGTTGATTCTTAAGGGCTGGAATAATGTTTAGAAAGCTTTCTCTAAAGGCATTATCCTCAATTATTTCCTTCATAGCCTTTTCTGTCAGCTCTCCCTTAACTCCTAAGGCTATTATTTTTGCTACTGCATTATAATAACAGCTATAAATCTCATGAAATATCACTATTTCCCTCACCACCTAAACCATAAATACTGTACATTTTCTCTAAATCACTTTTAAACTTAGCTTCAATTAATTTATTTGAAAAGCTTATGGAGGTAATTCTGCAGATAAAGGTGCGAATCCATGGAAGCATCTCGTTACTGTCATAAACCTCACAGGTAAACTTCAGATGATTAGCATCTACCCATTCTAGCTTGCCGCAGCGTTTTTCTCTCTCTATTCTCCTGTATATGTGTCCTTCCTTTTCACTTATATAAATAGTGAACTCCACCTTCTCCAGCTTATTATTCTTCAAAGAGCTAACTCCCCACATATGCTTCTGCCTCTCCTGAAGCAACTCTCTGAGCTCCATAAAGCTTTTTTCTTCTATAGCCTCTCCAAGCTTTACTTCCGTTATATAATCCAGTCTATAGGCTCTGATGTTATTGTCTTTTATATGATAGCCAATTAGATATCGCCTTCCACTTTGAACACTTATAAATATCTTCAGAGGAATAAGGCAGCAATCCTTATTTTTGCTTCCACCTCTACGGTAATTTACAAGAGTAATAGATCTTCTATCACTGATAGCTAATAGCAGCTTATATAAGGCTTCTGACTCCAGAGCCTGAGTTATGTAATGATGCTTAAAGGAAAAAGGTGTCTCTCCTTCAGGAAGCTTACCTAAAATATAACTACCTATTATCCCACAGAGAGAAACCTCTGAAAAATAATTAATGGCATCAATTAGGTTGCTATTATTTTCTTCTTTAGATGGAGCAGACGGCTCTAGCTTAAATCCTTGGGACAAGCTATCCAGAAAACAGTTTGTCCGTCTGTAGGTCATCAATCTTCCTTCTTTATTACTTGTTATCAGTCCAAGCTCCTCATATTCCTTCAGCTTTTTCCTAACAGTGGATTTATCAAAAATCATAGGCTCTCTAAAGCATGCTAAATACTCATTGTCAATTCTTTCAATGATTTCATTTAAGGACAGGGTGATATTGGGACTGTGTAGTATGTCAAAGATAATAAAATGAAAGGTTATATCTCCATCAGTAAAGCTCTTTGCTTTTAAAGCTTTATAAAGAGGATTATGAGTTGTGGTCCTACTATCTATAGAAATGAAAATATTTTTACCGGAGGGTGTCTGTCGAAAGGCCATATAGTCACCAATATAGCTTTCAATCCTTCTACGCTCATTATCATAGGAACGAGCACTCTTCATTGCAAGCTCCTCTCTGCTTTTAAAGCCATAAACGTAGAATTCCCTCATATAATTACGAATTCGTTCAAAGCTCTTGATTAATTCCGTATATGCCATTTCTCCACCTCTCTTTTTCATAAACTAGAGAATAAAATCATTATTTTTCTTAACTAAAAATCAATCATATACTTCTATTATACTTTATAATCATTGACCACAAAGACAAAACTTTAGCGTAAGATGGGTAAGCTCTGGGCATAATTGTTTTACCAACTTTGGTGATTTCCTGTGCAGAAAAGCTATACTATCCTATTATGTAATCTATTGAAATAAGGCTATTATGAACTAAGAAATAATATGCTATACTTTATAGAAGCTTATAATATAGGTGATAATATTATTGAAAATGTTACCTGATAGAATAGGAGAAGAACCATTAATGAATATTAAATTAAATAAAGAAGACATAAAAAAGCTTATGTCCCTTTCTAATATTAGAATAACCAATGAGGATATCATCTCAATGTATGCAGAATACATAATCAACCATTCAAAGCATATAACCAAAGAGCTTATTGAAGATTTTAATGGTGATGGTTACTTTAGAGAGGAGGAGGCCTACTATTATTTATTTTTGGCAGCCTGTGGCTTTGACATAGAAAAGTATGAAAATCATAGAGAGATAGCTAGAAGGTATATCCGTCCTTCTATAAAAAAGCTAGACACAGCTAAATATTTAAATAATCCTTACTACAAAAACATAAAAATACCAAATAAAAAGGTAGGGACCTGGGAGCTAAAAGAAGAAACCTTTCAGCCTTATGAAGCCTTTCTTTATGATGATGTATATGTGGATGAGAGCTTTAGAGAAATTCCCAGATTAGGATTCTTCAGCGAAAGTTTTTCCTTCCCTGCTGTTTTAGAAAATAACAATGAATGGATGACCATAACCCCCAGCGAGCTAGAAAGCTCTCAAGAAGCCATAGACAAAGCCTTTGGCAAGGTAATCACCTACGGCCTAGGCCTTGGCTACTATGCCTATATGGTGTCTGAAAAGGAGAATGTAGAAAGCATAACAGTAATAGAAAGGGATAAGGCTGTCATAGATCTATTTGAAACTTATATACTCCCTCAATTTTCCCATAAAGAGAAGGTAAAAATAATCAACTGTGATGCCTTTGACTATGATACCACCAAAGAACACTACGATTTCGCCTTCGTAGACATATGGCGTGATGCTGGTGACGGCTTTGAGCTATATCTAAAAATGAAGGCCATAGAAAACCCAAGTATCCAATACAGCTACTGGATAGAGGAGTCTCTCCTAACAGTTTTAAGAAAGCATGTTTTGCTGGCTTTAATACAGGAGCTAGATGCTAAGAAAACTGTCCTTGAGCCACCTCTAAAAGGAGATGCTGCCTATGATGAATACCTAAAGGTTCAAAGGGCTGTCAAAGAAAACCTCAAGAACATAACTATCACTAGCTATAATGACATCACTTACTACTTAAGCAATCCTTTCTTAAAAAAACTTGCAAAAAACCTTCTAAGGTGATTTCACCTTAGAAGGTTTTTGTTTGTCGTATGGTGTAATGTGTTGTTGTATATTGTAATGTGAATGTCACCATAGAAGTGAGAAAGTGTTCGCATGGACAAAGTAGTATCTTAACAACCTATTCTTTTATAATGCCTGTCCACAAAGTCTGAATTCAGAACAAATACCATTAACGATAAAAACAAGCTGCTTATAAATATAGCTGGAATAAATATATTATTAACCATAAACCTAAGGACAAGATAGCATACTATCATAAGTATTGATAAATAAAATATCCTACATAGGATGCAAACAGCTATCTTTAAAACATCTAAAGACATATAAACAATACCTTTATTCTTTATATTTGGAATAACTATATCCAGTATTAAATCAAGGATTGCAATAGAAGCTATATTTACAAGGGCTAGGGGAATTACCAGAAAAGTTTCCTTATTATATATTCCAGCAAAAAATAAAATTATCATTATAATACTAAACAGTGTCACTGATCCTATTATCCTCATTATTAGGATAGAGTACATTAAAGGCTTATTGCTAAGCTGAATATATTTCTCAAAGGGAAGAGTTTCTTTACCTAATCGAATTCTAAAGATATTCAAGTTAAAGCTTCCTAAGCTTACAAATAATGAAAGTACAACAATTGACCAATTTATTAAAAACCAAATGATTTTTTCCGAATTGGCATCAGTAGGAGGGATATTCATAACTTTTAATAATATCTCAGAAATAAAAGGTGTGAAGAAAAGCATTCCGAAAAAGGCAATTAATACAGCTAAAATTGCCATAATATCGAATAATACCTTCTTATTCTCCCTCATTATAAATCTATATTCCTTTAAAAAATATGCTATTAATACTGGTCGTGGCTTTATTTCATCAACACTAATCTTAGAATAAGTAGACCTTTTATTATCCTCCTTCTCTATTATTTTGAAGAATGCAACCTGCAGTAAGGCTTGATTGAATTTGATTAATAAGAAGCCAAAGGCTATGCTGATGAATGCTGTCAATGATATATAAAGTGTCCCTGGATTATTAAATAGGTTTACTAATAGGAATCTACAATAAGGAAATATCTTATCAATAATATAAATATACCCCTCATTATTACTATAAAAATTAATAGCTTTAATAGAGTCTGCATTATTCTGTATAACCCACATAGGTGCTGCCATAATTGCTACTACTACATATAAAAGCGATTTTACTGGAAGAATTACATAGGCTATTAATATGATTAAATCAGTTAGGGCATAGCATATAAAGGCAAGAACTATGATACTTAGCACAAAGAATGAAAATCTAAATATTGATATTTTAAAGCGGAGCAATATCCATGATAATGGAAGGAGTATTACTAGAACTGTAACAAAAAGATTCTTGCTATTATTAAGCTTTATGGCTGTAAATATGTCCAACTCCTTTAAAGGGAAGGATAATAAATAGCTATATCTCTTAATATCCATAATAGTCTTTGCAGAGGTAAAGCTCATGAAAAATACCATTGCAGCAAATAATTGATAAACTACGTTAGAAACATAGTTGTAAAGTATATCTGCTTCATTTACTATCGGGGCAACCACCACTGTCTGATAAGTAGTAAAAATTAAAAAGCCTAGGTTAATTACTAAAAATATTTTCCCTTGGCCTCTTTTCTTATATTCATGATGTACTAGAACGCTAATACTATTTTTCATAGCTTATAAACCTCCAAAAACACTTCTGCAACGGATCTCTTATGATATCTTCTCTTAAGATTATCCAGGGTATCTAACGCTGCAATCCTCCCATCCTTTATGATGGCAATCCTGCTCTTAATGCCCATAGCTATTAATCCTTCAATAATAAATCGGTCGTGGGTTGCGATGAGAATTGTTTTTTTACTTGCAAGACTTCTTATTTCGTTAAAAAGCACTAGATGTGAGCCTATATCAAGACCATTGGTAGGCTCATCCATAATGAGGACAGGGGGATTACGAATAAGACAGGAAATTATCATTATCTTTTTCTTCATCCCTGAAGAATAGGTAGAAATCAGCTGATTTAGACAGTCATCCATTTGAAAAAGAGTCACATACCTTTTAATAATTCTATCTTTATTTTCTAGCTTATAAACGGAAGCGATAAACTCCAAAAATTCTCCACCTGTCAAAAATTCAAAAGCCTTAATATCATCAACTATATATCCTAGACTCCTTTTAGCCTCTATAGGCCTATCTTTGATGCTAAAGCCATTTATTAAAACCTCCCCCTTGGTCATAGAATGTATGGAGGAGATTATATTCAATAGAGTTGTCTTCCCTGCTCCATTCTTTCCTAGTAAAAAGAGAAGCTCCCCAGGAAAAATTTTAAAGCTTACATTCTTTAGAACCTTATTTCTCCCATAGCTTTTACTAACACCGATAACCTCAAGCATATATCCCTCTAATATCTATCTTTATATCATTATGTATATATGTATAAGCACAGAAAATAATGATATTAAATTTTTTATGACGATAGCAGCAAATATAAAAAGCCTAGCCAGAGCCTTTAAGCCATAGCTAAGCCTTTCTATTGTATTTTTATTAGCTGGTTATATAGTATTATTCTCTATTGAGCAAAAGCTAACAGATCAATGCTAGCTTATCCACTGCCCCCTGGTTGCAGCCTCGTCTACTTTCCATACTCCATTTTCTTTGATTGCTGTGTAGGTTGCACCAATTGCTCCTTTTCCACTTCTCCACTTTCTAGCATTGGTTATTAGCTTATCCTCTTGCAGTTTCTCGTCCTCGAAGGATATTATAATTCCATCAGGAAAATATAGCTCCTGCTTATTTATATAGCCTTTTTCCGTAAGACCTTCATAATCATCAAGGAGCAGCTCATAGCCATTAGCAATGCAGTATTCCTCCATGAGCTTTTCAAGGATTTTTTTATTCTCTGTGAGGGCATTCTTATAATCTAATGCAATATACTTAATATCCCCTTGAAGGCCAGTATCCTCATCCATGAGCTCCAGGAAAACCTGATAATAGCCTTGAGCATCTGAACTCAATATCTGGTCCTTAGTCTTTACTACAATGGCATACTCACATTCATTCTTTCCCCAGGTGCATTTAATTCTAAAGCCTCTAATAATATAACCATTAATAACTACTTCAGAAGGAGTTTCAGAATCTTCCTCGAGGACAAAGGTCATTTTATCCCCTTTCCAAGTAATATCTTTAATAGTTTTAGGTTCAGCCCCTTCCAAGAACAGATCTCCGTTATCTTTAAGAATATTATCTTCTACTGTGACTTCGTCAGGCTTATATCCCTTAAAATCAATGGTAATTTCAGTTCCTTCCTTTAATTCTATTATTTCATGCTTTTTATTAAAGAAATCTTTAAAGGTATCCTCCCGTTTATACATTGCTCCATCCCATACATTAAGTCCAACCACCCAGGGAAGAGATACCCCCTCGGCTTTTATACTAATCTCCGGAGGTTTTTCTGGACCTTTACCTGCTGAAATTCCTCCTGCACAACCTGTAAATAAAGCTAATATAAGAATAATCGATAAAAAGAAGCCTGTCTTCTTGTACATAGTTTCCCTCCTACCTTTTTATATTTCAAAGCAATCTTTAAGACCGTTGTTGGTTCTAGCTACTTTTAAATTTAAACCTAATCAATCCCCGATTTCTTCTCCCACTCTTCACTCCATCTCTGAAAGCTTAAACCCGTAACCTCCTCTAAGGTTTTCCCATCTAGTGAACTATATGCACCAGCTACATCAGCATTGGGAAATGAATATCCTCCAATAACCTCGCCGTCTATCATCATGATATAGACATTCACTCCATTTTTCCCATTGTTATCTCTCTTTTGTAGAGGATGATTTTCTACAGTAAAGCCATAAGTAATTATCTCTTTCCCAAAATACTGATCAGGCTCATAATTCTGCACTGACCAAATTTGCTGATATTGCATACTAGCTGGCCCAAACAGCATATTTTTATCTAATATATACTTCTGTATCTCTCCCATATAGGCAGTAATTTTATATCCTTCTGCCTTAACATAATCCTCTGCTTTCTTTTCATCTCCAGTAGTAACCTTAGCTTTATTACAGCCAGACATTATAAATAATATTAGTGTAATCATAACCCAAAATAATCTTTTTATAATTTACTTTCCCTTTCTGTTCACTAGAGTTTAAAGCTACCTTTAGTAAAGGTGCAGCTCACCTTCCAAATTTTATCATCTATTTATTAATACATATTAATGGAATAATAAGTTTCAAAATCTAAGATAATTAATTTGCCCTGACTATATTCCCTCATCAATATAGTATAAAATATTGTCATATAAGTAAATTTATTACATGTGAATCCTTAGTAATGATACAATATAACTATTACTTGAGGAATTTAATCTGCATTATTATTACCAGTAAAATAATCTATTTGGTGAATGAAGGGAGTTTAATCTTAAATGATAAAATTATCAAAGGACAACTTACAAATATTAAATCAATTAGAATTACCAAAAAACGAAGCTACTCTTCCAGGCTACTTGCAAGGATTTATTTCTGGAGCTTCTTGGGTTAATGATATAATTAATCCTACTACTGCAATACTTGTTATCGCTGATTTCTGCTACTTGATCGGAAATATAGATAAAAAATACAAAGCAGAAATTGTAGATATTTTAAAAGATAACTGTAAAGGCAAGCTAATTGGATATTCTAGTAATACTTGGTCAGAATTTATTGAAGAAAACTTTGCAGAGACCTTTAAGAAACGTAAGCGTTATTCTTTTAAGCACGAGTCTAATATTTTCGATAGAAATAAGCTTGAAAACTATGCTGATGCAATACAGCCTGAACTTAATACTAAAAGAATTAATGAAGAAATTTATCAAATAGCCTTACAACAAAGCTGGACAGAAGATTTCTGCTCTAACTTTTTATCTTTAGAGCATTTCTTAAACTATGGAATAGGCTATGTGATTATGAAAGATGGAGAAATAATATCTGGCGCCTCCTCCTATAGTTATTGCAAAGGTCATATTGATATTACTATAGAAACAAAGCCAGAATATCAAAGAAAAGGCTTGGCTCTTGCTTGTGCTTCAAAAGTAATTTTAGAATGCTTAGATAGAAACATTTATCCTAAATGGGATGCTTCAAATCTCAATTCTGTAGCACTTGCTGAAAAGTTAGGCTATAACTTAGACAAGGAATATTTTATATACTTTATTTAAGAAAGAATATCAATTTAATATAAGGGGAGATGATATGAGATTTAAGAGAAAAAGAAAAAATACATTAATAGTTATTATTGCTGTCATTGTTGGATTAATTGCTTTCGTTAGCTGGCAAAATAATTCCATAACAATAAATGAGATAGTATTTAAGAACGATAAAATTCCTGAAGCCTTTAATGGATATAGAATATTACAGGTTTCAGACCTTCACAATAAGGAATTTGGAAACAAACAAAACAGTATATTAGAAAAAATAGAAACAATAAATCCTGACATAATTGTCATTACTGGAGATTTAATTGATTCAAATAATACGGATATTGATGCTGCAATGGAATTAATAAATGGAACAATTGATATTGCACCAATATATTATGTTTCTGGAAACCATGAGGCTTGGTCTGGTTCATATAATAATTTAAAGTCCAAGTTAGAAGAAGCTGGAGTTATTGTTTTAGATAATGAAAAAACAGAAGTTATTAAAGATAATCATTCTATTGATATAATAGGATTGTCTGATCCATCATTTAATGAAGCAGACTCACGAGAATATGGTGATAATATACAAACTGAAAATTTATTAAACAACCTAGTAGAGCAGAATAATTATTTTAAAATTCTACTTTCTCATAGGCCTGAATTGTTTGATATATATTCTATGAGTGATGTGGATTTAGTATTTTCTGGACATGCCCATGGAGGGCAAGTTAGACTACCCTTTATAGGTGGGTTAATAGCACCTGACCAAGGTTTTTTACCTAAATTAACCGAAGGTATTCACACAAGTAATAATACATCGATGGTTATAAGTAGAGGGCTAGGAAATAGTATTATTCCTATTAGAATATTCAACAGGCCAGAACTCATAGTGGTTACATTATCTCCTTAGCAAAAAGAACTGTATGTCCACTCTTTTTACTGGCAGAAGCAGCTCCTCTCGCTGATTGTCGTATATTACACATTTTTGTAAGGTGGCTGTCACCATAGAACCGAGAATTCTCCCATATTATGTAAATCAACTTATGAAAATGAGGAGCAAATATCTGCTCCTCATTCCTTGCTTAACTATCTATATAATTATCCATCTGATTAACTATCCATCTGTTTATAATTCCTCTAAGCTTAGCTGTGCATAGTCTAGGGCTTCATCGATGGACATAACCTCATTGATAACGTTAATAATCGCTGTTCCTAGTATGCTCAAAAATCTTCTTTCATTAAATCTTGCATTTTTGTTTTTAGGATTTCTTGCAGTATAGGATTTAGGAAAACAATCCTTTGCAATCTCAAGCCAGGGGAAGGCGTCAATAATATCATAATGATCATAGGTCTTTTTATCTGGCGATACACTTCCTAAGGCTGTTAAGGCTGAAGCAATAGGCTCACTGCATACCCACTTTATAAAGGAGTAAGCTTCCTCCACATTGCCGCAGTTTTTTGATATTCCTAAGGAACCTCCTCCAATGATAGGATTGCCACCAGGAACCATAGCATAGCCTATGTTATGAATTATCTTTGAATCATAGCCTATTATTTCAGAGGCATAATTGCTGAAGATAATTGACATTGCCACATTACCAGAAGAAAATTCTCTTGCAGAATCAGTCCACCATTTATGTTTATTTTCACTAATAAAATCTTTGCAGGCTAATAAATCTGAAAGAGCCTTCTTCCCAGAGTCATCGTTTATCTTAATCTTGCCGTTAACACGATTTAAATTTTTTCTGTAACTGAAGTATCTTGCCAAAAACTCTGTTGCAGTTACGCCGGTGTTTCCCAGTGTCAAGGTAGTTCCATATTCAACAGGGGAATCAGGATTATATTTTCTTGTAAAAAACTCTGCAATCTGATTAAAGCTCTTATAATCCACTGGAGGCTCCAGCTCCTGCTTATATCTTTCCTTATAGGCTCTCTTTATCCCTATGTTTTCAAATAAATCCTTTCTATAAAAAAGCAGCTGCGCACTGGGGGTTTCCGGTAGCGCATATATTTTATTATTAAACATAGAATAATTCTCTGGAAGTGAAGGCAAAAACTCAGAAAACATTGACTTCACCTCTGGATCAATCTCTTCCAAAGGAATAAAGAGCTTTTCAGCAAAATAAGATAACCATGTATTATCTATTCTAATAATATCAAAAATATTAGCTTGCCCCATATTTGAAAAGGTATCAAAAAGAGAATCATAGGAAAACACTGAAATTTGAACATCTACCCCTGTGGCATTAGTATATAGCTTAGCCATATTTTTTAATGCCTGGGCATGAGGACTATCTATTGTTATTATCCTGAGCTTTTTATCTCTATTATCAGAGCCCACATTAGAAGGAACCCAGGATCTGAAGCCATCATTTTCTAAGATATTTAAATTGATCTTCTCTGAGAATTCCTCTCCTTTAATGAGCCTTTCTGCAGCAGTTTTTCCTAGAAGATGATAATTTAGCTCATACTTCTGATATTTGTTTTCTGGCATAGAATATATAGGGGACAGGGTATATATTGGTATTTGAGTCCCATTTCCTAAGGTATTTATCATATCCCTTGCCGTCTCTGCTAAGGTCAAATGTGAGGTAACAATGCAATCTAAAGGTTTTTTAGTCTCTAGTAATAAAGTAGAATTTTTAGTATATGCTGCTGTGTCAGTGTGAATATGTTCAAGTATGCAGCTCTCATCCTTTAATATAGCCTCAGAAAAGCCATTATAAAAAGCTTTTTCATTGGACAGATTCAGCTCATTAGTAAAAAGACAAATGCTTTTATGTCCATTTTTCAGAACCCTCTCACCAATACTTCTCCCTGCTCCTTCATAGTCAAAGCCTACATACTGAAAAGAATCTATCCCCTCAGGTATTCTTTCAGCATAAATAATATTACTACAATAAAAATCATTATCTTCGTAAAGCTTTCCCTTCTTGCCAAGAGCAGTAAAAGTGGCTATTCCATGAATCATTTCTGATTTAATTTCTTTTAATATCTTCTTTTCATCATATTCATTATCATGTGTATTATACAAAATTACCTTGTACCCATTATTCTTCGCATAGTTTCTAAAGCTTGAATAAAAATCCAGGTACTCACGAAAGCGAAGGCTAGGCAATATTACCGCAAGACTCTTAGAACTCCCTGTTCTCAGAAGCTTAGCGCTTTTATTCATCCTATATCCTAGCTTCTTAGCAGCTTCTTGTACCAACCTAATTTTTTCACTACTAACATTTCCCTTCCCGTTGAGAACATTAGATACAGTTCCCTGGGAAACTCCAGCAGCCTTTGCTACATCTAAAATAGTTGCCATGTATTTCACTATCCTTAATCAAAATTACTATCTCGATATTTTTTATAACATATATTACTATTAAAGTAACATAATGTAAGTATAGCATGATATCAAAAAACCATCAATAAAAGACACCTTTAGACCAATTAATAAATATTTATTTAGCAGAGATCGATAATCGTAACTATCTTCTATTTATTTTATTGAGATAATCTCTAAGCATTCCAGGCCAATCCGTTTGTATGATATCAAAGCCCTTATCTACAAGCCATCCCCAGCCTTCATCTGGATTACCTGTTATAGATATATCATCACTGTGACCGGCGCTTAGAGGAACCTTATAGCTGTAGAGTATACCATTTCCCCACAGAACCTTATTATTCCTTTTATACCTTTCTAAATACTCCTCTTGAATAATCGGTGCATCCTCTGTGAAAAATACTAGCTCAGCACCAATATAATTTATATTCATCTTTTCAAGGATTTCACTACAATCATCATTATTTTTAATTATAGGCATATAAGCTACTTTTTCATCAAGTGACTCTAGAGCTTTAAAAACCTTTATATCTGGCGGGCTTTTTAGAATAATTTGCTCAGTCATATTATGCTTTTTAACCGCCTCAACCACATCGGGAACAAAATCCCAGCAGCGGTCAAGATTTATTAAGCATCTTCCCTTTAAATAATCTAAGGCTTCATCTAATGTATCTATCCCATATTCAGTCACATTGTTATCAACATTAACCAGTCTTAGTTTTTTTATTTCCTCCGCAGGCAGCTCCCTTATATCTATATCCATAGAAAGCAGTGTCTTTTCTGTTCCATTATGAAATATAAAAAACTTACCATCAGCGCTTTTTATAACATCTGTCTCAATTATGTCGCTTCCCTGTCTCAAGGCTGCTTCAAAGGCTGCAATTGTATTGCAGGGGATATTTCCACCAGCAGCACCTCTGTGAGTTGCAATAAGAACCTTATTTTTATTATATTCTTTAATATTGCTCGCATTATAAGTCATATAATTTCCCTCCTAAGCTTTAACTTTTACTAACCCTTTACAGAGCCCATCATTATACCCTTCTGGAAAAACTTTTGGAAGAAAGGATATATAATAAGTACCGGAACACTAGAAACAATAATTACTGCATATTTTAGTGTCTCATAAAGCATTATGTTGGATACAGAATCACCAGTACCCATATCTCCCACTTGATTTTGAAGAAGTATCTGCCTCAAGAATATTTGCAGTGGGTATTTACTCTGATCTCTAAGGTAAATCAATGCACTAAAATATGAATTCCAATGAGAAACCATATAGTATATAGTTATCACCGCTAAAATTGGTTTGGCTAAGGGCAATACTACGTTAAACAATATTCCAATGTTGGAATAACCATCAATTTCAGCTGCTTCTATTAATTCCTTAGGAATATAATTTTGAAAATAGTTTTTTACTATTATTAGATTAGTTACGTTTATTGCGCCAGGCAGTACCATTGCCCACATACTATCATATAAACCTAAGTCCTTAATGTTTAGGAAGCTTGGTATCATACCTCCGCTGAAGAACATTGTAAAGGTAATAAGAATCATTAAGAAATTTCTTCCCTTGAGATCAGGCTTTGATAGAGGATATGCGGCCATTATAGTCATTACCATGTTAATAAAAGTACCAACAAAGGTATATATTATTGTATTTTTATAACCTGTCATAATACTAGCACTTTTGAAGGTTTCCTCATAAGCTCTTAAAGTAAAATTAATTGGTGTAAGCCACACCTTTCCCGAAACCACTGAATTAGGATCACTAAGCGAGGCACTAACAACAAAAATAAGAGGATAAAGGATAATAAGTAAGATGACTACAGCTAAAGAATAAATAATAAAATCAAATATCTTGTCACTATCAACTTTACGTTTCATATTGCCCTCCTTTACCATAGACTGTTATCTGAATACTTCTTAGATAGTTTATTTACAATAATTAAGATACTAAAGTTAATCACCGAGTTAAACAAGTCAATAGCCGTTGCATAACTATATTGATTATTAACTAGACCTGTCTTGTACACATAAGTAGAAATAACCTCAGATACTGATAGATTTAAATCTGTCTGCATCAAAAATACCTTTTCAAACCCAATGGACATGATATTACCACAGGTAAGTATAAGCATAATCATAATCGTTGGAACTAGTAAGGGAACGGTTATCTTCTTCATCTGCTGCCATTTGCTAGCACCATCAACCCTAGCAGCCTCATACAAAGTCACATCTATAGAGCTTAAAGCAGAAATAAATATTATCGCATTCCAACCCATGTTTTTCCATAAGTCTGAAATTATATACATTGGCCTAAACCACTGAGGCAGGTTCATAAAATAGATACCCTTATCAATAATCCCTGCCTTTATTAGCATAGTATTAATAATTCCTATTGAAGGAGATAATAAAGCCCCCATCATACCTACCACTACTATAGTTGATAAAAAATGAGGTGCATAGGTTATATTTTGTAGAGCTTTTTTTGCTAACTTAACTCTAAGCTCATTTACAATTAATGCTAGTATTATTGGCGCTGGAAATGTGAAAATTAGTGTAAATAAACTTAAAATAACAGTATTACTTATAATATCGGTAAAAACAGGACTTCTAAAAAATCTCATAAAATTTTCAAGACCTATCCAGTCACTTCCCCATATACCTTTAACATTAGAAAAATCTTTAAAGGCAATCTGCACTCCAACCATGGGGATATACTTAAATATTATGAAGTAAGCAATAACCGGGATTAAAAGTAAATATAACTGCCAATATTTTTTTATAGAGTTCCTCCAGGTAAACTTATTCATATATAACCTCCAATTTAAATGCCAGCTAAGGCTTATCAGCAACCACTAGCTGGCATAATAAACACATATCTACTGTTTAGTAATTAGCTAACCTCACTACTTAATCCTTTCATAGGCAGCTTCATATACATTAAGCATCTCTTCAACACCCATTTTTTCTATAGCGCTAACATATTCCTTCCAGGTGCTGTCATTAAGCTCCTTCTGACCTGTAATGAATTCAGCGGTGCTTGTCTTCACATAGTTTCCAATATCAGTATTATAGGTTGTCATTATTCTATTTTCGTCCTTAGTAAAGGTAAAGAAAGGCCATATCTCTTCTGGTATATAAGGCATTAAGTTATCTGCCGCCTCCATTGGAATAGGAGTTAACTCGTCTCCACTGAAGAATGGGTATTTCATAATCGTAGGATTATTTCCATAAGGATATGGGGAATAATTTGATATCACACTATCCTTTGAGGATTCAGCAAATTTATCTATTATTTCTTGAGTATAACTGTAGCTCCCATCATCGTTCTTTACGTAGGTGTCTCCTTCAATTCCGTAGTGATAGAATGCGTTTCCTTCATCGCTGTAGAAATAGTCTACCCATCTTAAAGCTGCTTCTGGATATTCACAAGCAGAGGTGATTACAAAAGCACCTGTGCTATGTAAATGAGAACGAACTCCTGACCAAATCTTATCTCCATTAGGTCCCTCTAAGGCTTCATCGAGACCCTTGAACTTAGAAGTATAATTTCCTGGAAGTATGGATAATGAGGTATTAATGAATATACCAGCCTTATCTTCTACAACCCAAGAAGCCATTTGTGAATCAGAATAGGAGAACATCTCCTCATGTAATAGCCCTTCTTCATACAATCTCTTAGTAAACTCTAAAAATTCTCTATAGTCTTCGTCCATTGGGAAGTATCTTATATCACCAGTATCTTCATCTATATCAAAGGATGAATGATGTGTACCACGATTTTCTAATCCAAACATACCATAAAAGGTTTCATACAGTGCACCAGTACTGCTATAAAGACCTATCTCATCGGCTACTCCGTTTCCATTAGGATCCTGCTCCTTAAAGGCCTTTAAAACCTCATAGAGCTCTTCATAGGTCGTAGGCATGTCCAGGTTTACGGCTTCAAGCCACTCAGTATTAATAAAGAGCTTTCTAAGTATTCTAGTAGCTGGCTCTTCTGTTGCCGCAGGTATAGAATATATAGCTCCATTTGGGAAGGTTTGGCTCTGCTTCACATCCTCAAACTTGTCCATATAGCTCCAAAAGTTTGGAGCATAGGTTTCTAGCAAATCGTTTTCCATCAAATCAATAAGCAGCTCATCTTCCCCCCAGCTAAGCTGATTGGCTGAACTGATGCTACCCTTTAAGATAATGTCAGGAAGTTCTCCACTGGCCATGGCAAGGTTAAGATTTTCATCCCATCCACTGGCTGGAACGTTAATCCAATTAATTTTTATCCCTGTCATTTCTTCATATTTTTGTAGATTATAGATTTTGTCAAATTCAGGATGAGTTGCTGCTTGCTTAACCATTATAGTTAATTCAATAGGTTCCTTTACAATAGGAAACTGAGACTCTGTATTTAAATATTCCGCTGACTTGCTCCCTCCACCTGAACTACCCTCTTTAGAAGAATCAGAAGAACAACCAACGGCAGTAAAAATAAACATTCCACTTAATAAAGCTAAAAGCCCTTTTTTTGCTGACAACATAACACTTACCTCCTATTTTGGTATATACTTACATTATAGAAATTAAATTGAAACGTGTCAATAAATTATTTAAAAGTTATGTAAATATTTACAATTACATATTTGTTATAACGTTATATATTAAAAAACAGGAATTTTAGCTCTGTTATAAGCATTTAACAGTAAATTTACTGAATAATCAGGGCAAAAATATATTTTTTCATTCTCTATAAGGTTGTTCTTCTTATAACGTATCAAAATTTAAAATAACCTTTTAAAACATAACATTTTTTCAATAAAGATATTGATGTGAAGTTATGAACCACAAATAACCTTGTACCATTGCTTGGAGATTAAGCACAAACCATCTATAAACTCACAAAAAAAGACCTTCTAGATTTTCAAAATCTAGAGGCCTAAGTAAATTATCGTAAACTTCCTAATTAACATATCTTATTTATTTCATTTTTATTTCTTAACAAAAAACCAGAACCTAACTCCATCCCCAGTATTCCTAGCTCCATACACAAGCTTATGAAGCTTTAGTATCTCTCCAGCTATATGCAGCCCAAGGCCTGTTCCCTGTGATATTCTCCTGGAGTCATCACCCTTGGTGTAAGCTGTCCATATATCATCTATTTTGTCTTCTGGAATATGACTTCCACTATTAAATATTCCATAAGCCTTATCAGTGATTTCAATCTCTATTCTTCCATTTTCAGGAGTAAAGCTAACTGCATTAATAATGAAATTATCTATTACCTTCAAAATAAGATTTCTATCCCCTAATATTGTTGCCTCTCCCTCTATGGTAAAGTGTATATTCTTTTCATTAATTACTTCAACATATCGGTTGTATACGCTCTGGGAAAGTTCATTTAATGATAGCTCTTCTTTGTTAAGCCTTACATTTCCCGATTCCAGCCTAGATAGCTCCAGCATCTCTTTAATAATTCCATCCATATAAATAGCTTTATCTTGAATCTTAGAGGCGTAGTACTCACGTTTCTCAGTGTGAATATTATCCCTGAGATTTTCTGAGTAACCAGAAATGATTGCTAAGGGTGTTTTCAAATCATGAGCCAGAGCATTAGTAAGCTCCCGGTGATGCTTGTCCATCATTTCTTTTTTATTGTAAGTATTATAATTACTGTAAGCTAAAATTGCACCAGCCAGCATAAAAATAATAAAGGATGATATCCAAATGGGTATGAGCTTATCCATAGAGTCCTGTAAAGCAGAATACTCATTGGCAAATACAGCATAATAGTTTGCTTTCCCAGTCATTGCAAAGGAATTCATTAAAAATGTACCATCAAAGGGAATTACAATATAGCCCTGCTGCTTAAATCCTCCTACCTCTTCATATCTTTCTGCAGTTGCTAAGCCGCTTATAAGAGTTTCCCTTAAAGTATCTACATCTAAAACCTTTTCTCTCAGCGACCTTTGTCTTGCATCCTTTCTCAGTATACGAGTCTCTCTATCAGAGTAAGCAATAGTTGCTGTTGACTCAATACCTCCACCCTTAAAATAAGGCAAGTCCTTAGTATTTTGATAGTTCGTTTTAAAGCCATAATCTTTACTGGACTCTACTATAGAAGCATATTCAACATTTCCATCTTTATCAAATCTTGTTACTAGCTCTTCCATAACTATTATTTCTTCCGGGATAATAGTGGTACCATCTACCCAAAAGCCCTTAAGCTGAAGGTAATAATTTGAAATATCCCCTACCTTTTTTGCCACTGGCTTGTCATACATTATAGACTCCATTTTTGATATCTCTTCTTCACTAAACCAATCCTTTGGTTCTAAAAAACCAAATTGTGTTAATGAGCTTGTATCAGGCATTCTTTGACTATAGGTGATAACCCATTTATCAGAAGTATTGTGTATCAGCTCAAACTTTTCATCAAAAAGAGCCATTTCCATGGCTGTGTTTCTCATATATAGAGTCAATAATTCCTTTTTTACAGAGGTAATGTCATGAATATAATTATCTTCGCTAGCATATTTCTTAATAGTATTCCATACATTATCACTTACTTGAAAGGCTGCATTAATAAAGCTTACTCTATTTTTTTCCTTCTCTTCCTTAATGATATGATTGCTAAAGATCATCATAAGTACAAGATAAACTATAAAGAACATTGAAAGAGTTTTAATAAACACACCTTTTGCTTTCATTTTAAACCTCCATTTTATAGCCAGCCTTGATAATGGTTTTGATGGCATTGCCACTGCTGCCTAAAGCCTTTCTGAGCTTTTTTATATGATTATCCACAACTCTATCATTTCCCTCAAAGTCATAGCCCCAGACTCTTAAGAGAAGGCTCTCTCTAGTAACTATCTTATTCTTATTTTCCATGAGTATCTTTAAAATGGCATATTCCTTTGGAGCAAGATTAAGCTCATCATCATTAAGAAAAACCTCACGGCTATGAGGATTTAGCTTGATATCCCCTATCACAATAAGCTCTTCTCTTATCAAGCCCTTTGATCTTTTTATCAAGGCTCCAACCTTTGCATAAAGCTCTGCCAAGGAAAATGGTTTAGATACATAGTCATCACATCCAAGACTATAGCCTTTAAGCTTGTACACCTCATTCCCCTTCGCTGTAATAAAAATAATAGGCACGTCACTCTTTTTTCTAAGGCTTTTACAGATAGTGAAACCATCCACCTCTGGAAGCATAACATCTAAAAGCACTAGATCGTAATAATTATTAAGGCAGCTATCTAAAGCCTCATCCCCCTTCTGAACAACCTCTAACTCGTACCCATAATCACTCTTCTCCTCGAAATAATCAGTTATTATCTCACAAAGGGAAGGATCATCCTCCACCAATAAAATCTTATAGCTCATCCCTCTACTCACCCCCTAAATATAAGATAACACTGTGATTTATCCTTTCTGTATCCTTTTTGCTCCACTAAAAAATTTGTAGATTAATGTAATGTGAATGGCACCATAGAAGTGAGAAAACGTTCGCATGTAATGCGAACAAAGTCATTACGTAAGCACTCCTCATAGACCAATATATATTAATAATATGATATAAATTAACATATATAAACAGTTTTGTTCCATAACTTCCACATATAATAAATTGTAATCACACTTTACAAAGTTACCAGATTATTAATTATCCACATATATATCGGGGCTTTTAGTAGTAGCTTAACAAGTAATACCATTAGTCATTGATAAATATAAAATATCACATGAGCCTGTAAGCCTTATAAAAGTGAAAAGTACTATATAAGTAAAAAAGCTAGCTATTAATTCATAGCTAGCAAACAAAGTCTTTATGCAACTCCAATCATGTATTCTACACCAATAGCCACAAGGACCACTAAAAGAGATATTATAAATCCATGAAGCATTGGAGCTAAACCTGATTTTTTCATATCACGAAAATCTGTATTTAATCCAATTGCCGCTAATGCAGCCACCATCAAAAACTTACTTAGATTCTTCATAGCTACAGCAGCTTCCGGAGGAATTATTCCCATGGTATTTAAAAATGACATGGCTAAAAATCCTAAAATGAACCATGGAAACACAGATTTCATATTTACATTCAAGGGATTTTCACTATTAGCTGCTGCCTTCTTCTTAAGGCGGATATTAATAAAGGCAAAAATCAGTACCGTAGGAATGATTACCAGAGTTCTTGTGAGCTTTACCATTGTAGCGAAATCTCCTGCCGCTTCACTGAAGGCATAGCCTGCGGCAACCACGCTAGAGGTATCATTTACTGCCGTTCCTGCCCACAGACCGTAAGCCATGTCTGAAAGACCTAGCCATCTACCGAGTATGGGAAATAATATAATCATCGCCATATCAAAAAGAAAGGTAGCTGACATAGCAAATGCTATATCTGTATCCTCTGCATCTATCACTGGAGCAATGGCTGCAATGGCAGAGCCTCCGCAAATTCCAGTACCAGCTGATATAAGGTTTGACATCTTCCAGTTAAGCTTAAGGGCCCTACCAACAAAATAGCCTACACCAAAGCAGGAAAGCAGTGTAAACACCATCACTGTCATGGAATATCTTCCAACAGTTAGGATAGTAGTAATATTAAGGCTTGCACCTAAAAGAATTATTGCAAATTTTAATATCTTTTTTGACGTAAACTTTATTCCAGGTGTTGTTAGCTTATTTGGCTTCCATATATAATTAATGGTCATACCTATAAAAAGTGCTATCACTGATGCTCCTATCACATGCACCGGAAGAAGCCCCTCTAGAAATCTAGCAATAAAGGCAATTACAATTGCTATAGCAAAGCCAGGTAATACCATTCTATAGCTTTTTAGGCTTTCATTTGTTTTTATCATCTTTCGTCCTCCTCATCTTCTGTTTCTTTATTTTACCCTCCACCAGTGATAAAATAAATTTATTAAATGGAATGTATCAATTACATTAATTTATCGGCATCCCTTTCAAAGGATTAATTAAAGAATAAAAAAGCAAGGAAATCAATGGAGGATTCATGGATCAAAAGCTAACTACTTTTTTAACCCTTTGCCGCACCTTAAATTACCGTGTCGCCGCAGAAGAGCTACATTTAACACAGCCTGCCGTAACAAAGCAAATACAGGCTTTAGAGCAAATTTACAATGGAAAGCTATTTCACTACGATGGCAGAAGGCTCCACAAAACTGAAAAGGGTCTACTTTTAGAAAGCTATGCCATGTCCTTTCAATACAATTATGAACAATTACAGGTAGCTATGAATAAAAAGCCTAAGACAGCTCTGCGTATTGGAGCTACCAAGACCATCGGTGATTATGTGCTTTGTCCTTACATTATTTCATATCTTTCAAGGAGTGACCATTCAATTTCCTTATTGGTTGACAACACTAGAGAACTTCTTTCTAAGCTGGAGAATAATGAGCTGGACTTTGCTGTTATCGAAGGAATATTTCAAAAAGACAAATATGATTATCATCTACTTAGGATGGAGCCATTTATCGGAATATGCCCTGCCGATCACCCATTAAATGGTCAAACTGTGTCCGTAGAGGATATCCTAAATGAAACGTTAATTGTCCGGGAATTAGGCTCTGGAACAAGAGATATTTTAGAATATAAACTTGCCATGGCTGGCTTTCAGCTCAGCTCCTTTAGCAAAACTACCTGCATTAGCAGCCTAAAGCTAATTGGTGAGCTGGTTAGCTCTGGCCTTGGCATAAGCTTCCTTTACCAGTCCGTGATTGGAAACAGCAATAACTTTGGCACTTTTCAGGTAGAAAGCATCACCGGTGACCATGAATTTAACATTGTTTATTTAAAGAACACCTCAGCTCGAAGCTATGCAGATGCTTTTTTTGAAAATCATCCTATGACTAATAGAAAAATATAATAGGCTTGTAGTATTCGAAAAAATATTGCTGAAGTATTACTCTTATTCTTACCAATTCTAATAGTAATATTAAGTGGATTAGGTATATTTGTTATGGTCAAGCAAAATTGAGAACTGTACCCCATGTCCACACCAAGGTGTCCAAAATTCAAATCATTAAAAACATGCGGTATCTATGCAAAAGAAAATGCGTTACAATAAATAATATAAGGACCTAGATGCCCTGAAGTGACAGGGTAACCAAAGAGGGAGGAAAACAGAAATGTTACAGTCAATAAAAACAGCAGAAAGCATGGCACAAGCACTTTCTGAAGTACCTGAGCGCAGCTTTGGAGAATACAGAACAACGGAGATTATAAGTCAATTTCTTATGGAACGCAAAATACGTATCATCAACCTTGGTATGCCCACTGGCGTACTTGCTTATCTGGATGCCGGGCGCGAAACAACGGTTGCCCTCCGCGCAGATATCGACGCTGTGGAAACTGATGAAGGCCCGAAGCACCTTTGCGGACACAATTATCATGCGGCTGCACTCCTTGGAGCTGCCGATATGTTAAAGCGCATGGGAGACAGGCTTCCCTGCAACGTGCTCTTTATCTTTCAGCCAGCGGAGGAAACGACAGAAGGAGCAAAGGCAATGCTGGAACACGGAATGATGAAGCTAATACCCCAGCTGCCGGTACGTCTCTTCGGAATACATAACCGCCCCGAGATACCTGTGGGCAGGATAGCAGTGCACAGTGGCCCACTGATGGCTAGAAAAACTAATTTTATTCTTACATATAAGGGAAAAACAGGCCACGGCGGTATGCCCCAGCTCTGCCGCGATCCCATCACTGCGGCTGCGCAGTTCATTACTTCTGCGCAGACGGTAGTCAGCCGCTCTGTAGACCCTTGCGAGGCTGCTGTGTTTTCTGTGTGCAGCATACACGCTGGTACGGAGGACAATCTTGCTCCTGAACGCGTTATTATGACAGGTAGTGCAAGAAGCCTTGAGGATACGGTTCACGAGATTTTGCTTCACCGTGCGGAATGCATAGCCAAGGCTACTGCGGAGGGTATGGGTGTGAGCTGGGAACTTAAGTGGCTGCCTCAGGTGCCTTCTGTTGTGAATAAAGAGGGCATTACCGAGCTTGCAAGAACTGCGGCAGTGCTTACTGTTGGAGCGGATAATGTAACCGATACAAACCCGTGTCTAGGCTCGGAGGACTTTGCTGTGTTCGGCGATCACATATCTTCCTTCTTTTATTGGGTAGGAAGCGGTAAACAGGACGGTACAAGCGCAAGCTGGCACAACCCAAGATTCACCGTGGAACCGGGATATCTGGATGCTGCTGTACCGCTACTTGTAAATTCCGTATTGGTAGGATAAATGTCAATCAACAAGCAAATATTACCGTCTCCACATGTTCCGTTTGTGCAAACATGTCAAAATTATTTCCACAAAAGAATACACTCACCTTGCACAAATTACTACAGCTAAAGAGGTTCTACTTTAAAGAAATGCAATAATGCACAACATAATATTTATATAAAAAATAAGATACAAAAGCAATACTTCCTTAATATGCTATAATACTTATATAAATTTATTATGATACAGAGGTCTTTTAATGAACGAAAATATGATATTCAATGAGATGTTTGTGCTTTTTATCCTTATGCTCTTAGGTTTTTGCGCCTTTAAGTGGAAGCTTTTGGACTTAGAAATGAATAGAAAGCTTTCAAGACTTATCCTAACAGTTACTTCCCCTGCTTTAATTCTCGCTTCTGTTTCTCAGGGAAATAGTGATGATAAGGCTAGGGTTTACTATATACTCTTGATTGCTGTATTGATGTATTTGTTACTTCCCTTGATAGCTATAATCCTAAACAAGGTACTCTTTATACCCAAAAATGAGGATAAGCTCTATAGATTTATGACGGTGTTCTCCAATATAGGCTTTATGGGCTTTCCAGTTATAGCATCTATCTATGGAGATGAAGCAATTTTTTATGCATCAATATTTAACCTCATGTTTAACATCTGCCTATATTCCTATGGTGTATATATAATGAATAGTAAAAAAGAAAAAAAGGTTAAGATGGATTTAAAGCTCCTCTTAAACCCAGGAATAATTGCCGCAACAGCTGCCTTAATAATCTTTTTAACCAATATACCTATACCCTATGCCTTTAGCAGATCTTTATCTTTAGTTGGAAATATCACCACCCCCATGGCAATGATGATTATAGGCTCAACCCTAGGTTCCATGCCTATAAGGAATATATTTAATGATAGCAGGGTTTACTTATACACCTTTGTTAGGCAGCTTGTCCTTCCCCTTATAACCTGGCTGCTATTGAAAAATTTTATTACTGATCCTTTTGTACTGGGTCTTTCAGTAATCATTTCCGCAATGCCTGTGGGAATTACCGCTGTAATGTTCTCCAACGAATATGGACAAGACGCTGAGCTTGCTGCTAGAGGGGTTTTTATAACAACCCTTGCTTCCTTTATCACAATACCAATAATCACTATATTGTTTTAATGTAAAAACAATAAACCTTTAACTTAGTCCAGAGAGGCTGAAAAGATATCCATATAATTTACACTAATATTATCCTTTTGTCTTTTTGATGAAAGGATATTTTTATGATGTTTTTAAAAATATAAATGTATAAAAAAACTATAAAAAGTAAAAGTATAGATAGATATTATATGCTAGGTTTGGGTGGAAATATAAAGGAGACTATCATGACATTATTATTAAACATTGTAGGAATTATTGTTGTTATAGGCGGGTTATATCTTTTCTCTGAAAACAAAGGCAAGGTTGATAAAAAACTTATAGCAAAAGCATTATTAGTACAATTTGTACTTGCATTTTTATTAGTTAAATTCCCATTAGGACGAAATATAATAAAAGTAGTATCAAATTTTGTAACTAATGTACTGAATTACGGATTTGAAGGGGTATCCTTCGTTTTTGGAGCATTAACAGATGGAAGTACAGGATACATATTTGCAATATCAGTACTGGCAAATATAGTTTTTACAGCAGCTTTAGTTTCAGCCTTATACTATCTAGGAGTAATAAGCTTCATAGTTAAGTTAGTAGGTGGGGCGATACAAAAGGTATTCGGAACTAGTAAGGTTGAAAGCTTTGTTGCCGTTGCTAACATGTTTTTATCACAAACAGAATCACCAATCCTTGTAAGTAGATACCTACACGCAATGACTAGAAGTGAGCTTCTATTATTATTAATATCAGGTATGGGAAGCATGGCTGCTTCAGTATTAATGGGCTATGTTGGTCTCGGAATACCAATGGAATACTTATTAATTGCAGGAGCATTAGTTCCATTAAGTAGTATAATAGTTTCAAAATTATTAATACCAGAAACTAACAAAGAAGCATTAATAGAAGAGGTTGTTATGGACAGAAAAGGTGGCCATAGAAATATAATGTCAGCTATATCTGAAGGTGCTTCCAATGGTGTAAGATTAGCAGTGGGGATAGGTGGCTCACTTATAGCTATAATTGGATTAGTTGCATTAGTTAATGGTGCTTTAGGAACAATAGGCTTTTCATTACAGCAAATATTATCATACGTTTTTGCACCTTTAGCATACTTAATGGGAATAAACCCAGACCATGTATTGACTGCTGGCCAATTATTAGGCTCAAAGATGGTATTAAATGAGTTTGTTGCTTTTGGTGAGCTAGGAAGTATAATAAATTCATTTGATTATAGAACAGGAATTATTATGTCAGTAGCATTAGCAGGATTTGCAAATATATCAAGTATAGGTATATGTATATCAGGTATATCAATATTTTGCCCTGAAAGAAGAGGAGAAATATCAGACATAGCCTTCAAAGGAATGATAGGTGGATTTTTAGTAAGCTCATTATCAGCAATGATAATTGGATTATTACTACTATTCTAATAGATTTATAAAGAAAAACACGAACTTATAATATCAGTCTACTTATTTACTGCTACAGATAGGAGAAGCTTTCTATAAATATAAAATAACCACCCATCTCAAGAGTCTATAGTTATATAGACCAAGAGTACCAGGTGGTTCTATTTTATATGTCTGATCTAATTAGTTTCCGGAGTAATAGTTTATTGTAAAATCTATTGTTCCAGCATATTTACCAGGATTTGAAGGGGATGTAGTTACTTCTACAGTACCAGAAAGCTCGTCCCCTGTAGCTTGAAGCTTTTTGTTCTCAAGAGTGTTAGTGAAGGATAAGGAATCCTTTCCATTTACTAAAGCACCGCTTTTGCTTGCAGTTACTGTAACATATGCCTTTTCAGGAATTACAAAGTTCTTAGCAACAACAGTATAATTGCCCTTCTTTGTAGAAGCATCAACAGTTATTGTAGCTGGAATCTCAACTTCATAACCTCCTTCTACCACAAGCTCAACCTTTGAACTCTGACTTGAAGACTCTGTAGGAGGTACTGTCTCTGCTGGAGGGCCTATTTCCTTAGCACTATCCCAATTAACTGTTAGTGTTGCATTGTATTTTGCATCTGCACCACCGAATTGAACACCCATAACATTACTATTTATGTATAAGGATAAATCATAAGTATCACTAGCAGAAGGAAGTCTGAAGGTCATGGTATCAACATAATGTACTGCTTCACCAGCACTATTTGCAATAGTATTACTGCTCTTAGTATAGCTAGCATCCTTCCATGTAGAGCCATCAAAATATCCAATTTGTCCAGCATCAGCATCTATAAAATTTTCGCAAGCAACACCATAAATTGTCATGCTATCAGTTGTAAAGGAAAGTGTCATATCCGCTGTTCCATCCTCATTAACAACAACGGTTGTACCTGTAAGTAGAGGTGCTCCGAATTCAACACCTCCCATAGCTTGTACAAAGCAAGTTAGGCTTGCTTCCACCTCATAAGTTCCTGCATTAAGATCCTCATGACCTGTGGCAAAGGCAGCTGTTGCCATTGAAGATACTATTAATGTCATTGCAACTACACTAGTTACGAATTTACCCATAAGGGATTTTAATTTTTTCATTATAATTAAACTCCTTTCTTGCACAATGTGCTTAAAAAATATATATTCCCAAAGCTTATTTCGCTTATGAGTCCAATTTATTTAGCTATCAATACAAAAGGAACATCCGCTCCATTCATAGGTGTATTGTCATCTATTGTAAAGGTACTGTAATGAAGGGTAGCTTCATAGCTTCCCTTTGATAATGCTTTTTTCAGTTCAACCTCATAAAGATGTTGTCCAGGTTTTAGATACTTTGACTTATAAATCTCTTCTCCAGTCTCATCTAATGTTACAGACAAAACAAAATAACACTGATTATCCTCTGGATTATAAAAATTCGATGAAACCTTGGTCTCTCCGGCCTTTATATTCCATTCCTCAAAGCCTGGAATTGTTATAGATGCACCAGCATATTGAGCCTGATTTAGGCTTTGCTGTGCTTCAAATTCTATATTCGGCTTTAGTATAAACTGATATCCCAGTACTAAAAAAATCAGAACACAGATTAATGCTGTGATACCTGAAACTATCATTGTATAACCTGCAAGCTCTTTTTTCTTATGCATTTATTCCTCCAATCCGGCTGAAGATGCACTGCTTTTTATCATCAATAGTAAGAATTTTTGCTGATACATCAAAAGCCTCCTTCAGTATTTCTTCATCTACTACCCTATTGATATCCCCTTGGGCGATAATATTCCCCTCTTTCATGATTATTACTTCATCACAAAACTCAAAAGCTAAGTTTATATCGTGAAGGACCATTAAAATTGTTGTGCCATTTTTCCTGTTCAGCTCTGATATTAAGTGGAGTATTTCAAGCTGATAGTGAATATCAAGAAATGTAGTGATTTCATCCAACAGTAAAATATCTGTTTCCTGCGCCAAAGCCATGGCCATCCAAACCCTCTGCATCTGACCACCAGAAAGGGCTGAAATAGGCCTTTCTGCAAATTCTAGAGTTTCTGTATCCCTCAAGGCTTTTTCAATTGCCCTCTGATCCTCCACTTTATCAGAGCCTTTAAAGAATCCTTTATAAGGTGTTCTTCCTGCGGAGACAAGATTCTCCACAGTAATATCTGAAGGAGCCCTATTTTTTTGATGGACAACAGCAATATTCCTTGCCACCTCTGTTCTTTTTATCTCACGAATATCACAACCCTTTAAGGTAATATTCCCAGAGCTTGGCTTAAGGACACCTGATAAAAGGTTCAGAAGAGTAGACTTACCACAGCCATTGGGGCCAAGGATTGCAGTAATTTTCCCATTAGAAAAGGAAGCAGATATTCCATGGAGTATCTCTTTTTCTTTATCATAGGAAAAAGTCAAATTTTCCACAGATAATTGACTTTTATTTTCCATACACTAAACCGCTCCTTTTCAAAAGAATAATCAGCATGGGCCCTCCTATGATTGCCATGATAATTGCTGAGCTGATTTCATAGGGATAAGCTATTCCTCTTCCAAGGGTATCAGCAATAAGAAAGATAACCGAGCCAAGGAGAGCACTGTAAGGAAGAAGCTTCTTGTGATCACTTCCCACTAGCAGCCTTGCAATATGAGGTACTATTAACCCCAAAAAGCTCACAGCCCCTACCATTGCCGTAAATACAGAGGCCATCAATACTGCTACTATAGAAATTATCATTCTAACCTTTGTTATATTTACTCCTAGTCCTATAACTGTTTTATCTGACAGTGATAATAGATTACACTTACCAGCTACCAAGACAGCAAGGACAAGAGAAATCACTGCATAAATGCAAAGTACATAGACATCCTCCCAGGTCTTGAGAGAAATATTGGCATTAATAATGCTTGCTGCTCCTGTATAGGAGTTGCCTGTAAAAGCATTAAAAGCCTGATACAAGCCTGTAAAGAAGGCATCTACTGCAATTCCCGTTAAAATAAGTCTTATAGGGCTGATTTCTTTATTCCATGCCAGAGCATACACCACAAAGAATGCAATCATTCCCCCTGCAAAGGAAAAAATAGGAGTGAAGGGGGCAAGAGCTGGAAAAAATGATGAAACAATTACCGCTGCAAAGGCTGCTCCTGAGCTTATACCGATGATTCCTGGATCCGCAAGAGGATTTCTCATAACCGCTTGCATACATACACCAGACATTGCCATAATTGCCCCTCCCAGGATAGCTACTATAATTCTAGGGAATCTCAGCTCTAAAATAATTGCTACTCTTTCATCATATTCAATAAACAAGCCTCGAAATAATTCCTCTACCGTTACATTAAGTCCTCCTGTATTCATGGCCACAAAAAATGCTATCAATAAAATACATAGGGTTAACAGAAAAGCTATTATTGTTTTTTTCCTTGTTATCTTCATTTTGACTCACCCTTAAAAATTGGACTAAGATATTCCAAGGAATCCGTCCAGGATAGAGTAGCACTCATACCAAAATACTCTGAAGGAAGATAAGATATTTTTCCTTCCTGCACTGCTTCAAAATACTGCCATGTTTTATTGCTAGAGAATTCTTGTTCCATAAACTTAAAGGCATCCTCTTCCGCATAGTGAGCAAAGACAAAAATATGGTCTGGTTTCTTCTGAACTATATCTTCAGGATTTATATTTACAAATCCGTTTTCATCGCCATTATAGGAGGAATCATAAACGTTATTACCTCCAGCAAGCTTCACTAGATTACCTACATAGGAGTTTTCCGTTGCTACAAGATAAAATCCATCAGGAAAGGCCATAAGTAAAAGTATTTCCTTCTTCTCTTCACTTCCCTCTCTATAGCCTTCTATATAGGTCTTATAATCATCATTTAATCTTTTTGCTGCCTCTTGGCAATGAAGTAGCTCTCCAAGAGAATTAATAGCACTATACATACCTTCAACACTACTTAAATCCAGAAAAGCCGAGGTTATTCCTGCTGCCCTATAGCTTTCTGAAAGACTAGCTTCTAAGCTCTTTGGAGAAAGCACTAGGTCTGGTGATAGGCTTTTAATGATCTCTAAATCTGGATTCATAGGAGAACCAACAGTTGTAAGCTTTGCATATTTTTCTGGGATACTGTTAGAGGTTTCTGGTATACCTATAACATTATCAAAGCCTAATTCATCAAGTATTTCACAGATGGCAACAGAGGTAGCAACAATTTTCATATCCTTTCCTGTAGCGCTTCCAGAAGCCTTCTGTGGAGCTGAGGCACACCCCGTAGCCATAAGCATTATGCCTAATACAGGCAAAAGTAATTTTCCTATTTTAAACATTCTTTTCTCCTCTTTTACTCATAATAACTAGAACTATTCCGATGATTATCACCATAACTGCAACACAACCGGTTATCATTATTACAGGCAAATTATAAAAAGCTAGATAATTTATCTCTTTATCCTTTACTTCTTCTACATTCGCATCTTCATCAGCATGATAAATGTTAAGTCCATCCATGGCTTCTACATTACCGGAGCTTTTATCCTCTGACTCTTCCTCTTTATCTAAAACTGGTTTTTCTTTATCTTCAGTTGTTTCTACTTTATCTACAGCTTCCTCCCCTCTATCAACAACTACATTTTCTTTATCTGTAACCGTTTCTTGAGTGTTTTCTTCTACTGCATCCTGTGGTTTAGTAGGAAGACTGTTCCAATCAACCTTTAAGGTTGCAGGATAAGAGGAAGAAGAACCTCCAATGCTATTGCAAAACTGAACACCCATAACATTGCTGTTGATATAGAAGGTCAGATTGTAGCTATCACTTTTATGGGATATAGGAAATGTAATGGAATCTACATAGTTTACCTTTTCCTTCTGTGCATTTTCCGCTGTATCACTGCTAAGGGTATAAGAAACCTTGTCTGTTATAAGCCTTCCAGAGGCATCATAAACACCAATGGTTCCACTTTTTACTCCTTTATCCTCAGTAACATAAGAAGGAGAGGCATCTATAAAGGTATCACAGGTTATGTTATATATGGTCACAGAGCTCTTGGTAAAGTATAGAGTCATAGATTTTTCACCATTAGCAGAAACATGAACCTCTGAAGCTTTCAATAATGGAGCCCCAAATTCAACTCCTCCCATGGCATTTACATAGCAGCTAAGACTAGAGTTAACCCTATAGGTTCCTTCAGGCAAATCCTCATAGGTATATGCAAATGCTTTAACAGTACCAAAGCTCATAAAAACTGAAAGCATCATTATAACGGCAATATATTTTAAGGCCTTTTCTTTAAATCTCCACATTTAATAGTTTCCTCCTTATAGTAAAGTATGTGGTTAACGATAGTTAGTCTAGACTAACTCAATCCCTTTAAATTAAGCCGATTTCTCGGCCTTTTGTTCCAATATATACATTTTTTCAAGTCATCAATGCTTATTAAATATCAGCTCTTCGGTAGTTAGTTATAACTAACTACCCTATCTAAAAAAAGTGCTTTGATTAAAGCACTTCTTTTAACAGTTAGTAATTTAACATATATATCGACACATTGTCAACAAAAATACATTAATTATTAAAAAATATTTAATTTAATTATATAAAACACACCAAGAACTTTTCTTGTTATAACTGTTTACTATTACTTCTATAATTCTATTCACTATTACTTTTTATTTTTACTCTTAATTAATTTTAGAACTGCCACTATACCTATTACTATTGATGAGACAATTATAATTGGTCCGTACGAAATTAATATTTCCATAATAATTTGCCCTCCTATAATGATTTATGAGAAAATATGTCTTTTATATAATTACCTATTACGCCTAGGAGATTGATGAATAAAAATCTCCAAGTATAATTATAGATATTAATCCAATATTTGTAAATAAAATAACAATCAAGGGCATAACAAAAAGCCTTATCCTATTTATCAAGGATAAGACTCCATTCTTTATACTTATTATACCTATAGCCTTCTCAATGTTATGCCTCCATAATACCAAACTTCTTCTTAACTCTCTCCAGCTTCTGAAGGAGAGGCTCTGACAACAGAAATAAAAATACTACCGTTGCTGCAGCATGAATAAGGTTAAATACTAAACCGGAGGAAAACATAGTTAAGAGAGCTTGCCAGGTTATCGTTGAAGAGAACATAAATAGCGAAGCAGAGTCCAATAGAAGACCATAAATAATCAAGGTAGATAAACCTCCATATATGCATAAAGGCACTAGCTTTGCTTTTAAAATTCCTTTAGAGAAGAGAACTCCAGCTAAAAACCCTATAATTCCAAAGCCAAACATCTGCCAAGGTGTCCAGGGTCCCTGTCCAAAGAAGAAATTTGAAATAAAGCCAATGGAGGCACCAGTAATAAAGCCTGATTCTCCTCCAAAGGCAACCCCAGTGATAATCACTATGGCTACCACGGGCTTAAATTGAGGAAGCATATAAAAGGCAGCTCTTCCTGCAACTCCAATAGCCACCATAACGGAAAGAATAACTATCTCTCTGGCTTGAGGCTTTCTATTTTCAAACTTAAAAGCAAAGGGAAGCATGGAAAGAAAAATAATCATGAGACTCACAATATAGTATTTTCTATCATCCCACACCACTATTCCTAAAAATATAACCAAGGGAATAGCAATTAATATTAATAGTGCTGCAAATATAGTGCGGTGAGGAAGATGAGCATCTTTTTTTATCCTTCTTGGAGCTGTTGGCTGCATGCTTCTATCACCTCCTGCGGTAGTATTGCCTTTGGAAACAAGTGTCTTGCCATACGGTTAGCTGAGGTAGTATAAAAATGATTGCCGCTGAAAAAAGCTCTTGGCGCATTTTCTGATATTATTGAGCCATTAAAAAACAATCCACACCTAGTGGAAAACTCTGCACAAAACTCAATATCGTGGGATACCACAACTATAGCTTTTCCTTTATCAGCTAGACTCCGAAGAAGCTTTCCAAAGCTCTTTTTGAAAGCAGCATCCATTCCTTTAGTAGGCTCATCTAAAAGGAGGATATCTGGCTTACCTACAAGTAGCTTTGCAATGGCAGCTCTCTGCTGCTCCCCTCCTGATAGGTCAAAGGGATGCATTGTCAAATAGGGTTCAATATCCATAGCGGCAATTGCAGTCCTAAGCCTTTCCTCCTTTTCCGCCTCAGGGATTTTCTTTCCCTGGAGCATCTCCTTAAGATCTTCTTCCACAGTGTTTTTTACAAAAATACTTCTAGGATCCTGACAGAGGGCTCCAATACCTAACTCCCAGGGAGAAAAACATGTCTTTTCAACCTTTCCCTGTACAATCACCTTACCTCTATAAGGCTTATTTTCCCCTGCTAGCAGTGAAAGGGCTGTACTTTTCCCAGCACCATTACCTCCCACAAGAGCCAGAATTTCACCAGAATAAAGGTCCATAGATAACCCCTTTATAATATCCTCTCCTTCCCTGCTATAACGGAAGAAGCATTCCTTTAATTGAAGAACTGAATCCTTCCTCATTGGAGTACTATCACTTGTAGTCTCATTAGTTTCTTTATCTTCTACGGAAGTTCTATCACAACAATTCTCTGCTTCTCTCTCATCTATGCAAGCTTGAAGCATCCTACGGCCTTCCTTAACTGTAAGGGGACAGGTTCCTTTAAAAGAAATCCCTCCAAAAACCCTGACAGGAGTAGGCATAGCCTGGAAAATAGGATGCTTCTTGCTTTTAAGTGTAAGAGCTACCTCTCTCGGTGCACCACAAGCTATTAGTCTTCCACTATCCATAACAGCTACCCGGTCAGCTAAAGGAAGAGCTTCTTCTAGGCGGTGCTCTGAGAGTATTATAGTTAATCCAAGCTCTTGATTTAGCTTCTTTAAGGTATTTAAAAACTCCGAAGCAGCTATGGGATCAAGCTGACTGGTGGGCTCATCGAGGATTAGCACCTCAGGACTCATAGCCATAACAGATGCCAAGCTTAGAAGCTGCTTCTGCCCACCAGAAAGCTCTGTTACACTCTTATGAAACCACTGCTGTATTCCAAAATAACTAGCCATTTCTCCTACCCTGAGCCTCATTATTTCCTGGTCTACTCCATGATTCTCCAAGCCAAAGGCAAGCTCATGCCACACCTTATCTGTCACTATCTGATCCTCTGGATGCTGAAGGACATAACCAATTCTTTGAGACTGCTCCATAGAATCGTATTCCTCTAAGGGTCTTCCTTTAAACAAAACCCTTCCCTCCCTACTTCCGTAGGGGGTAAGCACCGATTTAAAATGACGGAGCAGGGTGCTTTTTCCACAGCCAGAACCTCCGCAAATAAGCATAATTTCCCCATCCTCAATGGTTAGATTAATATTATTTAGAGCACTTCTAGTAGAGTCTGGATATGAAAAGCTCAAATTTTCTGCTGTAATGATGTCCATGTATATTCCTCCTTTAGGTTTAAGAGCATAGGGATATTACAAAACACTCCATAAAAAACATAGCCTGCTATAGCTAGCACTCCACTATGATTTTGTTTAATTGAGGGGAAGTATCTCATATAAATTGCTCCAGACAAAAGACATCCTATAAATCCAACACTTAACAGGACCATAGCTGCCAGCAAGAGCTTATCCCTAGTATAGAAACTATATATGGAATAGGCCGTTCTTCCCCTATGGCCGTAGCCCCTGCTCTTCATAGAATCAGCGGTAACCACAGCATTTTCCAAGGCCCAGGTAACAGTGATTGATAGAATCTTCATAGCACATATTACCCTTTTTAGCACATTTCCCTTAGAGACATAATTCCCTATCATTCTTTGAGCCGATGTTACCTCCTTTATCTGCTCCTTAAATCTTGGTACAAACCTTAAGGCCATGGAAAGAAGTAGAGAAAGAGAAGGAATAATCCTTCCAAATAAATAAATGAACTTATCGGAGGTCATAACATTGTTATAGCAGGAAAACCAAATAATCACTGAGGCAAACATTACTGCAGCAGATGCTCCATAAGCCACCGATTCTAGTGTCACTGGATTACCATTAGAGAGATAGAACAGTATTGTCACCCCTGCATGGTTGAACAAAGGATTAGAAATAGCCATAAGGATTATTAATGGAAGTACTGCACAGAGCTGAAATTTCAATGCTTTCCTTCCCTTTTGATATATAGCATAAAAGGCAGCGGAGAAGAGGGAAGTGGCAAGGAATATAGGCTGCATCACCAGCATAGTGATAGTTAGTACCACACAAAAGAAATAAAAGTTAATTATGGGATGTATTGAGGAAAAGCTATCTCTCATGATTAGTTCCCTGTTAGGTTCCAATCAGAACCAACGTCCCTTCCTAAATCGCAGGTGTATCTCCATTCCACCACATCACCAGCCTTAAGCTGATAGCGGCTGCTGCCATAATTGGGATACCAACCGTTAACCCTATACATCCATCCCGATAGTTCTCCACAATCAAATTCATATAGATTATTTATTCCTTCTACATAAGCACTATTATAGATAGGCGTCCAGGAAGCCTCCATGGGTATGCCCTTTTCCCTACAAAGCCTTAGAAGAACATCATAGACAGACTCTCCCTCATAAAAGGTAACCGTCTGCTTTTCAAGGATTATCCCATTGGAGGGAAGAACCTCCAGCTTAGATGAATCAAGCTTATCCAAATTATTAAATATGGTGGAACACTCAATAAAGAAGGTAGCTGTATAGCTCTTTTTATCATTTACTGTAGTATCTTCAGGCTCCACTGGCTTTGGTTTGCCTTCTGGAATCGGATCCGTGAGATACTTATCCTTTTTACTCTCTGCAGATGATAGATATTCATCCTTCTCTGTTTTATTCCCCTTCTGATTATTTGTTTCTTTACTATTGTTATCTACCTTATCTCCCTGAGAGGAGTTGTCTTTATCAGATTCAGCAATCTCTGGATTCTTATCCCCTTTAGCCATGAGCTCACTACCAAAGGTTTTTACTGTAAAGTTCACTATAGTAGGATTACCGCTAGTTAAGGAAGCACCAGTTATACTATTACCCTTAGAGTCATAAACTGTAGCAGTCTTTGAAGTCCACTCTTCTGGAACATATAAGGATAGCACAGGCGAAAATCCAAAATCCTCTTCACTACTTAATTTTATAGAAACTGTCTCATCATCTAAAATATCTACGGAAACTCCCATATTCAGGTCATTTGGCCTAGTAATATCAGAGCCAAATACTGTCCAGCTATACTTTACCTCACCATCATTCCCTATAATGGTGATAACGGAATTTTCCTCTTTTAGAGCCTCAAAAATCTCAGCATCTACAACCCCACTTTCATCTAATTCAATAGTGGAACTGAGAGTAACCTCATCACCAAAGGAAGAGCATCCTGTTAGAAATAGAAAACAAATTAAAATCAATATATTTAGAAAGGCTATTTTCTTTTTCATATCATTCCCCCACAACAATTCTTCCGTCGATAGTTTTTAGAGTACCCTTCACTACAGCCAGTGATTTCTCTGAGTCAGAGGCTGCCAATACTCCATCAACTATAACTAGATCATAAATATCTCCTGGTAGAGCACTACCCCTAAGCTTAAAGGAGAGTCTGACCAATACATCTTGTTTATCTTTTTCAAAACCTTGAGAGGAAAAGGAGTAACGACCTCCTGTAGAATCTAGATAGAGTATATTGATTTTCCCCGTTTTATTGCTGTACTCAGTATTTACCTCCCACATTGGTAGAGCAAGATTACTGCCAGAAGCATTCTCATCTCCTAAAATAAGAATGTTCCCTTCCTCTATTCCTAAAAATTCTAGTTTTGAAGAATCAAAGGTTATAGAAAGGCTTGCCGCAGGAAATAGCTGTTTTTCGGGCATATTGGATAGTGTTACATCAAGAAGGAAAGGCTCAGAGTTAGTACTACTTAGTTTTCCTGAAGACTCTACCTGAATATTTGGTGTCCTGAATACTATCTCTTCAATTTCATCACGAAATATAATAAATAGAGAAAAAAGCGCGGCTACAATAGCCACAGAAATACTGCAAAATAATACTTTTTTCTTCCTGCTTAATGATGACCAAAATTTTTTTAACTTTTTCATATTTATACATAAAAGGCAAGAGGAAACCCTTGCCTTTCCTTTCTATTAGTTTGCTTTAAAGCTAGTACCAAAAGAGACTATTATAGGCTCTGTGCCATTTACAAAATAATCAACAACACCTAAGGTATCGAAGGTATTAACTCGAGAATCTCCATTGATATTCATAGCAAGTATTTCATCATCCTCTGGAGCATCACTCTTACGAAGCCAAGCATTTACTACATCAAGTGCATCCTGCGCATTTACTACACCATCGTAATTACCATCACCAAAGAGAACTGAGCCAGGAGATACTTCTTCTGTTATTTTGTAATTTTCAATATTACTGAGGTCTGATAAAACTACCTCTGTGGAGAACATGGCTACATAAGTGTTAACACCAGTTTTTTCTGTAAGCTGAGGTGAATACTTTAGCGCTGTACCATCGGTATAAGTCAAGGATATAGCCTCATGATTTTCTGTTATCAACACAGCCACAGCCTGGAGATCCTCTGGTATTAAGTCCACCCCATCACCAGCATATAATTGGTAGGCATATGCTTTCCCTTCATTTTTAAGCTCTACCTTTGTAGTACTGCTTGCAGTAGCAGTATCTATAACATGCATTGAATCCTCAGCAGTAGAATCGGAATTAATTTTAAAAGACATTCCACTGAGAGCAAAGTTAAGTGTATCGGAAACAGAGCTATCGGTTATTTCAAGAGAAACTGTAAAATATTCTGCAGGAAATGCTGTACCAGAAACAGTTATATTCTCATACTTATCATTGTAATAAGCTATCCGAAGCTTACCTGTATCCTCCTCAAGGAAATAGTGTACATTTCCTCCTACTGCACGGCTACCCATAGTAACATTAGTTACCTTTACTCCCTCTGGGATAGTCATAATAGCATCCATGAGCTTATAATCCTTTGTGCTGTCCCAGTCAGATAAGGATACTGTCACATTAAAGGTTGTACCTTTACTTCTTTTTACCATGGCAGGAGCACTGAGGATTGCTGTGACTTCCTTAAAGTCATCCTCCTCCACTGGGGGATTTCCCTGCTTCACATCAGACATATCATAAAGAGAGGTTTCTCCATTTTTAAAACGATTATAAGCAACCAGTGCATAAACACTTTGGTCTGTAGCCATAGCATCTACCTTACCATTTAGAACATGCTTAAAGGCAGAATTATCCTTATCGTAGAATTTCATAATAGCATCTATAGGTGAACTATCATTTTTAATAAAACGGCTGTCTGTATCGGGATTGATTCCTAAGGAAGTTAGTGCAACTATTACCTGGGCGATACTTTCTGCATTTACAGTACCCCAGGAGGCATAACCACCTTCTGCATTTTGAATATTTGACAGAACCTTAATTCCTCTTTCTACCGCAGCTTTTACTTCTGTATTCTCATTAAAATATGGAGCAAGGGCCTGAAGAGCCATTGAAGTCATATCTGGATCAGGAGTTGTACCTGATAGCGCCCAACCACCACCATCAATTTCTTTGCTCAATATATAATTGATGCTATTAGTACGAATTGATATTCCATCGGTATCAGCAACCTGGTAACCATAGGTATCCAGTGCAATCAATGCAAATACAGGACCATTTAACCCCTGCTTCTGCACCCAAGTAAAGTCAGACAGTGGCTCTACAATATTATAGTCACCAACCTCTGTTGCATCCTTACCAATGGCAGCAAGAGTAAGGATAAGCCTTGAGTTTTCTGTAGATTTTACTTTATGGAGCTTTCCATCAAGAGCTATTGAAGCTGCTGTCTCATTAACTGTTTTTACGATTCTGTCATAGTAATCGGAAAAATAGCTATTGTTAAGGTCATAATAACCTCCACGAGCAAGGGAAAGCACTGACCATTCACCAGCTGAGGTGCCAAAGTTAGGCTCAGTAACCGTAGCTGCAAGCTTAGCTAAAGCCGGATTGAGGACAGCTGAAACATCCTGACCCTTCTCAACTTCCTCATTTCCTCCTAAGTAATCGTTGTAAGCACTAAGAAGTGCTTTTGTAGCGGAATCCACTGATGCCTGAGTAGCATCTATGGTTTCCATAACAGAAAGTGCAGCTGTCTTTACTTCCTTATTCTCTACAAATACCTCAGGAGCATATTTATTGATTTCAGCATAGAGCTTATAAAGCTCACCCTTATCAGCTCCTTCATATAATGCTTCATTTCCCCATCCTGAAGATATACCTAAATCGGAACCAAAGCCTGAGAGAGTAAACATCCATCTAATAACATGGGTTCCATCGTAGGAAGTCTTGCCGCTTTCATTATTATCAAGATACCACTCAGTAGCCCCTGCTGTTGCCAGGGAATCATCAAGGGTAAACATCCATCCAGACATAAAGCTATAGTCAAATTCTCCAAGCCACTGATTACTGTTTCCATCGTCAGCAGTTACACCATTATCAACAAGCACCTGTGGTATATTTACCTCGCCTTTATCAACGCCATAAAGAGTGGATAAATATAATCCCATATCATAATTACCTTCAGTTTCATTAACACTGATCCCCTTATCCTTCAGCACCGCATTAGTAACATCTGCAGAAGTAAGTCTATCTTCATCTACACTTCCATCTAATATTTCAGCTATCTCTCCATAGCTGTACAGCGTAGGCTCCACATAATAGCCCTGTCCCAAAGTTAAGCCTTCAAAGGCAATGACAACATATCCATCCTCGGTATTTCCTACACTCCCTGTGGAAGCGTTAGCAGTGTAAGATATAAGCTGCAGCATAATCATCAGTGCAGTAAATAAGCAAAGCATTTTCTTTTTAAATAATTTCATAATAATTCCTCCCAATTTATCTTAATAACATAACAATTATCAAAAATAAATCTAAGTGGAGTTAATAAAGTCCTTTAGTGTGTCCACGCACATTCTCTCACCTCCTGCTAAAATTTGCATAAAAAAAGAGCTCCGGTTTCGGGAACTCAAATAACACAAATTTAAGCAGTACTGCAGAATGCAGAAACACCGCTAATTTTTGTCATTAGTTTTCCTCGAAACCATTGGACTACTGGTACAGTAGGCAAGTCTTCTGACTCATGGATCATTCTAATAACCGTTTCCTTCCCACACTAAAGTGCAGTGGATTATAACGGCTTTCGTCACCATTTACAGCAGCGGGACTGTTCCGGATTCTCACCGGATTCCTTTTTAATATGCCAAAGCATAACCAACTGTAGCTATTAAATTGTAAGCTTATTCTAACATATACATATGATATTTAAAAGATTTATATTATATATTTATAAAACTTTTGTATATTTTTTAACCACACCTTAAATATTCTGTTACGAATTTATTATCCAACTAAATAAGCATGGCCACAAGGGCATGCCTATTATAATGTCACAGCCTCTTACATCAAAGCCTTCTCTTATTAAAGCTTATTACCGCTACAACCACTGATAAAACAGCAATAGCAACAGCTATAATTAAAGGCAAGCCATAGCTATCAAAGCTTATCCCATTCTGAGCTATGAGCTCCATGGACAAAAGCTCCATTGGCATAAAATTACCTATCTTAGGTAGAGCACTGATAATATACATGATTATAAATACTCCTCCACTGAAAAGAAGACTGGAGGTAGCACTGGTGGTAATTACAGCACCTAACATAACCAGCGACATCAGCATAATACCAAATAAATATATACCTAATGCTGCAGGAAGGATATTATAAATAATGCTATTATCCCAATAAAATCCCGTATAGCTATAGGTGAGGATAAAAAAGATAAAAAAGTAAATAGTCCAAGCTATGATCATAAATGACAGCTTTGCAGCTATTACCTTCCATCTTTCTAAGCCCTTTGTTAGAAGATTAATCAGGGTTCCTCTCTGATATTCTGAGGCCATTATCCCTGCAAAAAATATAGCAGGTATTATTATCGCTATAGATAAATTCTTATAAAACTGACTCCAGGAGGTAAGGGCTGTAACGGTAACCTCCTGAATAATCATTCCCTGCTCCGCCAGCTCCTCCCCTAGCATTTCAAATAGAAGTGGAGTAAGCTTTGCCAGTGCTGGATTCATTATTCCCTGCAGCACAGCTAGAGCCATGAGGATAAATAATTTCCCTCCTCGGTACAGCTCCAAATATTCTTTGTGTATAAAAGCAAAATACTGTTTCATTATTTTGATGTCACCTCCAGGAATAAATCCTCCAGAGTGGGTTCAAGCCTTATGATTGATAGCGGCTCAATTCTGTTATCAACCATAGCCCTCATAGCTGTGATTACAGCATCCTCTCCGCTATTTTGAAATACAAGCTTTGCTGCTGATTTCCTTTGATAATTAGAAAGTAATCCTTCTATAGCTTTAAGCTTTAAAAATGCTTCTGCATCCTGAGCCTTAACAAATTCTATTTCAAAGCCTTTAGCAGGACGCATATCTCTTATATCCTCAAGACTTCCGCTGAGAGCCAGATTTCCTTCATGAAGAACTCCAATTTCATCGCATATCCTTTCTACATCGGATAATATATGAGTGGAAAACAGTATGGTGGTGCTTCCCTTTAGTGAGTGAAGTATATCCAGTATTTCCTTTCGACCTTCTGGGTCAAGAGCTGAAGTAGGCTCATCGCAAATAAGGAGCCTTGGCTTATTTAAAAGGGCCTGAGCTATACCTAATCTCTGCTTCATTCCCCTTGAAAAACCCTTGATTCGCTTTCTCCTGGCAGCTTCAAGTCCTACAGCCTCCAGAAGCTTATTAATCCTTTCTCTACACTGCTTTTTGTCCATCAAAGAAATTTCTCCACAGAGTGAAAGATATTCCTCAGGAGTCATAAAGTTATAAAACTCAGGAACATCAGGGAGATATCCTATAAAGCTGTTGGTTCTGCCCTTGCCGTACATAACCTTCTCACCATTAACATAGATTTCCCCTTCATCTAGGGTATAAAGTCCCAAAATCATTTTCATGGTTGTGGTCTTTCCAGCTCCATTTTTACCGATAAAACCGTAAATCGAATTCTCATTTATAGAAAAGCTTAAGTCTTTGATAACCTCTTGGGCTCCAAAGGCTTTGCTTATCCCCTTAACCTCCAGCATAGGTTTCATTTAGTCCTCCTCTTTTCCTAATAGAAAATATAAAACAGGTCCCCAAATCTGCATACCGATAATTACTATAGCAATCCAGAGCCCTCGACTTCCTCTCTTATAATGCTTATGGGTTAGTATATGCCTAAGGCTAATTGCAAGTAGAATTATTTGAATTATCACTAGTGGTATTATTAAAGGTAAATATTCTTTAATTTCTGCCATGTCTCTTTTCCTCCTGAATAATTGATTCCTTAATCCTTATATATTCCTCTTCCTCAAATAAAATATCCAAAGGTGGACTTTCCAATAACTTATTTATATCTGATATAACCAATCTTTCATTTCTTACAGGAGCTGTTCCTAAATCAAAATCCTCCAGCCAGGGTTCTATGAGATTAAAAAACTCATCTCCATGAAGCTTAATTCCATTTCTTATTACCCCTAAGACAGAATTAGAAAACTTTTCAAGCATCCTCAAGGCTTCTTTTTTTCTGTTATGGATACAATAAAATACAGTGCTATAATAATAAATTATTAGAGCTGTATTTTCATGAAGCTTATCCACCTGAAAAATCTCCATTATTCCTTCTAGTCTTCTTAATATCTCCAAAGATATCTTTTCATTATTTAAATTCATAGAAAAAAACATCGTTCCATTAGAAAGCAAGGATAAGAGATTTATATACATACTTATCTGTGCAAGCTCTTGAGCCTTATCCATCTGATTATTCATCTGATAAGCCTGTATCAAAAGACCTTCCCCCTGCTTTGTCAGCCTCTTTGGATCTAAAATCCTTTCAAGCCCCGTGATTGCTTCTTCAATATCATTCATCTGAAGCTGTGCTCCCCCCCTCATGATGATAGCATCATTAGATAATCCTGCATCGCCACTCTTTTCTATTATGCGATTACAGAGGTCAACAACCCTTTTAAGTATTGCCTTCTGCTCTCCATCATCCTTGGCTAGGGTATAATGGTTAATCCAAAGTACCGTCAGCTGCATAAGCAGCGGATAACAGGAATAATATTCCCTCTCCAGCTGATTAATTTTCTCTACAACCTCTTCAAAAGGAAGGGTAGCAAAATCCTCCGCCAATTTGTGGTACACTTCTTTTATTTTTTTCTTGGACATCTGTGCTTCATAACCAACTAGCCTATCTATAGTAATATTAAAATATCCTGCAATCCTGGGCAGGAGAACTATATCAGGAAAGCTCTGACCGTTTTCCCACTTGGAAACGGAAGCCTTAGTAACCCCAAGGAATGCAGCTAGCTCTTCTTGTGTAATCCCATATTCTTTTCTAAGCTTAGCTATGTTGCTAGCTAATTTAAAACCCTCCAAAATAACGCCTCCTTCCTACTCTATAACTTATTTCTTTAAATGTGTTCTGTAATATTAATATACTCTATTGCCATTTCATTAACAATGGATTTAAAGTTGACTTTAAGAAACAAAATCAACTATTAGGAAACTTACACTAAAAAAGATTTGGATCTGAAGCCATATTAAGGGGAAAGAAAAAAGAACAATTACCTTTTGTTTAGTAATTATTCTTTCTTTAATCTTATACATTCTCTAAAAATACTCTTACAATTTCTATTAAGATCTTTTGATATTATAGTAATTATAAGCTCTTCAAGGGCTGATATTATTGCACTTAAAGAAAGTAACCCCCCTGTAATACTTATATCCAATATTTCAAGTAAAACCGGTGTACAAAAAAGCAAAAATCCCGTAATTTTATTTGAATAAGTGTGTAAAGAAGAAAAAGACTGATATTTTTTATACCCAATAAAGTATGCAGACATGCGAATTAATAAAACTATAAAAACGCATAACCAAAGCCATTCTGGAATTGAAACACTTTGAATGAATACAATAATCATTGACATTCCAAAAATAATATCTGCAATACTATCTAGCTTTGCTCCTTTTTCACTTTCCTGCTTTAAGCTTCTTGCAGCATATCCATCTAAAATATCACTAATTCCACAACATAGATAGAGTATCCAAAATAAACAGGATAAAGGTCGTACACATAATATAATAATTGAAGCTATGATTCTTATACCTGTAAGTATATTAGCTAAATTCTTGATAAAATCACCTTCTAAATTTCCAGGATACTTGTCTCTAAAAATAACAACAAACTAGCACTTCTTCAAGCATTTTAATCTAAGGTCTTAGCCCCAAAGGATTCGTAATATATATCCATAAGCATTTCTCCCAATTCATAATTATCTCCTCCGATCCAATCTCCTTTTTCATTAAGCTTTCTGAAGAAATATCCGGGCTCCTCTCCAGTTAATATAATATCTTTATTGCCATCCTTATATAATATTTCTATAATAAAGCTTTTTCCTGCAACAGGCCCTTTCTCTCTATCCTCTTCCGTTCGGCTTGAATAGGCGGAGATAGCTACAATTGCATTAAAATATTTTTCTATCTCTTCCTTCTCATCTGAGTCTAGATAAATATATTCCTTATAATCATTCTTTCTCGTCTCGCTATTATAAAACAACCTATCTCCATAGATTTTCATTCTCTCAACCTCTGATAAGCTTCCCGTTACTAAGGACTCCCCAGTAATATTTTTTACTGCAAAGGCAGTTGATATAGCAACGATTATTATCAATATCAAAGGGATAATCTTTTTCATCATTTTCATTCTCCTCCCATTTAACACCACAGCTTCTTATACTCTTAATAACTAGCTTTATTTATTCTAAGTTAAGCTTTTTATTGATAATCTCCTCTAATACGGTCCAGAATATAATAGCTAAAATTACACTAGTTCCCACGCCAACGACTAATATAATGCTCAAACCATTATTAAGAGAGTTCACTGTAAGCCACTGCTCCTCATTGACAAAGCCCACAAGAAACATGGTTATAAAAGAAATAACCCTAACCACTATACTAAATATAAGATAAGCTCCAAAGGAAGCCAGCTTCTTATTCTTAAAAAATAAATGTCCAACAGAAATGGATAAATAGATCATTAGTATTTCACAAATATATCCAGCAAATACCGCTAACATTATAGTCTTAGCAAGGGATATAATATCTATACCAAACCTAATATAAAAGCTCAACACAATATTTTCATAGATACTATTAGTACCACCAAGAATTTGTCCATAACCATTATATATACTGTTGAAAGCACTGCCATCATAGTAGCTAATAAGTAGCGACACTATCCCTATAATAATACTGACCATAGTCCAGAATACTGAAGCCGTAAGCTTCGCGGTGAGATGCCTCCATGGGCTTATAGGAAGAGTAAAGGTTAGATAGCCCTCATCACCAAAGAAGTTTTTATAGAATCTCTCAACAATAACATAAAGAGTTACGGCAATGAGACCAATTATACAAGCAACCTGCAAAAACATAGATAGCTCACTCACTAGTTTTGATATTGAACCACTGACATCAGTAGCCTGATAACCCCCTTTAAACCCATTAGTGAGCTTACTGATTATAGTAAAAACAATTAATATCCCATATATAGGTAAGAACTTTCTCCAGGTTGCCTTAAATTCATATTTAATAAGCTTTATTAACATTTAAACACCTCCTTAAATAAGCTATCCACAGACTGTCCTCGCTCTTCCCTAAGGGAATCCACAGAAGAGGTTAAAACTATCTCACCCTTAGAAATAAAGATTACATCATCTAAAACCTTTTCAACGTCTGATATGAGATGTGTTGAAATCACTACAGAGGCTTCAGGGTTATAATTGCTTATGATAGTATTTAAAATATAGTCTCTTGCAGCAGGATCAACAGCGGCTATGGGCTCATCCAGTAAATAAAGGTTAGCTTGTCTACTCATCACCAATATCAGCTGTACCTTCTCCTTAGTTCCCTTGGACAAGGTCTTAAGCCTGTCCTTAGGATTAATATCCAACCTATGAAGCATATCTAAGGCTTTAGCTTCCGAAAAATCCCTGTAAAAATCCTTAAAAAAGGCTACTAGATCCTTTACCTTCATCCAATCATTTAGGTAGGTTCTTTCTGGAAGATAAGAAACCATAGCCTTGGTTTTAACGCTAGGCTTCAAACCATTTATTAATACCTCCCCTTTATCAGGAACTAATAGACCATTAACGAGCTTTATAAGGGTAGTCTTACCGCTGCCATTAGGCCCTAATAGCCCTACAATTCTTCCAGGCTCTATAGTTAGATTAGCAGCTTTAAGAGCTTCCTTTTTGGAGAAATTCTTAGATAAATTTTTGCACTCTAATATAGCTGTCATTACTTTTCCTCCTTAATAATTCTGCCCAGGAGCTCTATGAGCTCTCTTCCTGTTATCCCCAGCTTTTTCATGCTTATTAAAAATTCTTCTACCTTCTCTAGGGCAATGGTGTCTTTAATCTCCTCAATCATCTCACAATCCTCCGTAATAAATCTTCCACTAGTCCTATGGGAAAATACTAGCCCCTTACCTTCTAGCTCACTGAGTGCCTTCTGCATAGTATTGGGATTCACCCCTGCCTCTTCTGCCAGCTCCCTTACAGATGGTAACCTATCTCCCGGCTTATAGCAGCCAGAAATTATCCTGAGCACAACCTTTTCTGATATCTGCTGATATATAGGTCTATCGGCTCTTAACTCCCAGGCCATCACATCACTCCTTCCTATTCATATATCTTTATCTCAAGTTTTTTATTTCACATAATTAGTTTTCCACGAAGTTTGTATTATTGTATTAATCACTTAATACAATGGTACAGCTGTTATATGTAAAAGTCAACCATTTTTACCATTTTATTTTATTTGCTCCTTATACTTAAAATAGTCATGGACAAGCATATATTATCCTCAAAAGCTTGTACTAAAAAACACTTACCCTTTCACGCTATTACTCTACTTTGATAAAGCAATCCTTATTAAAAAAAACGCCACTTTTCTATCACTTATACACTTTATTACCTAAGCTATTGAGAAAATAACAAATAATTACTATTCAGTAAAAATTACTATTTTTTAGCTTGTAAACGCTTATTCTATCGCATATAATAAAGGCATAGAAGACAGAAATAATTCAAATCAGGAAATTTTTCTTTTAATTTTCTGATTATTTCCGCCAACCTAATTATAAGGAGTAGTGAAGTATGATAGATTTTATTAAGAATTTTTTTATGATAGATAAAAATATAGCTCGTTCCAACACCCTTGATCAGATGGACTTTGAGGATAGACTTAATCATTATAAAAATAATGATGTCAAGGTTAATAGTGAACCCAGGGAAACAACTACCTTTTTCTTTATATAACAATAAATTAAAGAATTATAAACTATACGCTAGAGATAAAAAGAATAGCTTAAGATAATCATAAATCGGGAATACTGAAGCCCTATATCAAGGGATTTTCAGCTTCCCGATTTTTTATGTATTTTATAAATAGCATCCAGGTATCCTATTACTTCTATAAATCATTATGTTATAATATTATTAGTAACTGGAAAATTTTAGGAGGCTATAATGGATATATCAAAGCTAATTGCTAACAAAGGTCTTTCCCAGCTGGAAATAAAAGTCCTTAAATATATGCTGGAGAACCTCTCACTCTGCCAGAAAATCGGAGTTAGAGGAATAAGCAAGCATAATTACACCTCCACCTCTACCGTTATGAGGCTTGCAAAAAAATTAGGCTACTCAGGCTTTATTGATATGATTTATGGACTATCCTCACTGATAAAAGAAGATTCCTGTGGTAGCGAATATAGCAGTGAATTCTTAAATAGCCTAAGCAATGTTGACCTCATGAAATTTAATAAAAGAAACGAAGTGGATAAGTTTTTAGATTTGCTATCTCGAGAGAGTCATAAAAGCATTTTCATCTATGGTACTGGCCTCTCCTATGTTCCTGCTGAGTACCTCTATAAAAAGCTTATGATTTTAGGAAAGAGCTGCATCATAGCTACCGGCTCCGATTCCATAGGTATATTTGAAAATAACCTAAAAAATATTCATTTTATGATTGTTTTCTCTAAATCTGGAGAGACACCAATAGTCATAGACAAGGTTTCTACAGCAAAGAAAAACGGTATAAAGATAGTTTCTTTTACCAGTGAGACGGATAATTCTCTGAGCTCCATGGCAGATGTGTGCTTTCGGATACAAGACTTCAATAAGCTAGATGATAGAAATCTTCTTCCCAATACCTTTTACCCAAAAACCTTCATGCTTATAGAGCTATTACTTTTTGAATTAACCTTAAACACAAAAGCTTTTTGAAAACCTGTTTCCCATTAGGGTAACAGGTTTTTTACTGCTGATAAATTATGTACAAGTAGTTAATAATCTGTTTATAATTTAATTGTAAACATTTACCATAATATGTAGGGGGTTATTATCAATGAAGGAAAAGCTAATGAACAAACTGCAAGCATTTTCTAAAGGAATGTTTGTACCCGTACTCATCCTTCCCATAGCTGGTATCATTATTGCCCTGGGTAATATATTGACCAATGCCAGGCTAGCTGAATATCTTCCATTTCTCAACAATAAGGTAATCTTTGGTTTTGGAAAGCTCTTATCCGGTTCACTTGTATCAATTTTAGTGAATTTAGGCCTCATCTTTGCCGTTGGCTTATCCATAGGTCTGGCAAATAAGAAGAAGGCCGAAGCAGGTTTTACTGCTGTACTGATTTTTTTAATATTTATCAATGCAATGAATAACTATCTCAGTGTTACAGAAAAGCTTGTTCCAGCTGATGCCTTAAGAGGCTCTGGTCAAACCACCGTTCTAGGGGTTCAAATTCTTGATATGGGTGTTTTTCTTGGTATTATTCTAGGTATTGTAGTTTCCTACATCCATAATAAGTACTGCGAAAAGGAATTTAAGGGTGCCTTCCAGATTTATGGCGGCTCAAGATTTGTCTTCATATTACTGATTCCTATAACAGTAATATTGGCTGTGCTTCTCAGCAATATCTGGCCTTTTGTACAGCAAGGAATAAGTGCCTTAGGAACCTTTATACAGAAAACAAATAATTTTGGTATCTTCCTTTACGGGGCTCTTGAAAGGCTTCTCATTCCTACAGGACTTCATCACCTAGTTTATACGCCTTTCCTCTATAGCTCCTTGGGCGGAGTTGCTGAAATAGGAGGACAGGTATATGAGGGTGCTAGAAACATTTACTTTGCCGAGATGGCTGATCCTAATCTTGTACAGCTTTCTAAATCTGTTATTTGGGATGCTAGAGGCTTATCCAAGATGTTTGGACTTTTAGGTGCATGCCTTGCAATGTATCATACCTCTAAGAAAGAAAATAAGACTAAGATAAAAGCATTATTAATCCCTGCAGCCTTCACCTCCATCTTGGCTGGAGTAACTGAACCCATAGAGTTCTCCTTCATGTTTGCCGCACCAATACTCTTTGTAATACATTCTGGCTTAACAGGCTTAGGCATGGTTGTTTTAAATCTCTTTGATGTAAGAGCCATAGGCCCCAACGGCATTATTGACTTCTTCCTATACAATGTACCTCTAGGAATCTCAAAAACCGGATGGCCAATGTTCCTATTGATTGGAGTATTCCAGTTTGCTGTATACTACTTTATCTTCAGATTTATTATTACAAAGTTTAAGTTAAAAACCCCAGGGAGAGAGGACACCCCTGAGGAAACAAGACTCTACTATAAAAGTGACTACAAGGAGAAGGTAAAAGCCTCCGATGAAAAGAAGAGTGCTACTATAATCCCTATTTTAGTGGAAGCTTTAGGAGGAAGGGATAATATCTTAAAGGTAGACAACTGCTTTACAAGATTGAGACTTATTATAAAGGATACCTCTCTTGTGAAGGAAGATAGACTTAAAAACGAAACGGGTGCTAGCGGCGTTATTATTAAAGGAGAAAATGTTCAGGTGATTTATGGACTAAAGGTTTCAACTATCAAAAAGAACGTCGATGAATATTTAGGCATAGCTATAGAATAATCTAGGAGGAACAAAATGAAACAATTTATATTAACCATTGCCGGTGGTGGGAGCACCTATACACCAGGTATTGTTAAGAGCCTTTTGATGAATAAGGATAGATTTAAGCTGAAAGAGCTCAGGCTTTATGACATAGATGGGGAGAGACAGGAAAAAGTAGCCCTTATAGCAGCTAAGGTCATAGAGGAATATGATAAGGAGGTTAAGCTTATCACAACCACAGATCCTGAAGAAGCCTTTAAAGAAGCAGATTTTATATTTTCTCAGATGAGAGTTGGAAAATATAAAATGAGAGAGCAGGATGAAAAAATTCCTCTTAAATATGGAGTTGTAGGACAGGAGACCTGTGGCCCTGGAGGTCTTGCTTATGGGATGAGAACTATATTTCCCATGATAGAGCTCATTGATCTGGTTGAAAAGTATGCTAGTAAAGACCACTGGATAGTAAATTACTCCAACCCAGCCTCTATTGTTGCAGAAGGAATAAGGCGATTAAGACCCAAGGCAAGGGTTCTAAATATCTGCGATATGCCCGTAGGAGTTATGAGGAATATGGCTGCAATCCTAAAGGTAGACAGAAACAGCTTAGTGGTGGACTACTTTGGACTTAATCATTTTGGCTGGTTTACAAGAGTTATGGTGGATGGAGTGGATAGACTTCCTGAGCTGAGAAGCCATGGTGAAAAGCATGGTTTGCTGGTGGAGGATATGTCAAAGGTAGATGCCCAGCACTCAGATCCTTCCTGGATAAAGAACTACAAAAATATTAAGTATATGCTGAGCTTCTTCCCTGACTATATACCTAACCCCTATCTTCAGTACTATCTTTTAGGTGATAAGGTAGTGTCAGAAATGGACAAAAACAGAACCCGGGCTAATGAAGTAATGGAGGGAAGAGAAAAGAAGCTATTTGATGCTGTAGAGGAATATAAAGCCACCGGTAGGGTTGATTTATCCTCCTTTTATGTAGGGGTTCACGGACAGTTTATAGTAGATGTGGCCATCTCCTTGGCCTATAACCTTAGAAAGAGATTTTTAGTCATCGTTGAAAATAAAGGAGCCATATCAAACTTCCCCTCTGATGCAATGGTTGAGGTTCCTGCCTACATCACCAGTGATGGACCTGAGGTAGTGAGGATAGGAGAAATACCTACCTTCTACAGAGGTATGATGGAGCAGCAGCTTGCCTCAGAAAAGCTCATGGTAGATGCCTGCCTGGAGGGCTCCTACAATAAAGCCCTCATGGCCCTTACCATGAACAAAACCGTACCTTCAGCCTTTACAGCAAAAAAGCTCTTAGATGATTTTATCCTTGCTAATAAAGGATACTGGCCTGAACTAAAATAACTTATAAGCTAAATAACTCATGAGCTGCAGCTCATGAGTTATTTCAAAGGGCCCCCATCAGGAGTCCATTTCTTTGTAAGATAGTTTAACTACTTCCACACCCTCTTCAAAAATGCATCTGCCAGAGAAGGCCATTTTGCAACTTCATAATCAGGCTTTGTATCAATACTTCCTTCTCTTCTTTTGCGCTTCATGGCTTCATAGAATTCTTCTTTATTACTTGCCACAATGTCTTCTGCTCCTTCAGGAAGCTGTATTCCTTCATCAACATAAACCCTATAGCAGTCATACATCTGCTCCCAGGTATAGCTTCCATTACCCACATCTCCAGCTGCCCACTGATCATTGGGAATAGACATTCCATGTCCTCCCTCAGGGTATATATGCAGTTCACAGGCTACATCTCTCTCCTTGCAGCTTTTAGCTACAAGGATGCTATTTTCTACAGGAACAACAGAATCCACAAGTGTATGCCACAAGAAAATAGGAGGTGTAGAGGCTTGAATCTGTTTTTCTAAGCTCATCAGCTTCTTCATTTCATCTGAGGGGGAATCACCTAATAACAATCTAAAGGAGCCTTCATGGGCATATTTCCCTGCTGTTATTACAGGATAGCTTAAAATCACAGCATCAGGACGAAGGATATTCTGCTCTTCTCTGGACAAGTTCAACCTCTCACTAAGCTCCTGTCTTCCATAATGAACAGCCAAGCTCATAGCTAGATGTCCTCCTGCTGAAAATCCCACAAGAGCGATTTGATTATATATAACCTTATATTCTTCATTATTACTTCTTATATGATATAGGGCTCTAGATAAGTCCTCCAAGGGCTGCCATAGTAAGGACTTACTTTCCATATAATTGGTAGTATAGGTAAGAACAAATGCTTGGTATCCCATTTTATAAAAATGCAGGGCTACATTCTCACCTTCTGTAGGAGATACAAAACCATATCCCCCTCCTGGGACAATGATTACTGCAGGTCTTTTTTCCATATCCTCATATAAATATCCATGTATAAAAGGGATAAACTCCTTTGTTGGATAATCATACTCTTCCTTTTCATACAATCTTTTTTGAAACTCTATCATAATATCCACCTATCCTTTTTCCAGCCTTTTATTGGCTTATATACTTTTCTTTAGATATAACTTCAATATAAGCTTATGCATGAGATAATACAGGAAACATCAATCTCTTTTTCTCTATAACTTCTAATCCCTTGCCCCTAATAAATAGGGTTGAATTCTCCTCCTGGACTTCTTCTAAATGATACCCTTCTCCATTAATTGGAGTAAAACCAAGGAGAACCTTTTTCACTTCAGGTCCAAAGGCATCTATCACCTTATCTAAATCCACCTTATGGTCTGCTATTATCTGTTGCAGGAAAAGCGTGTCCTTAGAAACTTCAGCCATAGCATAGCAGCTCTCTTTTTCTAAATAGTATACAAGATTACTGTTCATTGTATAAAAGGCTATAAGTCCAAGATTTTTCACATTAAATCTATCATTACATACACTATTCTTCACAGCTTCTAAAAACATTGTCCAGTTTTCCTTTGTTTTCATATCAAAATCTTCAATAGTTTTTAAAGCACCTAAAGGGACAACGTCCTTGCTGTATTGATATTCTTTACTCTTTACAAAACCAAACTTAGGATAGAAATCTAAAACCGTATCATTAGCAAAAAGATAAAACCCGTCCACCTTGGACTCATATTCCTCAATTACCTTTTCCATAAGATATCTACTGAGGCCTTGTCCTCTATAATCCTTATGAGTCATCACCGTACCTAACTGAATAAAGTGCTTATCATCACCATCAAGTGAGAAGTCCATAATATTAACAGAGACATTTGAAATAACCTCCCCCTTGTCCACCAAAGAATAAGGTATATAACCGTCTCCCCAAAATCCATTATTGTACCAGTCAGTAAAGTTTAAACCAAAGGTTTCTCCTGCAAGATGATTAAAACTTGTCCGCAGTGTATCATCATCTTTATAATTCTTGGCAAAAGTGTATTTCATAGTTAACAACTCCAATTTATAAAGTGTCTACGTTAAAGAATAATATTTAAAATATTATTATCTTAATGAAAATCATATAAGTCCCTTTAATTTATATTATAAGCTTATCAAATACTATACTATCCCTTCTTTTAACTCTTTAATAAAACTTTTTGCAAATTCTTGTTGCTTATAATATATCTCCTGCGCTTCTGGTAAATAGCAAATTCCTTTATCTAATATATTTTTTTCTATATATTCAATGGTTTCCTCCAATGTTTGTCCTCTAACAGAGCCTGTTATCAAAGACTTTACAATAAGATAAGTCTTTCCTCCTTCAATCATATGTGCATCATGAAGAATTTTCCCCTCCAATGTTTCAGCTGGTTCATCCTTTTGAGATTCCCATGCAGCAGTAATAATTTTATCTATCATACTATTAGAAAGTTCCTTATCCTTTAACCATCGAACTATTTTTTCTTCATTATTATAGATTAAACCATGAAAATAAGCCGCATACTTGATGATATCTGTATCAACTTCATAGCTTCCTAAATTCAATAACTTCTCAACGTATATTAATACTCTGCGAATATGAGATAAGTCATGCATTGTATCTTTATTTTCATAGTATGGTTTAACAAAGTCTAAAAGACTATTCACAACAACAATCCTCAATTATCTGATAATGCTCGTCAGTGTCATCTATCACATAATTAAGTCCTTCTAATTGAAATTCCTTAATGATTTTCTTTATTATATTCTCATTGTTTAAGCTGCTGTTTAAATATATATAATAAATATCCTTTTTATAGTTATAGGTAACTCTACCTCTAGGACAACAAAAATACTCCTGCTCCTTTAGAACCTTCCGCTTCTTGGCTAGCTTATCCCAAAACTTCGAATGATCACCGAAGGTCTTGAAATCTCCAAACCTCTGAGCCTGGAAGCTTGGAACTGAATCGCTGATTATTTCTCCTGATAAATAGAAAAAAGGACCTACCTTTCCTTTATACCCCATAGTTATGCCTCCCTAAATATTTATACCTGTCTTTCTTTACCCGTATTTATTGCAGACTCGCTAATAATGTAGCAAAGCCTCACCCTATTAAACCATTTTTCTGAACCATTGACTTCCTTTGAATATCCATTTAATTCTTCTCGATACTCTAAACCTTCAACTGCTCTATAGCTCACTTTCTTCTTTCCTATTCTGTGTACTATCATAGCCCATTCAGCATCAGTCATTTTATCCTTTGAGTTCTCTGATATTAATTGAGCACTTTGTCTTGAAAATCCACAGGAACCAGCAGTCACATCAACCTCTTCTCCTAGCTCCAAAGAAAAAATTTTATTGGTGATTTTTTCAGTTTCCACCCATTCTACAGGATGAGTACTAAAGGCTCTTTCAGTTCTACCCAAAATTATATAATCATGTCCAGATGTTTCATTAACTGTACTTTTAAGCTCATCTCTATATCTATCAGCCCAGGTGAGCAATCTATCTAAATCACAATAATGAAAGTAATCATTACCCCCTGTTAAACCAAACTTCAATACTTCCCTTCTAGCATGAGCAGCACCTTTTTTAGGAATAACTTTTACTTTGAAGGCATTTGCCACTAATTCCTCTCTTAAAGCTTTGCTAGTTTCCTGACTCACTGTTACATACATATCCTTGTATATTTCCTTCAATAAAGGTCCAATCCTATTCACAAATGATACCTTATTTAGAGTAGGATCATGTATTACACAAATTAATGCTACATTGTTCATTCTGATTATCCTCACTCTATTTTCTCATTTCCAATACAAATAATATACCGTAATATTTATAAAAACTATTACTTTGTGACAGCTCCATTTAAAGCACCTTTTTCTTTCAATAGAGCAAAATTTATAGTACAAATGATAAAGACCACTACAAGTACTATACATATTCCTGTCCAAATAGTCATAAAACTCATCCTCCTGAACTATTTAACGGACCTCACATAAATCTGGCAGGGATTCCACTTGTCCCAAAGGGTTGGGAAGCATTTAAATTCCTTAAATCCAAGGCTCTTATAGAAGGCTATAGTTCTATCATATTCTTCATAGCAGCCTTCTTTTACTGTCTTAACCTGCATATATAAATAACCCTGTTCTTTAGCATAATTATGGCAGCATTGAAATAAGCTCTTACCTATTTTATTTCTATGAAACTCTTTTAAAACTCCCATAACATAGAGCTCAAGAGTATAGGGACTTGTCTCTTTCAAGGCTATAAATCCCCTAATCTCTTCCTCTTCAATATCAGCCCAAAAAGGCATATCTTTGCTACAACTTATATATTCTTCAGTGCTTTCTGGAATACCAAACCAGTCTGGCAAATCAGCTAATACCTTCCTTGATATTTGTTCTTTCTGTTCCTTATCATTAATCATACATATCATAACAATCCTCCACTTAAATCCTTAAGTAATCTCCAGCATATCAATTCATAATAGCCATTATGTAGCTGAATATCTTTATTTTCAAGCAGTTAATTACCCTATAAAATCCTTCTTTATATACTTTGCTTTCAATATTAAAGGGTATATTTATAGTATAAAGGAGTAATAGCTAATTTGTAAGTTATTTCCACAAAAAAAAGATACTACAAAAGCTCCTCTTCTGTAGTATCTTAGTATTCTAAATATCTCTGCCTTACTATTACAACGTCTTGGATTTTATAAGTATTAATTTATGAGTATAGTCCATGACTTCCACCCCATCTTCTATGGCTACCCTTATTGCTTTGATATGTTTTCTGAAATAACCTATTCTATAAATATCCTTGAAAATAATCCTTAATCACGCTCATTATATAGCTTCTCAAGCTCAGGATAGCTCTTTAAGAACTTTTCATTGGCTATCTCTAGCTGTCTATAATAATCATTATAAGCAGGGCTTAATCTTTTCATTGCAGGTATAAATATATCATTATATCCATTGGTACTGTTGAAGTCCTTTAAAAGCTTCTCTATTTTATATGCTGGAGAATCCTTATATTCCTGAGACTGCTTGTACTTATGATACGCCTCTATTATTTCTTTATTTTCTTTCAAAAAGTCCTCGGTATTTTCAATGGATTTTTTTGTTTCCTTCATAATGTCATGAATATTTTCACTGGTAAAATCCTTTGTACTTTCTGTAAAGTATTCCTGTAGATCTGGTGGGAACTCCAGTGCTGGTATGCCGTCAAGAAACTCTATAATCTCTTTATAGGCAGCCTTTTGTTCCTCTGTAGAAATAGGCTCTTGTAGAAACCTTGCAAAATGAAGAGAAAGAAAGTGTCCATAATATCCTGGAAATAAATCAAGAAGCCTATCTATAACTGCATTCCCTTCTTCAAGGCTCCTTAGCCTATCTTCCATTTCTCTGTAGCTTTTCCCTCTGCTCAGTTCCTCTAGCATCGACCTCTTTAGCTCTTCTCTTTGAACCTTTAATTCCTTTTTAAGAGTGAATTTTTTCAGTGCACTTCCAGATAAATCTCTTTGTACCTCTTTAATTTCTTCAATACTAAGCCCTAGCCTTCTATAGACAGAGATTTTCTTTAAAGCTTCTATATCCTTATCTTCAAATTCCCTATATCCATTACAGAGAATTTTAGGAGCAATAAGCTCCTGTTCAATATAATACTCTATAGCCTTTTTTGTAAGACCTGAACTTTTAGCAGCTTCTTTTATTAACATCTACTATCACCTCTTAATTAATCATAAGCTATCCCCTAAGGTGATAGTCAATACTTAAAAATTATACACAATAAATAAATACATAAATAAATGCAATATATAGTTTACATTTTTCCATTTATTTCATACAATATATATAAGGAGGGATCTCTTTGAAGAATAAAAAAATGAAAATGGCTCGTATTGAATTAGACATGAATCAAGAGGAATTAGCTAAGGCTGTAGGAGTTACAAGACAAACTATAGGATTAATTGAGGCAGGCAATTATAATCCATCTCTAAACTTATGTATCCTTATATGTAAGGTATTAGGTAAGACCTTAAATGACTTATTTTGGGAGGAATAATAATGAATAATTTAAAAAATGATGATGAAAGAACCCTATTGCTTAGGAGAAAAGTTCAAAGCGATGGCTTTCAATTAATAATAATTTATCTCTTATTATCAGCGTTAATTCAAAAATTCTTTTTCAAGGCTTCCTTCAACCAGATAGCCGTAGAGCTAATAGGATTTTTAGCTGCTGCGTTGTATATGATAATCAGAAGTATCTCCTTGGGGATTAATTTGAATTCCGAAGGCTCTAAAAGCAATAAAAATGTTATTAAGGGGGCCATCCTATCAGGATTAGGCTGTTGCATCTTTCTATTCATCTTTGCTGGTAAAAGGGATTTACTGACTTTAGGGTTAATATCTATATTTACTTCTATTTCATATTTAGCAACAAGCTTTCTCTTAGATTATTTAAATAAAAGAAAGCAATCTAAAATCGAAGAAGAATTAAACAAAAATGAGAATGATTTTGAGTGAATAACCTTAACTTCCCGCTATAACTAAATAACCATAAAAAAATCGCATGTTCATCCCTGACCAATGCGATTTTCGAATTTACTATTAACTTTGTCTTAGATTAACATTTGATTATTATTCTTAAATCCATACCAATTTCAAACATTCTCCTCCAGGGCATTGAAACTTTTTCTATTATCACAGGATATAATGAAGACATTTTAAGCTTATTATATTCATTTATAAGCTTCTCTTTTATAGCCTCTTCTACTAGCATCTGTTTTCCAGCAAAGGCGTAATAGCTAATGCCTTCCTTTGGTAGAAATTCTTCTGTTATTCTTCCTCTCACCCTTGCCTGATAGAAGCTATCCTCTACTATTCTATAAATAAGGTTTTCTACAAGCTTATATTTATTAATCTCTTCAATATTGATAATTGGGGTACACAAAGCTGAGGTTGAAAGTACCGTTCCCAAGGTATTACAGTTAGTATTCCAACCAGCATAAGCCGATAGCTTATCTATTAAATCTAATCTATCTAAGTAGTCTATAAGCTCTAGGTCTCCTCCATTGGCAAAGGCAGAATCACAAAGAGCTACTCTATGGCCTCCTTCTATATAGCTTTTTATTCTCATAACAAAATCAAATAAGTTTCTATGAGAGCTATAGGTTAAATCTACTCCTTTATCCTGATTGGGAGACTCCTCCATAACCTTTCCGGGAGAATTTATGGCAAGGGCCACCTCTGCCTCATCTATGGTATCTACTATTTCGCCTCCCATAGCTCTTACATGATACTTAAGACTTTCTGCCATAGGTCTGTCCTCATATAGAGGAACTATCTGTGGTCCTAAGGTAGAAGAAAAGAAAGGATAAACCTTCAGAGTTCTATTGTGATAATCATTGAAGGCTCTTGCCATGAGAGTGCTTCCTACCTCATCGGCACCAGGGTATATATTAACCTGCATTTCCAATTTCTTTTCTTTTACATAGCTTATAACTCTCTTTTGAGAGATGGCTGTATATCCAAATTCTGAAGAATCATCTTGAGGTATTACAAGAAAATCAATTATCCCCTTCTCCACAAGCTCTACAACCTTGAGATTTATTTCTTCATTGAAGAGCCTTCTCTCCTCATAATCCTGTAGGATCTCCAGAGGTATATTAATTGAATTAATCTCCTCCTCTTCTCCCGGAGTTATACCTGTCCTGTCTCTCTTATCTAAAAGATACTTTCTTCTAAAAAGGCGGAAGCCATATTCCTCATAATAATCAGGCTCCTCCTCAGATGAGTTATACTGAGGAGCTCTCATGATGCAGCTAAAGGCATATATTTTTATTTTTCTATTTAAGCTCTTAAGCTTCTCAATTTTATTAAGTGATTCTTCTGCCTCCTCAATAGTTAATTTATGAAGACGTGAGGGAATCAAGCCTCCATAGACTAACATGTCTAGAGATAAGATTGCAGCATCTGCCTCTACAATTTTTTCATTAACAAAGTCCCATAGCTTATTCACCACAGCTGGCTTTCTTTTGTCTCCTAAAAGTTTCTTAGAAGGAGCAATCAGTTCCACGTCATTTCTAATAGAAGCTATCTTTTGTGGAAAATTTAAATTACATGGTCTTTCGTCTAAGGGTATATATAGTAGCTTTAATAGCTTTTTTTCTTTCATTTAAGCACTCCCCTTTAATCCAGTTTTACTTTTGTTCTTTACATAGCTTGTCTCTTAAAGTAGATTGTAAAGGTTTTTTATAATATTTTCAATTACTTCTATAATATAGAACCTTCTCAAAAATAGATATGATAACATTAAAGGATGCCTATGAAGTAGATAAATTTATTTTTCTCGGAGAAAAGGCACGGTTCCACAACCATGCCTTTTCCTATATTTCACTATTATATTATCTCTACCAATGCCATTTTTAATGTCTTCACATATTTTAAGCTCTCAGCTATTCCTTCATCTCTTAAAATTTTCATGTAATGTGATCCAATAATAACACCATCGGCCCCATTATTACATACATTCTTTACATCCTTAGGAGTTTTAATTCCAAAGCCTACATAGACCGGTAGTCTTGTATACCTTTTTATAAGAGGAATGGTATCCATATATCCTGTGGGAACCTTATCAAAGGAGCCTGTTTTTCCAACTCCACTCATCACATAAGCAAATAGCTTGTTTTCTCTGGTAAGAGCTTCAACTTCATAAGAAGTCATCAATTCATTATATAGCTGAACAGGATCAGGGAACTCTTCTTTAGTTATGACCTTGTCTACACATAATAGACCATGGCAGAGACTCCTACCACTCTTAAGAAGCTGGAAGTTTTCTACACCTTCATAATAAGACATTAACACTACCTTGAAGGAAAAATTACTTCTTATATATAGTAAAGCCTTCTTCAATTTCTCCACAGTTAAACCGTTAGCTAGCACCTTATTATGAGATTCTCTTACTATCTCTCCATCTAAATGAGGATTGGAGACAGGGATTCCAAGCTCTACTATATCTACTCCTGCCTCATCTAGCCCTTTGAGTATTTTGAAAAATTCAAGCTCGTTAGGATATAATAAAGTAAGGTAAATAATTAGTTTTTTCATATTATATACCTAAAAGCTTTAATAAATAACCTAAGATCGGACCATAGAAAGCATAATCTGTTTCACTAAGTATTCTCATTATAGGTGCAAAGGAATCTACCATAGGTAATAATAATGCTTGTCCAAATATTAATATGAGTCCATTTAAGAAGGAACCTATAAAGGCACCCCTTGCTCCACCAGTAGAGTTACCAAAGATAGCAGTAACAGCTCCTGTAAAGAAGGTAGGTATCAATGCTGGAAATACTGCTATAGGATAATCTAAGGCTCCTAATATTCCCATACCTATAAAGCCTGCACCCAAGCTTACTAAGAATCCAAATATTACAGAAGTAGGATAGTTAGGGAATAATAACGGAACATCAAGTCCTGGAACAGCATTAGGTATGAGCTTATCTGCTATACCGTGGAAGGCAGGAACGATTTCAGATAACAGCATTCTTACTCCTGTTACTATAACTGTAATCCATAATCCAAATTCCAATCCATTAAGTAATGAAAAAGTAACTATATCCTTACCATTGCTCACCTCTGCAGCAACCCAGGAAGGCCCTGCGATAAGTGATATTATTAAAAACATTAATGTCATAACTATAGTTAAAGCAATGGTCATTTCTCTTAAGAAATTCAAGCTTTTTGGTATCTTTATTTTTTCTAGGTCATTGTCTTTATTTCCTACTAGGCCACCTATTTTAGCGGCTAGGAATATACCTATAGAACTGGAATGACCTAAAGTAAAGCCTTCTCCTCCTTTAATATTTTTCATCAGAGGGGCTATATATGCACAAGTAAAGGTTAAATAAACACCGAGGATTATTGAGCCAACTATTACTATTGATATAAAGGATAAATCAGTGCCAAACTTAAGAAGTGCTGCTATTAATCCTGCGTAAAAGAATGAAACATGTGCAGATAAATGGACATACTTAAACCTTGTAACCCTAGCTATAAGTATATTAATGAAGAATCCCAAAGCAAATATTAATGCCATTTCTGTACCTATTTCAGAAACACTTTGAGCTTGAGCTTCCCCTATCCCCTGTACCTGAAGCTTTAAGTTAAAAACCTTTATAAGCATGGGCTGAAGCGGTAGGAGAGCTACTCCTAAGGTCTGCCCTGCAGTATTTACCATTAAGAAGCCTATCATTGTTTTTATAGCGCTGGGTATTACCTTAGAAAGTGGTTGTTTCTGAGCTACTAGGCCTATAACTACCACAGCTCCAATAATAAACACAGCTTGGCTCAGGACATTGTTAATTATGTACATGAAAATATTCATTTAATTACCCCCTAAAAATGTATAATAACAAAGAACTATTTTACTCTATAGACTTCAATAGCTGTTCCTTTAAATATGCCTTATCCATCATATTATCTATTCGGATTATCTTAGCACTAGAGCTTCTAAGTATATCGGCAAAATCAGAGGTAGTAATAACTATATCATAGCTATCAGCATTTACTGATCCTATATCTGAAGCCTCCACCTCAGCATCAATACCCTCCGCCTTTAATATCTGCTGAGTAAAAACTCTAAGCATCATACTGCTTCCAACTCCAGCCCCACATACTGTAACAATTTTAACCATTTTCTCTTTCCTCCTTTATTATTTCCATTATTTCCTCAGATGAGGTGGCCTTTAATATTCTAGCGATAGACGCTTCGTCTCCTAATATACCCATAAGCTCAGATAAAGCTAGCAAATGAGTTTGATGATCTACAGCACATAAGCCAATAACAAGGCTTACTGGATCATTGCTTTTATGTCCAAACTTCACAGGCTTCTTCAAGGTCATAAGACTTATTCCTATATCCTTAGCTCCCAGCTCTGGTCTAGCATGGGGCATTGCGATTCCTGGTGCTATTACAATATAGGTACCATTATCTTTTAGGTTGTCCAGCATAGCCTGTATATATCTTTCCTCAATAAGTCCATTTTTATAAAGAAGCTGTCCACTTTTGATTATTGCTTCTTCTCTTGTTTCAACCTCTTCCATTACACTGATTAAATCTTCATTCAGCACTTCTATTAGCATAGGTTCTATTCTCCTTTCAGGCTTCTCCACCCTCTGTGCTTCTACCTCCTGAGGCTGCAGGTATCTTATAAGCTCTTCTTTAAGCTTAATCTCGTTATTTATTGTTCCGTTTTTCTTAAATATGTTTATCAAGGTATGTATGTTAAACTGAGCTACTATATTATCTAAAACAATGTTTAGCCTGTTAATATCCTCCACTGATAATATTGGATTTACTTTAATTATGTTTACTCCATGGTGCTGTAAGTCTATGGTAGTAATAATCAAATCAATTATTTCCTCATTGATTACCTTTATTATATTTCTAGAAGAATAAGCTCCTACAACATTAATTTGAAATCTGCTCTTTAGCTGTGCCAGGAGTATCTGAGAAGTGCTTATGCCAGAACTACATACTACTGCAACCCTGGGCACCTTTCTTCTCCGCTTCCTTCTTCTTTCTATAGCTGCTGCAAAATGCATTGTTAAAAAGGATATTTCCGAGGAGGTAAACAGCACCGAAAAGCTTTTCTCAATGATGCTTATATTTCTTACTACACTTTTATGTAGCTTAGAAAATTGTTCTATAATCTGATTCTCAATTGGGTTTTCTAAAACCATATTATTATTAAGCCTGTATAAGGTAGACCTTAAGTGCTGAAGCATCCCTAAAAATAATTCTCTATCAAGACTTATGTCAATCCCCTGTTCTATTTCAACTGCAATAATAAAATTTCTTAAAACTATCTGCAGCTGTATCCAGTTTTCAAAAATATTGTTTACTTTATCATAAGATTGAATACTGCTTCCTGTTATCTGCTGGGATAAATATATAAGCTCCTCATAAGGAAGTTCAATAGAAAATGTATCAATAAAATATTCCTTTAGTCCTTGTAAAATTTTAAACTCTCTTGTTTCTACTATAGCTTCTGCTTCCTCACTCCTGTTCACATAGGAGCCAATCCTAATTCTCTTTATTGCAATGCTGAAGGAAAGCATAATTGATAAGTAGGATATATCAGAAAAATTTGTATTCAAATTCTTTTCCAGTACTGAAACAAACTCTTCTAGAGCCATCGCTTCTTCATTAGCCAGTATTCTAGATAAAAACATATTGGAGCTCCCTAGCTTCAGCTCTGTTTCAGAAATTAATTTAAACAACGCTCTTCTAATATTTTCCTCTTGCCCCTCAAGGGTAATGCCTTTATAGGGATAGGTTTTTATCTTAACACCATAGCTGCTAACCCACTCTTTTGCAATATTTATATCATTGATTACTGTATTTCTTGAAACCTGTAGCATATTAGCAAAATCTTCAACAAGGAAATATCCATGAGACTCTGTAAGCTTAATAATTATTTGATTTCTTCTTTCCTCTGGAGATAAATAGGCGTAGCTTTTGCTAAAAAGTATGTCCATAAGAGTTTTCTTTTCTTCCAGTTCTAGCTTGTATCTAATCCCTTTACCCTTTACTCTTTCTAAAGGTCTCATATTTATATCCTCTAGAAAGCTATCTATGGAATTCAAGCTATTATATATAGTTCTTGTACTTAAAGAATATAGACTCGAAAGCTCTTTTATAGTAAAAAACTTCTCTTTTCTGATTAATAAAGAAAGTAATTCTCTCATACTATCATTCATACATATCCTCCTTGTTATTAATTATATAATTTAAATTTTTTGTCATCAAAACCATAATATTTCACATAGTTATGAAGATTTGTGATATCTAGTATTAAAATTAATTTATATATATGTATAGAAAGCACAGAATGACTATTTAAATATATTATCTTATTCATATATTTTACCACTTTACTTTACTAAATTATCGATTTATACCCTTTAAAATTTAATATAATGTCTTAAAATGCTGTATGTTTAAACATAGATATTTATAATTATATAAAAAGCTCATACCCTATTATCAGTTGCTCAAACTGATAACAAAATATGAGCTTATAATATTTATTAAAATTTTAAAATTAAATTTATTCATCAGGTAAAATACTCTTAAACAACTATATATCCTATTACCTCAAACCCCTTACCCCAGCTTCCAGTATTTCCATCTGCAGCAGTATCTGCTCATCGGTAATAGTCTTTTCCTTGCCATTTATAATAGCTTCATACAAATCATCATATACCCTTCCATAATCGCCATCCACGGACTTCACCTTTTCTTCATAGATTACCCCTTCCTCATCGATGTAGGTTAGCACACCATAATGCTTTAAGGTATCCACTCCAAAATCCTTATTATCAGGCATATAAAAGAGCTTTAAATGCTCTTCTTGACGATCCTTTGTTTCCTTCACAAAGGCTCCCTTTTTTCCGTATACAATGAAGCTTGGCCTTTCCTTGAGTCTAAAATAGCTGGACTTTACAGATATCTTCAGCTTTCCATAATATAAATCTAAATCAAAGTAATCATTCATTCGTCCTGAGCCTAAGAGCTGTCTTACATCATAATGGATGTGATCTGGTTTTCCGAAATAACTTATCACCTGATCTAGGGTATGGCAACCATGTCCATATAAAAATGAGTTGTCTCTGTCAAAACTAGTCGAAGCTTCCGGTAATTCTGGACGATAATAATCAAAATGCATTTCCAGCTCTAGGAGTTCGCCCAGCTTACCTTCCTCAATGACCTTTTGAACTGTTAAAAAGTCACTGTCAAAGCGTCTGTTTTGATAGGACTGAAGGACTAGCCCTTTATCCTTGGCTATTTCGAATAATTCCTTTGCTTCCTTTGAGGTTCTCACAAAGGGCTTTTCCACTAAACAATGCTTATTGTGGTCTAACACCAACTTCGCATAATCATAATGACTATCTAACCTTGTGCAGACTACAATCAGCTGAATTTCATCATCCTTTAAAAGCTCCTCTAAATCAGAGGTATAGTTCACACCTTCAATCCTCTCCCAGCTTTCATGGTTAGGATTTCTTTGATAAATTGTTTTTACCCTTATATTTTCCCTTTGAAGTACAAAGGGCAAATGATATCTATTAGTACTTTTTCCGTTTCCAATATATCCAATGGTAAGCATAGAAGCCTCCTTACTAATTTTCCCCCTGTAAAACTCCCTTAATCATATTCACAGCCTCATTGACAGAAGCTTCATTAGGTACCATCACATATGCCTTGAGCCTTGGCATGGAGAAGGTGTAATTGGAAGAACCTGTACCATCAACACTGGTGGAGGATATCTCCCAGCCCCTCATGTCAGAAAGCTGCATTTTTACTAGGTCAGAAATTTCATCATTGCTTATATTTGTCTGAATACTGCTGCTTATATCGCTCAGCAGTGCTGTATAATTGCTTAATAATGCTGGCGAGGTCATTTTATTTATAACTGCTTGAATTACAGCCATCTGATTTTTTCCCCTCTGTCTATCCCCTGCTCCGAAGGAATATCTTTCTCTGGCAAAGGCAAGGGCTGCTTGTCCATTCAGATGATTATTGCCCTTTGCAAAGGAATATCCTCCTGCATTAAAGCTATAATCAGAAGAAACATCTACACCTCCCAGGGTATCTATTATCGTAACAAAGCTGGTAAAGTTAAGCCTTACATAATAATCTACATCTACTCCATAAAGCATTTCTAAGGTATCCATAGAGACATTAATTCCATAGTTACCAGCATGGGTAAGCTTATCCCTAACTCCACCAGAAATAGATAGAGGCACATAGTAATCTCTTGGTGTGTTCACAAGAAGTATCTTCCTTGTGGTTGGATTAATAGCCATAAGAATATTTACATCACTACGGCTCTTAGTAGATACAGGACCAGTGGTATCTATACCACTGAGGTATACCACAAAGCCATCAGAGCTCACATCCTTATCCACAGGAGCTTGATTTTCCACTTCTGTTTCAAAGGTATTTATATATATAGATTTTATTTTTTCTTTAATATTTTCATAGCCCTCAATACCTTCAAACATGCCGACATAACCTTCATTGAGGATAATGGCATCTATGCTTCCCTTGAGCAGCTCATCAATTAAATCAGTGGGAGCCTCATAGCTCTTGGTAGAAATATTTGTATCTAATTTTTTGTTTATCTTATCAATGGTTTCATCGGTATGCTTCCTATCTAAAACTTCTAATATTCCAAAATCATAGGACACCGCATCCTCGATAGCTTCTGCAGAATCATCAGCTCGTACATACACATTTATATTGTTGATTTCTGTATTCACCGAGGTAATCTTATCAAGCATTGCAGAGGTTCTAAAGATGTAATAGCCACCAACTATCAGCACTAAGGAAATAATTACAGAAAGTCCATAGCTGATAGCCCTTCCCTTTTTCCAGCTTAAGAGCAGATAATTTATAAGAATAAGTATTACTAAAATTCCAATTATAGCTCCTAAATAAATACCTGGAAGCATGTCTAGGTATAATAGCATGGACCCAAAAATCACACTAATAACTATCTGCAGTATTAAGAAGAGAATATTATATTTACTTTTTTTGTTTTTCTTTGTTCTCGAGGACATAAGTATCCACCTTTCGGTCATTTTCACTTTATTTTACGTTTAATTACAACATAAAGTTATCTATTATTTTAAAATTATCAAACATATTAATTATACCACTAAGAAATTTATAGTGATAGATAAACATATCCATTATTTAGGATTCTCAGTAGCAAGGCATACTTACAAATTTTTACTATATAATTATAACCGAAAATGAGAAAATAATAAATATACAAGCAAAACAACCCTCCTACAGATCTATCCTTGTAGGAGGGTATTAATATAGGTATTATAATACCAAATTAACTATTGCTGAAGAAATATAGGTATCTCTAGCTCAAGAGACTCACCTTCATAAAGATAACTAAGCTGCTTCATTAATTTAGATATGGAATCAGCCCAGGATATATCCGTAGCATACTGATGCCATGTAGCATTGCTTGATTGGCTTATGTAGTTATTAGTGTTCCAGCGCATCATGTACACAGTGTATTGATGCTGTCCAGCTCTTGTGCTGTGGACATAGTTTTTAGCTATCCACTGGGCACCACCCTTTATCGCCTTCTCAATGCTTGTCCAACCATTTGCATAAGCAGTAGCTGCTCCTCCTCCAAGAGGATCACTATCATAGGCTCCAATACCAAATAAGTTATATACTCTTACTACCTTTGTCTCTGTGGACTGACCATCTTCAGTAGGTACAGTAATCTCATAGTCAACTCCTCTAGCTAAGGTAGATTTGCCATAGCCTGTTTCTAGTATAGTATGAGCAACCAAATACAATGGATCTATATTATATTCCCTGGCAGCATCGATGAAGGCTTGTCCTTGATTGTAAAAAGTATCATATCTTAATGAACTTAAGTAGCTGTTAAGCTTACCTACATTTATATTATTCCTAAACCTATTAAGCTTTAAAAACTGATAGATATTACCGTTATTAACAATCAAATCAGTATTCATGTATTTATTTAAGGTATCTGAATTTATAGCTTCCCCAGTGGAAGCAAAGTTATACTTAGCTAGCTGGGTTTCCATGAAGCTCTTTAGAGTAAAGCTATGCTCCTTATTATAATGATATATTGTATTATTGCTATCATAGCTAACTGCTATTACATAATCGCCGCTTATATATCCCTGCTGTCCATTATATTCAATTCTAACCCATCCACTTTCATGGACTCCTGTCCTTTTAAGGATCTGCCCCTGTGATACAGAGCCAATTATTTCATGCTCCTGCCCTGGTCCTTTCCTTACATTAACCTGAGAAGCACTAACGGAAATTGTGTCACTAACCACTTCAATTGATGGGGTATCGGGCACCTCTGGAGTTTCTGGCTTCGAGGGCTTAGTTGAAGGCTCCTGAATTTCTTCTAAATATTCACTACTGCAGTATGCAATCTCATTTTTGTATAGAATCTTTGCCCAATCCTTACTTATAGCTATTACCTTAACCTCTTCCTCTGGAGATAAAAGACCAATCCTATCGGCAGTAACGCTTGCTCCCCTTCTCACATTAAGATGTGTAGTGCTTTTCATAATCTTATAGGTTATTTCCTCTTCATCACTAGAGTTAATTTCCTTTAAATATGCAGTACTAACATAGGCTGTTTTATTATTATATGAAATTTTAGCCCATTCTTTGTCGATGCTTAAAACCTTAACCTTATCCTTGGGATTAAGCATACCAAGCTTTTCGTAGGTGGTCCCTGGTCCTTTTCTTACATTTACATAAGTGGTAACCTCCATCATTGTATAGCTTTCTTCCTTTTCAGCCTCGGAAGTAGCCTTCTTCAGATATTCAGCACTACAGTAGCCAGTCTTTCCATTATAGGAAACCTTGGCCCAATCTTTATTAATGCTTAACACTGAAACCTTAGCACCCTTACTATAGCTGCCTATAACGCTATATTTTGTTCCTGCCCCGCTCCTTACATTGAGATTTGCAGTGGTAATCATCGTGGTTGATGTGCTATTACTGATCCCTGAGGAACTATTTGTAGAACCGCCTGTTGAATTACTTGATGAATTATTTGATGAACCTGAGGAATCCGAAGTCTTTTTTAGATACTCGGTACTACAGTAGCCTGTTTTACCTTTGTAGGATACCTTTGCCCATCCATCCTTAATGCTTGAAACCGAAACCTTAGCACCCTTAGCATAGCTGCCTATAATGCTATATTTTGTTCCTGCCCCACTCCTAACATTGAGACTTGCCGTGGAAATCATTGTAGTTGAAGTATCATTACTAGTACTAGATGAATTGCTTGATGAATTTGAAGAGCTTGAAACCTCCTCAAGATACTCTTTGCTGCAGTAACCAGTCTTACCCTTGAAGGATACCTTAGCCCAGCCATTGCTTATACTTTTTACAGAAATAGTTTCACCTTTTTTTAGAGAGCCTAATACCCCATAATTCGTACCCGGTCCAGTTCTTACATTTAGACTTGCTTTGGTCTTCATGGTCTTTGTAGTATTTGTAACCTTTAAGTAGCTTGCACTACAATAAGCTGTCTTTCCATTATATAAAACCTTTGCCCAACCATTTTCAATAGCGATTACCTGGACAGAGGTATTTTTACTATAGGAGCCAAGCACACTATATTGATTTCCTGCACCACTTCTGATATTAAGATTGGCTGTAGTGGTCATAGTTTTAAGCTCATCAGCATTTACAGCAGTACCAGACAACAGCAAACCTAAAGCTACTGCAGCTGTAACGTTTCCTAATCGCTTAACCATGTTCAATAAACCTTCCTTTAAAAATAGTTATATACTTTACTTATACTTAAAAATTACAGAAAAGTCAACATATTATGATAAATTATATTATCATTCGATAAATAATCTTGTAATATTCTAATATATCATCAAATTAAGAGTCCTTTTATTAATGTTTATGTATTTTTTGTTATTTTGTAAAACTTATTATAAACAAACTTTAATATCACAATACAATTTGTAGTATTGTATCAATAAATTATATACTCTATTTCCTATTTATATTTTGATAATATTTTACAAATTTACTCTACTTTAAAGTTCTTATTCAATACTAACTGTACCTGTATAAAGGTAAAGTTTTTTAGAAAACTAGATGCTTCAGTAAAAAGACCCTATGAAATAGGTAGTTACAAAATAGTAGAAAACACCATTTGTAACTGCTTCTATTTTACAGGGTCTTTTTTTATACTTTTATATTCTATTTATCTGTATATAACTATTTCTTACGAAACACGGGTATTTCCAGTTCAAGTACTGCATTTTCATATATGTAGCTCAAATCTTTCATTAAAGAAGCTACAGAATCAGTCCAGGCTACATCCGTAGCATACTGATGCCATATAGCATTTCTTGTGGGATTAATATAATTATTAGTGTTCCACCTCATCATGTAAAGGGTATACTGATTTTGTCCGAGTTTCGTACTATGAATATAATTTTCAGATATCCACCTAGCACCACCCTTTATAGCCAGCTCAATGCTTGTCCATCCATTTCCGTAAGCAGTAGCAGCGCCTTCTCCAACAGGATCATGGTCATAAGCTCCAATACCAAAGAGGTTATGTACCCTTACAGTACTTTTTTCTTGTGACTTCCCCTCTGGAAGTTCATAGTCCACACCTCTAGCTAGTTCAGATTTTCCATAGCCTGTTTCTAATATCGTATGGGCTACTAAATATAAGGTATCTATGTTATACTCTCTCGCTGCATCAATAAAGGCTTGTCCCTTACCATGGAAGGTATCATGCTTCAGTGAATTTAAATAAGCATTAAGCTTATCTGTATTTATATTGTCCCTAAATTTATTTATTCTTAAAAATTGATAGGGATTGCCTCTATCTAATATCAAATCAGGGTTTAAGTAGGTGTTTAATGTCTCCTGATTTATTTCTCCACCCTTTGATGAATAATTAAATTTAGCAGCCTGTCCAGAAATAAAATCATCCAGTGTAAAGCTTAATTCCTTGCTATAATGATAAAATTTATTATTGCTTTCATCAGAATTAGTTAACACTACATAACTATTGCTAACATAGCCCTCCTGACCATTATATTCAACCTTATTCCATACACCTTCAGAAGCTATAAGCTTAACCTTATCTCTAGGACTCAGCATACCAAGCTTTTCATGGGATAGGTCTGGTCCCCTTCTCACATTAACATAGGTAGTTGACTCCAGCATAATCTCCGGTTCTGCTTGGACTTCCTTCGTCGCAGTATTCTCCAAATAATCAGCACTGCAATAGGCAACGTTTCCATTAAAAGAAACCCTCACCCATCCATTTTCAATGCTAATTACTTCTACGTTGGTATTTTCCTTATAAGAGCCTAGTACATTATATTGGATTCCTGCTCCATTTCTGATATTAAGAGAAGCCGTGGTTGTCATCGTCTTAATTTCCTCAGCATTAGCTACAGCACCGGATAATAGTATACCCAAGGCTATTGCTATCGCAGTGTTTCCTAATCGCTTAACCATATATATTATACCTTCCTTAGAATTATTTACCTATTACACTTATACCGAAAGCTTTCACAAAAGTCAATATATTGTAATATTATGAAGGCTATAAGTCGAAAAAACATACAAAACATCTATATTTTGTTTATAATTTTAATTGAATATTTATATTTTATTAACAGTTGTGAAAGCCATTATGATATGTGAAAAAAGCTTTCCCTTATAAGAATCCTATATAATTTATAGCTTTCTCAAAAACTTCAGTATTCTGCTCTCATCCACCGTTAAAAAGCTTAATATTATAATGTTCTTTGCATAAATCAATATATATACACCATCAAATATAAATGCTAAAATATGTAATGAAAACTTCTAAGGATGTGAATATTTATGAGTTCTTTACAAGAGACAACCCCTCATACGAGTATAGAAGAAAATATTATAGCCGAAGAACATTTAGAGGATGCTAACTTCATTTCCCTGAGCAAGGAATATCTTAACTTATTAAGCCTGGTCTATTCAAATATCACATTAGATGAATTAGAGGAATATGGTTCTAAGTTTTTAGGAAATCCCCTTATTATAACTGATGATAGTTATAAGCTTTTAGCATTTACAAGAGACTATGATATACAGGATCCTATATGGAAGGTTATAATCCAAAACAGCTATTGTCCAATTGATTACGTTGATAAGACTGATGTGGATAGCTTTTGGGATAAACTAGAAAAATCAGAGCTACCTCTTTTTGTTCCAGACGAAGCTTTCGAGAGCTGTGCTACAAGGGTAGTAGCCAAGCTAAAAACAGATAATGAAACTCAAGGTTACATAGCCTTATTACAGATCAAGAAAAAAATAACCTTGATAGATTTATACAAGCTCCAAATCCTAGCAAAAGTAATCAGCATGGTAATCAGCCGAAGAGATATAATTTCTATAGCCAACGGCCAGCTCAAGGACGAATTCATCTCAGACCTTCTAAAGGGCAATATGGTTTCTAATGATATGGCAAACCATAGATCACAAGCTCTAAAAATACCTATAAGTCCTCTCTATTGTGCTGCCTTTATTAAATCAGAGCTACATGAAGATAATATCCGTGCTACTGCAGACTCTCTAAAGACATATTTCTCATCTAAATTCAGTACTGCAGCTTACACTATAACTAATGAAGGTATATACTTTGTACTAGGCTATCATAATGAAAAAAACTGGTATTTTTTCAATAATCCTAGCTTTGAAAAGGAGCTTATCCGTAGAAAACTTAAAGCTATGATAAGCCTTTCGGTAAATGAAATAACAAGAATACACATGTGCTATAAAGAAATTGAAAAAATACGTTCATTAATGAAAAGCTTTCACAGCTACCCTTCTCCTGTGATTCTGTATAATAAAATCGCTCCTTATAGCATAATAGCAGACTATCAAAATAATAATGGAAGAACTCTCACCTTAAGTCGCTCCTATGTCAAATTAAAAGAAATAGATACAAATCAAAAAACACAATATATCTTCACTTTAAAGAACTTTTTCCTAAGTAATCAGAACTCTACAGAAGCTTCGGAACGGATGTTTATACATAGAAATACAATCAACTACAGACTTAATCGAATTAGAGAAATCATTGATGATGACTTCGACGATCCAATAATACGGCTACACTTACAGCTATCTATTATGATTGATGAGGTAAGATAGTATTTAACCCTTTTGTTCAATTGAACAAAATCACAGGAGTATATTTTTCTTGTGGTCATTGTAATATATTTTCATTAATGTTAATCTTTTAACATAAATCGTTAATAATTAAACAACGTTTATTAGGAGGATTGACTCATGAACTTTAAAAAATTATTACAACCGGGAAAAATAGGTAGTATGGAGCTAAAAAATCGTATGGTTATGCCTGGAATGGGCACAAATCTTGCTGCAGCTGATGGAACAGTGTCAGATGTAATTGTTAATTATTATGCAAGACGTGCTAACGGAGGCGTAGGCTTAATCATTACTGAAGTTTGTTGTCCAGACCCACTAGGAAGAGTTATTCAAGGGGAGATAGAAGCTACTGAAGGAAAATTCATGCCTGGCTTAAGCAGAATTCCCCATGCAGTTCACTCAGGAGGAGCTAAGGTTTGTCTTCAATTAGCTCACGGAGGCTGCTTTGCTAGTGAAAGCGTAACGGGAGAAAGACCTATAACTCCTTCAGGAGTTGGAACTATGCAACTCCCCAATGAAAATCCAAGAACCATGACAATAGAAGATATTAAAGAGCTAATAGAAAAATATGGCCAAGCTGCTGGCAGAGCTAAGATTTGTGGCTTTGATGCCATAGAGCTTCACGGAGCTCATGGTTATATGCCTCTACAATTTTTATCATCCTACACTAACAAAAGAACAGATGAGTATGGCGGCAGCCTTGAAAATAGAGCCAGATTTGCTTTAGAGACTATTAAATCTATTAAAAAGCATACAGGGAAGAACTTTCCTTTAATATATAGACTCTCTGCCGATGAGGATGTACCAAATGGAATTACCTTAGAAGAAGCCTGCAGATTTGCAAAAATGGCTGAAGAAGCTGGAGCAGATGCTATCCACGTTTCAGCTGGTACTTGGGATTCACGTTTACATAAATATAACGCTGTTATGTCAGGGCAAGAATCACCAGAAGGTAAGAATCTCAGTAAAGGCGTAGCAACCTCTATGTGGGTACCTCCAAACTACACCCCTAGAGGAACCTTAATTTCCTTAGCTGCTGCTGTAAAAAAAGTAGTTTCAGTACCAGTTCTTGCCGTATGTAGCATTACACCTGAAATGGGAGAGGATATTTTAAGCAAGGGCGACGCTGACTTTATTTCAATAGGAAGACAAAATATTGCTGATCCTGATTATCCTAATAAAATTAGACAAGGAAAGCCTGAATCAATACGTAGATGCCTCCGATGCAATGAATGCTTAGGGGAAGTAATGAAAAACAATGGTATATCCTGTGCCGTAAATCCTGAGGCTGGTAAGGAATATGAAGGGTACGTAACAGTAGCTCCTACAAAGTCAAAGAAGAAGGTTGCTGTTATAGGTGGAGGTCCTGCAGGTATACAAGCTGCTCTTACAGCTGCTGAAAGAGGGCATGATGTTACCTTATACGAAAAAAACAACAAACTAGGCGGAGCTCTCCACTATGTTACAATACCTGATTTTAAACTAGATTACAGAGATTATATGAAATATTTAATCAACTCTGCATTAAACAGCAATATTGCCATAGAGCTTAATACTTGTGCCGACAAGGAATTAATAAAAGCTAATAAGTTTGATACTGTAATTGTAGCAACAGGGGCTTATCCTAGCATGCCTAAAGCAATAAAAGCCTCTAATAATACTTTAGACGCACTAGATGTATTAGATAACAAAGTAACAACAGGAAATAGCGTTATAGTTTGTGGCGCTGGTCTTGTAGGCTGCGAAGTAGCTATGGTTTTAGCTGAGGAAGGCAAAAAAGTAACTATGATAGATATGCTACCTACTGCAGCCCCTGACCTAGCAATTTACACAAAATGGGTACTAGACTCAAAGCTTGCAGAGTTAGGCATAGATGTTAGAGTCAATCATAAAATCACTGAAATAGCAGCTAATAAAGTCTACTGTCAGTCCAATGATACTGATATAGTGTATGAAGCTGACTCTGTAGTAACTGCCTTAGGACTTAAATCAGACAGAGATATATTAGACGACCTACGCAATAATCTTGTTGGTGTAGAGATAATCCCTGTGGGAGATGTAAATTCTCCTAGAAAAATAATCCAAGCAGTGCATGAAGGCTTCCATGCTGGCAGAAGAATATAAAGCCATAATATAATTATGACTCCGGTTATATAGACATATAACCGGAGTCATTCTATTTATTTCTTGCTCTACATATCTTAAACCTATCATTCAAAGGCCTTGATTAATTTAAAGACTTGAATAACAGCTTAAGCCTTCCTCTGCGACCTTTGCAAAATCTCTTATAGATTATCATTTTCATAATTGTAACATTCCGTAATAATATAAAATTAAAATATAAAAAATTCTCGTTTTTGAGAACCATCCAAAAAAACGAGAAATAAATTCTATAATCATTTAATTTTAGCAGCCTGAGCCTTCTTGATATACAATGCAAAAAAACATCCTAAAATGCTCATAGCCATAGCCACAATAAATGCATTAATATAGCTACCTTGATTTAATGTCTTAAAAAACACCGCTACCCTAGGACCGATAAGACTAGCTAAGCCAAATACCATATACATAAGACCATAATTCTCTGTCACATACTTCCTACCAAAAACATCTGCTGTAAGAGGTGTGATAATCGTTGCAAAACCGCCATAACTAGCAGCTGTTAATGCCATAAAAATAATTATTATTGGAGATGAACCAAGTATAGCAATCATAGCCATGCTAAAAGCAGTTATAATAAATAATAAAAGCATTACTGAAAACTTCCCTATTCTATCGGAAATTATCCCCCAAAGAAACCTTCCAAGAGTATTACACAGTGCAAATATCCCCACAAAAACAGCTGCTTTAGTTTCATTAAGTCCAACAGATTGCTGTAAAATTGGAGATGCCTGTCCAATAATCATCAATCCTGAAGTAGTACCAAAGGTAAAGGTTATTATCATTACATAAAACATAGCTGTTCTAACCATCTCACCACGTCTTAAGTTTCTCACAGAATATGACCCTTTTATTCCTTCTAATCCCTCATTCTCATGAAATTTTTCTCCCATTAAATTCTCTGGTATATCCATAATAAAAATTGATAAGAATGCAATTAAAAGCATAAAAATTACTCCAAGAATTTTGAAAGCTCCACCCAAAGAAGTGCTCTGTATAATTTTTATTGCTACTGGTGCCCAAATTACAGCTCCAGAACCATAGGCTGCTGCCATAAGCCCTGAAGCGATACCCTGACTATCAGGAAAAAGCTTTACAGCATACGCCATAATGCAGGGGTACACGAAACCTACACCTAATCCAGCAATTACACCATAAGTTATATAGAGCATAAACGCTGATTTAACATAAGCAGTTAGGAAGAGTCCAAATCCCATAAGCATACCGCCTAATAAGATTACCTGTCTAGTTCTTCTTTTACTAATCCATTTACCAAATACTAATGGTGCAAGGGTAGACAATACTATGGTGATAGTAAAGGTTAAGGATACATCCATTTCAGATAAACCTAAAGTCTTTACTATTGGAGTCTGCAGTACACTCCATGCATATCCAAAGCCAGCAATGACACAGACTGTCATTGCTGCTACCATAGATATTATCCTTTTATTAGCAAGGCTTTTATCGATAATCTGATTCATTATTTTTTCTCCTCCCTGTGAGGCAGTATATAATTTTCTAAAATACATGCTGCTCCCATACCTCCACCTACACACATAGTTATTAAACCATATCTCCCCTTAGTATCTTTAAGGTAGTTTAGAGCCTTACAAGTAAGAATTGCACCGGTAGCTCCTAGTGGATGCCCTAATGCTAGTGCTCCTCCTCTTGGATTCACTTTCTTAGGATTAAGATTAAGAATATCCATAGACGCCAATACTTGAGATGCAAAGGCTTCATTGAGTTCTATTACATCCATGTCTTCTACCTTCAATCCAGTTTTTTTCATAATCTTTTCCACAGCATAAACAGGGCCCATTCCCATATATGCAGGGTCTAATCCAGCTACAGCGAAGGATATGAATTTTCCTAGTGGCTTTATTCCCAAATTAAGTGCCATAGCTTCAGACATCATTACCACGAAGGATGCCCCATCACTTCTTTGAGAAGAGGTAGCCGCTGTAACAAGTCCATCTTCCTTAAAACATGGCTTTAAAGTAGAAAGTACCTCAAGATTAGTTCCCTTTCTATAACACTCATCATCAGCAAAAATCACTTTTTTTCCTTCCTTGCTAATTCCTGTGACAGGAATTATCTCTTCTTTAAAACATCCACTTTCCACAGCCTTTGCTGCTTTTTCATTACTTTCTACTGCAAAAGTCTCCATTCTCCCTCTATTTATTCCATATTTCCTTGCTATATTCTCAGCAGTTAATCCCATTGATATATAAGCATCAGTGTTTTCCTTTAGCCAAGGATTAAGAAATTCCTTGTTATCTGATAATACAGGAGAACTCATAGATTCAACACCCCCAGCAACTACTACCTGCTGTAGTCCTGAAGAAATCATTGATGCTGCTATTGCCATAGCTTGGATTCCTGATGAGCAAAACCTATTAACTGTCTGTCCAGGAATCTTCTCTGAAAAACCAGCTCGAAGCAGTATATTTCTTGCTGGATTAAGCCCCATACTTCCTTCTGGTATGGCACAACCTAATATTAAGTCATCTATAATTTCTTTATCTAACTCTGGAACTTTATCCAGCACTCCCCTCAGCACTTCTGCTGCAAAATCTACAGGATGTACATTAGCTAGGGTACCTTTATTTGCTTTGCCCATAGGAGATCTCCCATAAGCGACTATCACACAATTTTCCATAGTTATACTCCTCTTATAATTTATTAAACAGTAACTTAAACAAAAAACTTACTTTATTCATAAATAAGCTTCAAATTAATCATTAAATTCATTTCAACATTATGGTATATATGTTAAAATAAATACATTAATATTGTTAATTTAGAATTTATGAAAGGGTGTTGTTATGGATATTGAAACCCTAAGATACTTTCAATATATAGCTAAATACAAAAATGTAACTAGGGCAGCAAAGCATTTCTATATAAGCCAATCCACCTTAAGTCGTAACATGATGGCTTTAGAGAAAGAGCTTAATGTTACTCTTTTTATAAGAGATAACAAAAAGCTTGAACTAACAGAGGCAGGTAATGTTTTCAGTAAGGAATGCGACCTTTTCATAAAACACATGGAAAGGATTATCCACAATACCCAGTCCGCTGAAAAAGGAACTGTAGGAGTACTTAGAATAGTGATACCTAACAGCTTAAATAAACTTCTTTATCAGCCTATTCATCTTTTCAAAGAAAAATATCCAGATATTCAACTGATCATTGAATCCTATGATTTTAATGAAATCACTAGCGCTATCCTATACGATATTTACGATATAGGTTTCACTTATGATTTTTCTATACCTACAAGTGATAATATTAATTGCAGCTTTGTAGCAGAAGATGATTTTTCTCTGGTAGTTTCTTCAGAAATATTTAAGGAATCTTCCAAGGAAGCTATTGCAAGTATTATTAAAAGCTATCCCTTGATATTACCTTCTTATTCGGAACCTCCATTTATTAAATCAGTACTCCATGAGCTCCAGAACTATGCTGGTGGAGAAACAATAAAGCCAACATATGTAAATACAACAGAATCTGTTATACTTCAGGCTTCCTTAGGTCTTGGATACAGTATAGTTCCAACATCATTCACTACAGCTATAAGTAATGAGGATAATATTACCTACTATCCTCTCGATGAATTTTCCGCAAAAAGTCAAATAGTAATGCTTTACAAAAAACCAGAAAGCTCAAAAATCATCGCAAGCTTTGTAAAACTTGTGAATACACTTGTAAAAAGCAGAGAATGGGATTTTTTAGAACATCTCTCATGAATACCAATATAAAAGATAATTTGCTACCTTCCTATTCTTTTAGGAAGGTAGCTTTTATATTAACACAATAAAGCGCAAAGGATTATAGAATGTAGCTTTTCATCGGTGCTTGCACTTCTAGAGGTCAATACTATAGGAACATCTGCTCCAAGCACACAACCAGCTAATATATTTTCCGAATCAGAATTCCATATTTTACTCATTACATTCCCAGTTACCATCTGAGGAACCAACAGCATATCTACATCACCAGCATAGGGAGATTCATACCCCTTTACCATAGCTGACTCCTTGCTTAAAGCAAGATCTAAGGATATTGGACCAACAACTATACCATCTTTAAAATATCCTTCATTCGATAGCTCCTGAAGCTTGTTAGCTTCAATTGTTTCTGGCATTTTATCACTTATAGCTTCAGCAGCACATAATGCGCCTGCCACCGGTTTAGAGTAACCAAGTTTTTTTAAGGCTTCAAAAACTATTTCCAGAATTCTCACTTTATCCTTAAAAGAGGGATAGGGTATCACTGCACAGTCACTCATAGCCAAAAGCTTGTGGTAGTTTTTAAGCTCCATAAGACCAAAATGAGTAATGAAACCATTTTTATTTAATCCCTTATCACGCTGAAGGATAGGCTTTAATAAACTCTTTGTATCTAGTCTCCCCTTCATTATAAAATCCCCTTGGTTTTCTTTTATAAGCTTAACTGCAATTTCTCCAGGGTTATCCTTTTCTGCGCAATGAAATATATCAAAGTGCTGCTCTTCAGCTCCAATATTTTCTATTATTTTAACTATCTTATCCTTATCCCCTACTAAAACTGGCGAAATATATCCTTTAGCCTGGGCCATAAAAACCGCCTCTAATGCATGAGCATCCTCAGCTCCTGCGAGAATAAGTTTTTTAGGTGATCCGTTAAGGTCAAGCCTCTTTTTTATTAAGTCTTCAAAATTTCTATACATAACTGACCTCCTAATTCTAGAAACCTATCTCTCAAGTTTCTTTATTCCTAATATTTCTCTAGCTTCCTCTGGGGTTGCTACTTCTTTTCCATATTCACTAATTACTCTTTTTGCTCTCTCCACTAGCTGTACATTGGTTGCTAGCTTCCCTGCAGAATAATAAACATTATCCTCTAGTCCTACCCTTATATGTCCTCCTAAGGCTAGGGTGGCATACATTATTTTCATGTGATCCTTGCCTATTCCAAAAGCTGACCAGGTTGAATTCTCTGGAAGCATATCACATAGATATTGAAGATTTTTTACTGAAGCCTCCATACCTCCCAAAACACCTAGAACAAATTGGTAGTGGCAGGGAGTCTCTAATATTTCTTTCTTACAATAGTACTTAGCGATACCCATAAAACCTGAATCAAATATCTCTAGTTCTGGTTTGATTCCTAACTCTTTCATCTTTATAGCTAAAGGCTCAAGAAATTGAGGTGAATTATCGAAAATTCCAAAAGGCATCCAGTTGAAGGATCCAGAATCAAAAGAAGCCATTTCTGGCATCACATAAGGAAGATGTGCCATTCTTTCTTCATAGGAAGCCTTATTGTCTCCGGAGGTTGTACAGTTTATTACAACATCACAATCTTTTTTCTCCCTGATAAGCTCTACTGTCTTCTTAAATAACTCCTTATTCATGGTTCCTGAACCGTTTTCATCTCTCATATGAAGATGAACCACTGCTGCTCCAGCTTTCCAACATCTATAGGCGTCCTCAGCTATCTCTTCTGGTGTAACGGGTATGCTGGGATTTAGCTTTTTTGGTGTCATAGCTCCAGTAAGAGCCGCCGTTATTATAACTTTGCTTTCCAATGCCATTTATTTACCTCCCAAAATTAGTATTATATTAAGCCAGGAAGCTTGGATTTTTAATAATTTCCTCAATGGAGCTGTAGCCTTTAGGATATACATTATATGGATGTATCTCTTCCCCCTGTAAGACCCTAAGACCACCTGCTGCTAAAGCCTCCATTTCCTTTTCTCCCGGTATTACAGTAACTGGTGCAATGAACTCTACTAATTCCTTTATCCAACAAGTGACCCTTTCACTATATGCTACTCCACCAGTAAGTATTATCTGATCTACCTTACCTGCTCTTATAACAGATAATTGACCTATGCTCTTAGCCACACCGTAAGCCATAGCTTTCAAAACTATCTCTGCTTTCTCATCTCCCTGATCAATAAGCTTTTCTACTTCTCGTACATCCTGTGTTCCAAAGTATGCTACTAAACCACTCTGTCCACAAAGATACATCCTCATTTCCTGTAGAGTCATTTTGCTGTTATAGCAGAAATTGGCCATATATCTAGTAGGAATAACTCCCGCACGTTGTGGAGACATAGGGCCTTCATCATCATATACCCAATCAGCTATCCTCCCATGATCGTGAAAACCTAGGGTGATCCCTCCTCCAAGCTGTACTATAATAAGATTTAAATCCTTATATTCCTTACCTATAGATTTTCCGTAGGTAATTCCCGCCATCTTGGTATTTAATAGATGTGCCACTGGCATATTGGTAATCTCTGGTATGCCAGTTATTTTTGCTATAGAATCTGCAGAGTCCACACAGGTAGGATCATAGACAATGACCGGAACCTTCGTTCCCTTAGATATCTCCTTTGCAATTAGACACGATAATGTGGAAGCATGCTGTGCTTCTGGTGCATAAGTAACAGAGGCAATCATAAGCTCATTTACTTCATAAGCTCCATCATAAGGAACCGCAGAAATTGTTCCTGCCCTAGCAACAATTATATTGAAATCCTCTGGAAACAAATTATTATCTTCTAAAAATCTTTTTACCTGTTCTGTTCTGAAGTTTAGCTGGTCTAAAGTTTTAGGCATTTTTTTAAGCTCTTCAGCGGTAATATCCAGTGAAACCTTGGATATCATTTTATCATCTTCAAAATATGCCACCTTAGTGGAGGTGGAGCCACAGTTTATAGTAAATATCTTCTTCATAACTTCCTCCATTATTTTTCTTTTCTACTAGCAAAATATGTGGAGAGACATATTCTTCCCCACATATTATTGCAAAGCATAAAACTATTTTTATCTTATTTTTGCCTTTAAAGGTGGATCTATTTTACCTTCTAAGCCTAGGTGCTTTATCATAGAAATAATATTAGAGTGAAGCTCATCAGCGCAGAACATACCAAACATCTCGGTTCCAAAAGCACAATCAAGATCATCCACAATTCTCTTTTTCCAAGGTCTTCTAACAACTTGAGTAGCAAGTCTTCTAACTATGCGGTTTTGTGCCATCATCATATCAGCAATTTCATAGGCTCTATCCATAAGCTTTTCTCTAGGAACAATTTCTGAAACTAATCCAAACTTTACCAGATCTTCTGCTGACATTTTATCTCCTGTCATTAGATACCAAACCGCTTGTCTAGTTGGCATTAGTTCCATGAAGCAGCTCTGTATTCCATCCCCAGGTACATTGTTTGTACCTGGAAGCATATGAGGATCAAGAACAGTAATGTCATCAGCAGCTATACAGAAATCACACATACAAGCTAACTCTATGTGTCCACCAGAACCACTAAGGACTCCAAGAGTAGGAACCTCTGTATCCTGTATCATTGTAATTATCATTCTTCTTCCATCAACAAACATATGATTATATCTTGTTGCACCAGCATCATCTCCTTCTGGAGCCCAGCTTGCCGCTTCAAAGTCAGTAACCCATATGTTTCCAGTGCCTGTGAATATAATCATTTCTGTCTCTCTATCAGTTCCAAGCATTCTCCACATTTTCCCGATAGCATCGTGAAGCTCCATGGACCAAATCAGTGGTCCCCCATTAGTGTGCATTCTTACAGTTACTACTCCATCCTCACGTCTGTCCATAATGAAATGTTCTTTGAACATCTCTTTAATTTCCTCGAAGGTTGGCCATTTAACATAATTTGTATTTGTCACTCTATTTGACATCTTTTCCCCTCCTATAAGGTTTTAATAACCCCAATATAAGCTGAATAACTTTTACATTTATCCCTTTTATTGCAGTATCTAATATCAATCATATCAATAGATAACTGCAACGTAAAATGCGTAATATGCATAGTCTTTAAGATTTATTTTTATTTTAATATCTCCATTATTTGGCTATAATTGTATAAAGAAAGTAAAATATGGTTGTAATTTTTGTGAAACTTATATAAAGGTGGAATGGTAAAATGAAAAGTAGTGGTGTACTATCTGTTGAAAGTAAAAATATATTTGCTATATTAAAAAAATGGTTGTATACAGAACAGGATATAGTTTTTAGAGAATTGATATCTAATAGTTGTGACGCTATTCAAAAGCTAAACCTTCTAAAAGGCCATAATGGAGCTACTTCAATGGATAGTGAAGGAAGCATCTCAGTTACATTAGATACAGATAAAAACAAAATTATCATCTCTGACAATGGTATAGGAATGACCTCAGAAGAGGTTAACAAATATATTAATCAAGTTGCCTTTTCTGGAGCTACAGATTTTATAAACAGGCATAATAGTGCAGGAAAGGATTCTATTATCGGGCATTTTGGCGTTGGTTTCTATTCTTCCTTTATGGTCTCTGACCATGTATCTATAGAAACCAAATCCTATATAAAAAACGAGTCTCCTGTACGATGGGATTGCCACTCTGATATGAGCTACGAGATGGCTATAGGAGAAAAAACTACTCCGGGAACAGACATAATACTTCACATAAATAAGGATAGCGAATATATAAAAAAGCCTTCCTTATTATATGATATCATCAAGAAATACTTCATTTTTTCTAAGGTTAAGATATATTACAAAGCACCTGAGTTTGATAATGTTCTCATTAACCTTCCTGATCCTATCTGGAGAAAGCCTAAAGAGCTTATTGATAAAGAAGAAATGAATAGCTTCTATAAGGATTTCTTTAATGATATACAAGCCCCCCTATCCTGGATAAAATTTGAGAGCATTGATATAGGTATTCGTGGAATTATCTTCTTTAGGAATACCAAAAATGGAAAAGAAGAATTAGATGGTAGCTTTAAAGTATACAGCCGTGGTGTATACATAGGAGAAAATATAAAGGAGCTTATTCCAAAGTTTGTGAATCTTCAAAGTGGAATAATAGAGTGTGATGACCTACCTCTAGTGGTATCTCGTTCCAATTTGCGAGAGGGGGAAATTCAAAATAATGCCTTAGGGATAATAAAAGAATCCTTATCACAGGAGGTAACCATTGCAGTCAATGATATGTTTGTAAGTGAAAGAGAATTCTATGAGATGCAATGGCCTCATCTTAACGCCTTTGTAAAATATGGAATACTTCAAGACAAAATATTTTCTTCAGTAATGACTCAAAAGGTTATTTTTCAGGATATAAACGGAAGCTACCTAACCCTTAAGGAGTATATTAATGATGAAAAGAATAACCATAAGGACACAGTATACTACTCCTCCGATGCACTGGAACAGGCACACTATATAGAGATTTTCAAAAGATGTGGACTAAATGCCCTTCTTTTTGACCATGTGATAGACCAGCCCCTTATGCGACGACAGGAGCTAGTCCATCCTAATATAAAATTTATAAGAATTGATTCAAATATTGGTTCTCTTTTTGAAGGCTTCATTGGCGAAGAGGATAAGAATAACATTAAGATAATGACCGAAAAAATTAATCATGCCCTAGGCAGCCGTCTTTTGAACATGACCTTAAGAGTTACTAACCTAGAGCAGAAAGCAATCACTACCTTGATTATAAATGATGAAAAATCCAGGAGAATGACAGATATGCTTGAGATATATGGAATAATTAATAAAGAAAACTACTCAGCTAAAGAGCTGCAAGCTGGAAGCACCTATGTAGTCAATTTAAAAAGTCCAATAATAAGCTTTGTCCTTAAATCTTCTCAAGAGGTATCAAATATAATACTAAATCAGCTTTTTGACCTAGCACTGCTAAGTCAAGGAAAAATGGAGCTTGAAGATACAGAGCCATTCATCATAAGAAGTGAAAAGCTTCTAGAAAGCCTAGTGGAAAGAAGCATTATGTGTATGTAACCCCTTTTTCAATTTATATAAAAACGCTATGATTTTTTATAAATCATAGCGTTTTGTACTATTTTAAATTTTACCATTTTCTAACACCTTAGTTTTATTGCCCTTACGGGTTAAGGCTTGTACCTCTATAGCTATCTTCTTCAGTCTCTTGATTCCAATCTTTCACGAAGGATATTGTCACTGTACTTAGTATTGAAAGAACTAAAAATACTATATAAGCAGCCTCAGTACTACTGGTTGCTCCACGAACAACTCCCAAAACTACAAAGGCAGCAGATCTAATAACTCCCATAATCATATTAACAACACTAAAAGCTATAGGAAAATACGCTCTGCCATAGCAAAGTGTGGTCATAGAAGGCGGAAAGTTTCCTGTTCCTCCTATACCTATCCCTATTATAAATATTCCAATATAAAGAGTAACTTTTCCAAAAGGAGCTATAAGAAAAGCAATTCCTAATGCATACCATATACCAAAATATTGTGATGCCAATTTTGTTCCCCACTTCTGATCAATCACTCCCCAAAGATATGAACCCAAAATCCCTATAAGTGCTGCTACTGACATTGTAAGTATAGCTTGTGATTGGTTAAATCCTCTGTTTCCAACTAAATAAGGAATCAATTGAGACATTATCCCTACAGTTCCCATCCCCGCAAAGCCATAGGCTAGACCCATCTTCCAAATATTTGGCATTTTAAGAACCTGCCAGTAGCTGAAACCTTTAGCTTTATCCTTAATACTTTCTTTAGAAACATCAATATTATCCACTAAAGGCTCATTATCTGGCAATAATCCAGCTTCTTCTGGTGTTACTTTTATAAAAATAGTGTTAAAAATTCCAACTAGTATAAAAATAACGGCAAACACCATAAGTGCATGAGTTATATTCCCATTCTTATCGATTATTTTACTAAAGAAGGTAATAAGACCTGGTATTGTTGCGGAAGCCAGATTCATTCCCATGGTTGTAAACCCAAGAACTATTCCCTTCTTTTTAGGAAACCAGTTAGCTATCATGGCATATCCGCCAATAACAGAAAAACAATTTATAAATGTAATCATAAGGGTTTCCATAATTCCATACATCAAAATATTAGCACTTTTAGCAAATAGAAATATACTTACTCCACTAGCAAAGAGTGCAATTGTAGTGGACTTTTTCAATCCAAATTTCTTAATAGCTACTCCCCAAAAGGAGGTGAGTATAAGCGCTATTATAGATGCTGGAGTTGCTATGGATAAAAGCTGATCTGCATCCCATCCTTTTAGTGCTGCAAATCCTGGCACAATTACATTAAGTGCATCCACAGTAAGTCCTGTCATAAAGTATACAAGCAACGCTGAATAGGCAATCATAAATGTGCCTTGTTTACCAAAATTGTATCTAACCTTATTCCCCTTCAATATTAACCTCTCCTATCCTGTGTTATAAATTAATTGCTGAAAAATACCCTTCTCTTGTGGCCATTTCTACTGTTCTAGCCTTTACACAGTCTCCAATTGGAATATATACAGGAGCTATTCCTATAAAATTATCTGCTTCCTTACTTCTAGGCACCATTCCAGCAGCTATAACAATAGAATCTGCTTCTATACAGTGAACCTTGCCGTTCTTCTCATAGGTTACTCCATTAGGGTGAATAGATTTACATTTAGCCTCAGTTATCGTAGATAAATTCTTTTCGGAAGAAAGCTGAGCCATAAGGTCTCCCCTATGTGTTGCCGATGCATCAGGTGCAAGACTATCTCTCATCTCTAGAACTGTTACTTGAATTCCATTGCGAGATAAATGTAGTCCTGTTTCACAGCCAACCTGGCCTCCACCTACAATAATCACATTTTTCCCTAACTTAAATTCTTCACCATATATATCCGTAGCAAGATAACCATACTCTATTCCCTCAATAGGTGGAATAAATGGTTCTGCACCAATGGCTGCTATGATAACATCATAGTTTTCTCTTTCCATCTCCTCTGGAACTGCCTTAGTATTAAGAAGCACATTTACATTAGATTTCTCTATTTGCTTTATGAGATAATCCTTATAATTCGCCAAGGAATATTTAAAAGAAACTCTACTGGAAAACCTTAATGTTCCTCCTAAGGTAGAAGACTTTTCATATAATGTAACAAGATGGCCTCTTGAAGCAGCTACTAGTGCAGCCTTCATTCCTGCTGGTCCCCCACCTATTATCGCTACCTTTTTCACCTTTTTAACTGAAGGTATCATTGAATCTAACTTATGAGCAATTCCTATAGTTGGGTTTACAGAACATTGAAACAAATGACCATATACAGTACTATCATGACAGCGCATACATTTAATACATGGGACTATATCTTCTTCATTATCTTCCATTGCTTTTGGTATAAGTTCTGGATCTGCAATAAAAGCCCTAGAAATTGCTACAAAGTCAGCCTTCCCTGAAGCTATAATCTCTTCTGCATCTCCTAAGCTTCCAATACCTCCTATGGCTGTTACAAAGGAGTTTATTCTTCCTGACTTCTTAAAGTCCTCTGCCAAATGTACATTGGGCATTGGAGGAAGAAAGTCACAAGGATGAGTTCTACACATATTTTCAGGGGTAATCATACCACAGCTAGCTTGTACAATATCTGCGTACCTTTGTAATACTTCAGCAATTCTTATTCCTTCCTCAGTATCTATGCCTCCTTCTTTAAATTCATTGGCTGACATTCTAATTTCAATAAATAGCTTATCTCCAACTTTTTCTCTTATTCCTTCCAATATTTCAACTATATATCTCATTCGATTTTCAAAGGTGCCGCCATACTGATCAGTACGTTTATTGGTAAGAGGAGATAAAAACTGAGCTATTGGGATACTATGTCCAAAATGAAGGAGAATTCCATCAAAACCCAAATTCATAAGCTCTTCTGCACAGTGGATATATCCTTCTTTATAACGCATCATTTCGCTTATAGGAATCTCCCTCCCAGGAGTCCTTCCATCCATCAAAAGACCTCCTTCACTAGCAACATATCCCTCTTCAAATATACCTATAAGCTCCATAGAAGCCTTAGCTCCATAAAAATGAATTTGCTCTGCTAGCTCTGCTATTCTATGTTTTGAGTTATGCTTATACAAATCCCAACTAGCATGCTCTCCATCATCAGTAACTGGAAGAAGCTTTACCCCCGCACAAACAACTATTCCTGCTCCAGCTTTTGCTCTCTGAACAAAAAAATTGATAGAAGCCTCGCTAGGATAGGGCTCACCATTAGAAGCAGAATGCAAAGTACAAGGGGCAGCAATAATCCTATTTTTAACAATATGCTTACCAACACGTATAGGCGTCATAAGCTTTGGATACATTAAATCCATAATCAATTTTCTCCTTTCTTTCCTCTATGATATTGACTAATCTTTCTCTATTTCTTTTTATGTTAATAACTTTCAATAAGTTGATTTATTTTTCTAATAAGCTCTTCTTCCTTCCATCCAAGACTCTTTGCCACCATAGCAATTGTAGAATTTTTCAACAGGTCTCTCCCCATAGGAGTCTTTAGCCCCATCAAATCCTCATGAATGCTATAAAAGCTTCTCTTAAGCTTTGGATACTTGTAAAAAAGACTCTTTATATTATCTCTTCCATCTAATATCTCACGGGATACTTCATTTCTTTTATATTCTCTAACAGGTTCTTTATCCATCCTGTCACCATAGGGAAGTGGTATATACCCCTGAATATATCCTTCAATATCGTCTATTTTTCTTAGCTCCTGAAAATCTAAGTTGGATAATTTACTAAGAGCTTTAGAAAACAATACTCTTTCTTCAAAAGTCAAAAAGTTAGTAATCCGATTAAGTAGCTCTCTTAAATAATATAAAAACTCTATAGTATTTCCTTCACATAAGAGATTTAAGTTAAGCTTCATCTCTTTAATTATACAATCTCCCAACTCATTTACTCTTTCTATCTCCTCTTTCATTTCCAATTGTATAAGAAGTGGATAAAAATTCTTCTGCTGTCTTCTATAATGCTTATTAAAATTATCAAGAAGTTTAAAGGTAGCTTTCCATTCTTCTAAAGCTACTTCTTTCTCTTGTAGCTCATCTGCTTTTTCTAGGAAGTCTCTAATTCTGTTGTTTTCCTCCTGATATATTTTCAAAGGATGCCCTTCCTCCAGAAAAGAATATGAAGGAGAAAGATAATCTTCAAATAGCCTCAAAAGACAATCCTTATCCCATATATTTTTATCAAGCCATATTCTTAGCTCTAGCTTCACAGCAGCAAATTCTTTAGGACGAATAAAAGCCATTTCTCCAAAAATGAAAGATTTAGCCTCTTCTATAGACATTTTTCCATAAAAGTACTCTTGAACTATTTGAAATATAGCCTTTACCTTTATTTCCTCTCTTTCCAATCCCACGAAAACAACCTCCTGGAAGATAGTATGTTACTTTAATATTTCCATTTGAAAATTAGCGAACAAGCATAATTAATGCTTGTCCGCTTCCTATAATCACCTATTTTGTTAATTACTTTAATTTTCTATTTATATAAGCTTCTTATTTTTTGATAATAATGTTGTATTTTGCCAATTACATTGATACGCTCTTTCCATAGTCTCTATCAGCTGCATTAGCATCAGGTATATTTCTCATAGTAATAATAGTAATTAAAGAAACTACTAACATTCCTATCATTATATAATATGCTGTAGAAAGCTGCCCTGCTTTATTGAATGCGCCCATAAAAGTAAGAGCAAAAGCCATAGGTATTGCTTGTATTGTCATTATCCACTTATTAGCAGACATATAGAGCTTACGACCATAAACATAAGAGGTTACGCAAGGATGCATCGTTGGAACTCCACCTGTCATGCAAGCTACACCAAAGGCCCATAGAGCCATCAATGGAGTACTTCCTCCTACAGGCATTATAGCTAGTGGGATTACTGCAAGAAAGAACAATATATTAAGAACCATTGAGGCCTTAATGGATCCCAGCTTATCATCAATCCAACCTAAAACATAGCTCATAGGTATTCCGCCAGCCGCTCCTATAGATAACCATAATAAAGCCTTTGATACAAATAGATTAGGTACATCTTCAGGAGTACTTAAGCTTATATATCTAACAGCCATATAAGCCATCATTGCTGTAATAACGAATTGTAAAATTCCATAAGAAATAATTAATTGCCATGCTCTAGAGTCACTTAAAAGCTTTTTTAATGATATATCTTCATTGTTACTATCTTCTTCTGAGTATGGAGCATGATCCATACCATCAGGATGAAGTCCCAATTCCTCAGGTGTATCCTTAATAAAAAACATTGTTAGAATCCCAACAAGTAATATTATTCCTGCTATTGTTAAGTAAGAATTTTTCATTCCAATATTGCTAACCATGGAAGTAAGAACTCCTATTCCTGCCACTGAGAATAAAGGACTACCTACAGTAATAACTCCTAATACTCTTCCTCTATATTTAATAAACCAATTAGCCGCCAGCATAAAGCCTCCCATTTGAAGAGGTATAACCATAGTTCTAACGATAAATAAACTTACAGAGTAGATAGAATAATTTTCTCCAGCTATAGCTATACCACCACAGCCTATAGCAATTAGAATTATACTTGGTACTAAAACCTTCTTAACACCGTATTTTACAAAGGCTGTTCCAATTATCAGGTAGAAAACGATTACTACTACTGCAGCCACAGTAACAGGATTTGTAATCTTTAAATCACTCCAACCATAATTCTCTTGAAGATAAGGTGTTAGTATATTCAGATGATCATTCTGAAGTCCTGAAAAAAAGAACATATAAAGTACACCTAGGAACATAAAAACCAATGAATAGCTAGTGAACTTCTTGTTTTTAAACATCTCTTTCCCTCCTAAATTTTAGATAAACATAACTTTTAAATGATTCTATAAAAACTCTTCGGAGTCCATATATTCTATGGCATTATATCCAGCCATTCTTCCACTGTTCACAGCAAAGCTCATAGTATTTCCAGGCATGAAGAAGCAGTAGCTATCTCCATATATATTGCAGGCATCTGTTCCACAGGCATATAACCCAGGAATCTTCACCCCCCTTGAATCAAGAACTTCTAGCTTATCATTAGTTTTCACTCCTCCAAGGCTTCCATAGCCTGCGGGGAAATGTTTTGCAGCATAGTACTTCTTTCCTTTTAAAGGCTTCATATATTTATGCTTCTTAAAAAAGAATTTATCCTCTGATGTACAGCTCTCATTGTATTCCTCTATGGTTTTCTTCAAATTATCTATATTAATTCCTGTTTTTTCACAAAGTTCTTCTAAAGAATCAGCTACAAATATATTTCTTTGAGTCTTCTGCATATCATTATGAAGATCACTAAGTCCTGAACTCTCTATATTTTCCCCCTTAAAATATTTTTCTAACTCCATGTCCCATTTATCAACGTTCTTAATATTGTGATGAACTGTAACATAATCAAGGCCAGTCCTTCTATAGGTATCAATAATACTATCATCAATGAGAGTAAATGCTGTTTTCTCTCTTTGAATAGAAATAGCATTTCCTGTATACACCGTATTATTCATAATCTCTTCATTGATAAATCTATTACCATCTAGGTTTACCATTAAATTAGGCTGGCGCATGGTTTCGCTAAGAGTTTTGAAAACATCTGTAACCCCTGGTGTCGTGAACGTAAGCTCCATTACTGGTGCTGTCCGCTGTGCTCCAGCTTCCCAAAGCATCTTTAATCCTTCTCCTTCAACTCCAGGAATTCTAAAGGAATGAAGATCCTTTCCCCATTGATAGCCAAGATATTCTTGAATCATTTTAGGATTATCTCCAAAACCACCGGTAGCAACTATAACAGCATTACACTCTATGAGACCTTTTTCTCCATCTTCTCCCACAAATTCTACTCCTGCAACATGTCCATCTTCCACTAGAAGCTTTGTAGCCTTAGTATGATACACAATGTCAACTTCTAGCTCCTCAGCTCTTTCCGTGAGGGCATGGAACATATTAGAGGCAGCTCTTTCAGCAGGTACATTACTACCCTTAGTTTTTACTACATGCCAGGTTTGAGTAGACTTTTCAAAATACTTATATGCGCCTAAAAATTCCACTCCTATACTTTCCATCCAATTTATAGTGTCACTGGATTGTTCTATATATTTTCTTACAAGTCTTGCATCAACTCTCCAGTGAGTATAATTCATCAGAAGATTAAAAGCATCCTCCTTAGTAAAATCTATCAGCTGTGCTTTTTGATAATGGGATTCTACTGCAAAAATACCCATTCCCATATTAGCAGCTCCCCCTGTGGTGCTTCCCTTTTCAAGAACGATAACGCTACAATCCTTTTCTGCTGCAGCTACCGCTGCAGTAATACCAGATGCACCTCCTCCAATAACTACCACATCGGCTTCCATCAATTTTTTATTCATAATATCCCTCCCCAATAAATTTTTATTAACCCCTTCGGCGACGTCTCCTTCTTGATTCCCCCTCCTCCGATGAACTCTCCACTATAAATGTACCTACAGGAATAGGGCTTTCTGGTAGCCTTGGTTTTACTATGCCAGCTTTATTAATTGCCCCTACTGGACATACTCCTATACACGCCATACATTTGCTGCAAATATCTGAAGCTATTAGATGTATCATTTCCTTTCCTCCAGTTATGGCTTTTTCAGGACATATATCAAGGCAATGACCACATCCAGTACAGGATTTAGGCTCTACATATAATGTAAAGGAGCTCTTGCAGGTAAGAGTAGTACACCTATTTCTTTTAATGTGCTTATCCCATTCCTCCTGATTATTATTAAGGAACTCAATGGATTTACTAGCATAAGCTCTAGTAAGCTCACAACCAGCCTGCTCACTTATGATAGTGAAAAGCTCTAAAAGCAATTCATCATCTCCACTTCTCCCTCTTCCCTCAGTAATATCCTTTATAATTTGATAGGCTTGTCTAGTTCCTTCCCTGCAAAAAACATCAATACCACAGGCTTCCTTCATAGCTATTTCCATTAATCTTTTTGAGACATCAACAGGACATCCTTCATCTTTTTCTATAGATAATATCTGATCATTCTTTAATATAAGCTTTTCCTTTTCACAGATCATATATTAGCCTCCTTCACTTTTTTGTAGTGAGGATCCACCCAGTATTTTACCTTCTGAATGTCTAGTCTTAAATCACATTGAAGACATCTAACTGACTCCTTTTTACTATCTTCCGTGCAGCAAAAAGGCTCAATCCTGTTAAGACTGGAAAACCCATTTATCACTCCTATATTCCCATTGCTTTTTCCTCTATCATAGAGTGTTTCATCTATATCTCCATCCCCCTGAAGATATCTATCAATAGCCCTAGCTGCCTTCCTTCCTGATTCTATGGCTTCTACCACAGATTTTGTTCCATATACTACATCACCAGTAGAAAAAATCCCTGATTCACTAGTTTCCATATTCTCATCTACCTTTATAAAACTACCTCTATAGAGCTCCAAGCCGAAGCTCTCATCTAAATCAGTCTCCTGTCCTGTAGCAAAAATCATTGTGTCAGTATTTAATGAATTAAGAGAAGCTTCATCAGCCTCTATCTGAAGACCTTTATATCCAAAACTAAAACTAGTTACAGAAACAACCTTTAAGGCTTTGATATTGCCCTCCTCTGCTTCTATCTCTCGAATAGATCTGCTATTTAAAATCTCAATCCCCTCTTCTAGAGCACTAACTATTTCTTCCTTATCTGCCAGCATATCCTCCCTTGCTTCCAGGCAAAGTACCCTAACTATTGATGCTCCATGCCTCTTAGCAGTCCTGGCACAATCAAAGGCCACATTGCCTCCTCCATACACTGTAACAGTATCTCCCAGGTAAGGCTTACTTCCCTTAGCCTCTTCTCTTAAAAAATTAACGGCATCATAGGCATTATAGAAGCTTCTATTAAAAGGTGCTGGTCTCTTTCCTTTCTGTGCTCCTATAGCTACAAGTATGGCATCGTAGCCTTCTTTTTTAATATCCTCTATAGAATTAATATTTCTTTCTGTCTTTAAAGTGATTCCCTCTGCTAGAATCGTACTGATTTCTTTATTAACTATTTCTCTTGGAAGCCTGTACCTCGGTATACCATGTGATAGCATCCCTCCTGCTAAAGGCTGTCTTTCAAAAATAGTTACCTCATGTCCTTTTTTTGCAAGATAGTATGCAGAAGTCATCCCCGAAGGTCCTGCTCCTATAACAGCTACCCTTCTTCCCGTGGAGCTATGATGAAAAGCACCTTCTCTCCAGCTCTCTTTTTTATCATTTTCCACAGCAAATTTTTTTATTTCTCTTATTGCTATGGGGCTATTAACATAACTTCTCTTACAGCCTGATTCACAGATATGAGTACATATGTAACCTAAAGAATGAGGAAATGTAAGCTTCTCTCTTATTACGGCCACTGCTTCACTGTATTTCTCTTCTTTTACCAATCTCACATAGGTAGGTATATCTGTGTGTGCTGGACATTTGTCTTTACAAGGGATTAAGGCCATAGCTCTAGGTGAGCTTTTAGGAAATATCCCCTTAACATCCTGTATAGCTCCTGTAGGACAAACCTCTACACAGGCTCCACATAATCTACAATCCGTTTCAAAGAGTGGTTTATCCTCTACAGTTCCTACATAGGTCTCTCCATCTCTACTATTAAAAGTAAGAACTCCTACTCCTCTCAGCTCTCTACAGGCTCTAATGCACCTTCCACACTGAATACAGCGCTGCATTTCTTTTTTTATAAGATTGTCAGAAACAGATATATCAGTATTATTTTTATAGATTTCTCTCATCCTTGAATGAGCAACCCCCATATACTGCATAATTGCCTGTAACTCGCAGTTGAGATATTTATCACAGGAAGTGCAATCCTTAGGATGACTTGCCAGCATCAGCTCTAAAGCCACCATTCGAAGCTTGTCAAGCCCTTCTGTTTTTGTCCTTATTACCATCCCTTCTTCAGCTTTAGTCTCGCAAGCCTTATATCTTCCTTCCTTGCCCTGAATTTCTACTACACAGAGATTACAGCCCCCCTGAGAACTTAAATCAGGATGATAGCAAAGATGAGGAATATATATTCCCGCCTCCAATGCGGCTTCAAGAATACTCTCCCCTTCATTAGCTTCAATTATATAATCATCAACTTTCACTAGGATTTTTTTCATAGACACTATCATCATCCATTCTATTTCCTTTTTATAAATCTGCAGTTTATCAGCGATACATTTATTTACATATTTAACATCATTATAGTTTATCGTTAAATTATTGTCTAATGCAAAGTACACATCCAGTAATCCGTTATAAGCATAGTATTTGGCTCATTTATTGAATAAAATTAATAATAACTCCAATTTAAAGACTAATAAAAATTCCCAGAGTTATTAATAATCTCTGGGAATAAAGCTATTAATTATTTATTTCATTATAGTATCGCATAAATTCATCCTTACCATCTCATAATACTTCCTAGCAAAGGCATGAGCCCCTATCTCAGACAATGCCCTAATTCCTGTGTGTCCAAGCTTTAGCTTGCCTATAGATATCATAGGCACCTGGTATTGCTTTGAAGTTAGTCCTATTTCATTACATTCTAAGTAATGATAATATTCATGAGACAATATAAGATTTTCTGCTTCTTCCTGAGTGAGAGAATTTTCTTTAGCCCAGAGGCTAACGGATTTTGTGTAGAGATTAATTACTCCCTGCCCTGAGAGGTAGTCGCTGAAATATCTTTGATTACCAACGACGTAATCCTTATCTATTCTGAAGCATTGTAGCTTACTTTTAGCGATTATCTTCCAAAAATCACTCTCTCCATTAAACCTTTTAAATATCCCCTCTGCAGCCTCTTCCCCAGTATTCCAGGCTCTTTCAGTAATAGCCTCTATAGCTTGCTCATCTATTTTTTTATAGCAAGGGTCGTAGCTGAGCTCCTTTAAAGCTAGAGCTTTATCTGGAAAAGGAAATTTATAACCTTCCATGGGAACCTCCTAGCCATCTATGCGCTTTGTTGCAACTAAGATTATTTTTTCATTATCACCAGAGCTGCTAAGCTCTACATCTCCAAGAGATATCAGCTGCTCAGGGCTCTGAAGTCCGCTTAGGTCAATTATTCTCTTACCGGATATTACATATACATTAGGTAGGTTAACTCCACCATCATTATATTCTGTCAGCTCCTCTAATATATGATTAAGAGTACCCTTCCAGCCAGCTTTATTACTTTCTCTCACCATTCCATTGATCTTTTGTAGCCTTATAATTCCTTCATCATCAACTATATTAACAGGAGTAGTTTTCTTTTTTACTAAGCCGAAAAGCTTTTTCTCAACTCTCTCATAGGTTACTGCCTTCATACTTTCATTGGTCGCTGCAATATAAAGACTTTCCTTAGGAGCATTTAAATTAGAAGCTACTATATCTAATAGCTCGTCATCAGTCAACCTCTTCTTAAGAAGGTCCTTGCTCCTTAGCTCAGTGGCTCCAACGGCAATGGCTCTTATAAGATTTCTCTGAGAGTCAACCTCCACCTGAATTTCTATTGTTGCAGGATCTGCTCCATTCTTTACTGCTTGAAGCTCAGCTTCTCTTCGGACGCTTAGGATATCAGCTTCTGTAGGGTTAAGAACAGTACGCTCTACCATATCTCTCACCATTGCCAAGGCAACACCTATGGTTGATATAACTGGTGCATTTTGAGCTATTTTAAACTTGTGATTCATGCTCTCCCCTAAATGAGGTACAACGGTAGAAGCACCACCTCCACCACCTATAAAGGTAGTAGTTCTTGGATCCATCTTATAATCAGAGATTAATTCTTTAACCACCTTACCATTCTTCAAGGCAGCATAATCTAAAACCTTCTTAGCAGCTTCCTCTACGGTGATCCCCATATTATCAGCTAAAGGCTTCCAGGCTCTCATTGCCGCTTCTCTATTTCCGTATGCATAATCCCCTTCCTTAACATAGCCACAGATATTTGCAGCTCCTGCCATGGTGAGAGTAAACTTCTTTCCATTTTCACATTCCACATAGGCATAATCAGGATCCGATTCAATGGGGCTTATAACAGCTAGCTTTGGATTTATTATATCCTCAGGAGAAGAATAAACCTCATAGTCCAGTCCTGCTATATGAGCACTTCTAGGTCCTACATCTACAGCTTTTCCATTTTTAATCTGCACCATGCTGCCTCCGCCGATACCTACAGTTCTAACATCCAGGGAGTTTAGATAGGTCTTATGACCCCCTACCTCAGCATATTTTACCATTACCTTTCCATCCTTTATACAGGATATATCAGTACTGGTTCCCCCTACTTCGAAGAAAATACCATCAGTGACCTTTTCATACATCAAGGCACCGGCAACTCCTGCAGCAGGTCCAGATAAAATAGTTAATATCGGTCTGTTTCTAACCTCATCGATGGTCATTACTCCTCCATCACATCTCATAACCATCAAAGGACTTGTGATATCAGCCTTTTTTATACTTTCTTCAGTCATATTAGCAGCGTCCAGCATCTTAGGAAGAATACTAGCATTTACCACAGCAGTCCTAGTTCTTACCTTCAATCCATAGAGCTTTGAAATATCCTTAGTGGCAGTACCGGGGATCCCTTCTTCAGAGCATATATCCAGTACCTTGTCCTCATTTTCCGGATTATCTACACTAAAGGCCTCAGCAGCTACGATGCTCTTAGCACCATTTGCTATAAGAGCCTTTACCCCCTGCTTTACCCCTTCAGATATATCCTCCCCCTCCACTATATTTACATATTCATTAATAGAGTGAAGATATTTTCCCGGAGAAAGCTCAAAGTCCCCCATGGTGGTATCTCCCTTAGCCTTCATGCCACCTACACCTTTTCCAAGAGTAACAATACCTACCTTAGCCACGTCTCCTTCTAAAAGTGCATTGGTAGCTTGGGTGGTACCATGGGCTATGAAGATTACCTCCTCAGCCTTTATATTATTTTCCTTCATTATTCTATTCAATACCTTTACTATTCCTGCTGCTACTCCTTCTTTAGCTCTATGAGTAGTCGGCTCCTTTACTGTAGCAATTAGCTCATAGGTATCATTATTAATAGCTACGGCATCAGTAAATGTACCTCCCACGTCTATTCCGATTCTTACCTTCATGTACCTCTCTCCTCGCTATAAAATAATATGATGGTATCCAAGAAGCCTTGGATACCAACAGTTTTTTCCTTTGTTATATAAATAAATTCTCTCTAGAAGTAGTTTACAGCTCCTAAGACAACTCCTATTGCAGCAACCACCCATAAGTATGGAAGAAGCTTTTTAGTAATTGTATTCACATCTACTTCTGCAAAGTTTGCAGTCCATACATTTTGAGTATTTGTTGGGTCACCTACACCTTGGATTCTTTCAGCAGCTAGGAAGCCTGCCATAACAGCCAGTGGTGTTAAGCTTCCTACCCCTGCCATAAGAGCAGCTAGTCCTGAGCCTAAGCCAAATAGGTTTAAAGGTCCTCTATAGAGTGCCAGCGGCGCTAAAGCTATGAAGAATATCACATAAACCACTGCAGACTTAGGTGTAACAGCTACCATGAATGGATTTAAAACCTCTTTAACCATAGGATTAGTTACTGCTAAGTACAGCATACCTATTCCTACCATTAGAATAACTGCAGGACCTGCATCGGTGATACCGTTATAGCAGGTTTGAGTTAAGAGGTTCATAGCCTTTGAGAAGCTCTTTGAGGTGAATAATAATATCCATAATATACCTGCTATAAAAGCTGGAACTATAGGAATTTCTAAGAATGCTACTAGAACTATAGGAATTACTGGAGTTACCATCGCTAGCACTCCTCTTACTCCCTTTAAGGACTGATTGTTCTTTTTCTCTTCTGTTACAGGAGCGGAAAAAGCAAACTTTATTCCATTTTTCTTGAATTCTACAAATATAAGGACTAAGGTTGCTACCGCAGTTGCTACAAGTAGATATATCTCAAAGCTCCTTATATTAGCTATTGAAAGCTCGAATATACTTGAGTAGGTCTGCCAGTTAGCCATGTTAAAGCATAGCCCAATGGCAAAGGCCATCAAAAATATACAGGCAGCGCTAATGGCAGGTAGTCCCACAGAAATCAGTATAGGAAGAACTATAGTTCCAACCATTATTACTGAACCAAGTCCGCTTAAGGTAGTAAATAAAAGAGCTACTGCAGCTACCATAACTAGAGTTACTATAAGAGGCTTGTCCCCTCCTAGCTCTGCAGAGATCTTTATAATATTTTCTGTAACACCTGTCTTGTTCATTATCTGACCAAGCCAAGCACCAAAGATAACAGCTATATAAGCTGATGCCATTCTCACTGAACCGCTTTCAACAACGGTATGCAAGAAGCCTACTTGATTTCCTTCAACATCCTGCCCAATAAATGGAACCCCTGCGATAATACAAATTATTACTGCTAATAACGGTAGCGCTAAAAGTGTTGGAATCTTTCTGGTAATCATAAAACCCGCTATAATTAAGAAACATATGATAATAAGTGCACCTTGTAACATTTACCCTTCCACCTTCCTCTTTATATATTTATTAAAGCCCTTCTATGACATTTCTAAACTCTGCTGTAGCTTTCTTAATCTTTTCTGCATCATCACCTCCTGTAACTACAGCACCAATCATCACAGCCTTGCAGCCATGGTCATAGAGGTACTTAACTTCTTTAGGTTTTATCTTTTTCTGACTAGGTATCAGCAGTGGCTTACCCGATTCAAGTGCTAGGCTGCCATACCTTAATAGATCAGAATAGCTTAAGGGAGTACCATAGCTTTCTCCTGGAATTATGCTTCCTTCCAGCACATCGATAGGAGAGCTCTTTATAGCTTTTATAAGAGCAGCATCATAGCTATTATCTATGGCAACCATCTTTGTAAGCCTTTTACTATCCATCATAAATGGTGGTAGATGATGAATGTAGGAGGAGAAAAATCCTATCCCCATTTCTTCAAGTATTATAAGCTCCTCTTCTGTAATAAAAGCATCCTGAGCTCCTGGAACGACTCCTACTGGTATCTCTCCTGCTAAATCTATCAGCTCTTTCAAAAATTCTTTGTTCTTGTCCAAATTACCAAAGCTATTACCACTGGCTCTATGAAGAAGATTCAAATGTAGCTTAATAGCCTGTGCTCCCCCATCTATGGCAGCCCTTGCAAAGTCAATTCTGTTGTCTGGCAAGCTAACAACTAGGCTAAATTTATTATTTATTATTTGCTCTTTAAAATTAGTCATATTTCCTCCTCTTGTTAGATTAAATTTAATTTTTTATTTCTCAGTCTCAGTGCTATATCATAATAAATCTCAGAGTCTAGCCTTTCCTCATATTGAAGCTTAGGCACTATCATAGGAGCTTTTTCCTTTTGAAAAGCTTTAGATAGGACCTCTAAGAATTCTTTATTACCTATCCCTTCACCAGAAAAGCTGATGGATTTGATAGAAAAGAATACACATATTGGCTTTAACACCTGAGCTAAATGCTTAATTCCCTGCTTAGAGTATATGTCCACCTTATTCATCAGTGCTGCTTCCTTAGGATTGTTGTGCTTGTCTGATGAATTATTCTTATTACTGAAGCTTAAGGGCTTTTCTTCCTTCTGCAAGAATAATGGACTTAAATCTATAATTTTCTCTCCATTAATCTCTAGAGGCTTACGATTAACTACAACACTGGCAAGAATGGTTTTTCCTATTCTCAGAAACAGCTTATTTTCATCCTGCATAAGTGCTTCTTCTCTGCTTAAACCTGTCAGGGTATAGGCAGCGGAATAATCTATCACTACTGGCACCTTGAACTGAGTCTTAACTGCATCCTCTAGGGTTATGGCTGCAGAGGATACCCCCGTAGAATAGGTCACAACAAAATCATCTATATTCATGTTATCCTGGAGAACTATTCCAACTCCTGCAAGTCTATGGCAATACTTATCCTCTTTACAGAAGAAATCGTTAACAGCTTCGGCCATGACAGTGAGTAAATCATTGCTATAAAGTGGCTTATCCTCTAGCTTAATATTGCTGATTTCATTAACAGTCATATCAAAGGCTCTTAAAAATACCCCATCCTTTTTGATATGAAAGACAGCAATCAGGCCATAGCTTCCTGAAAAGGCAATCTGTATTCGTTTTCTTCCTCCCGTGGAAGCAGCCTCACCTATCTCAGAAATAATCCCTTCCTCCAAAAGCTCGCTGATGAGGGTAGATATGGTACTTACACTTAATCCACTAGCCTCCGCTAGCTCAGTTCTGGACAATCCATTTCCCTCAGCTATACACTTAAGAACCAGCTGAAGATTTTTCTTTTTCATATCCTTAAGGGTTGTTTTTTTCATAAATATCACACTTCTTCATTAAGTTTATAGGACTTATTTCGAACTCCGAAATAAGTTAATCTAAGCATACCATTTCTTGTAAAGGTCAGTCAACATTATTTTCTAAATATTTAATTATTGACAAAATTACAAATCTCATTTAAAATTTATCCTGTAAATTAAAGAATGTCATCGGAGGACAGTACACCGTAGTGTAGGGGATCGTAAGTATAATGCTTGCAGGCCGCCTGTCAGAAAAGATGTCGAGTGAGCTCGGTTATTACTTTCTAAGTAGTAGTCGGGCATTTTTATTTTTACAGGAGGTTTTTATGAAAAAGGAAACAAAAATTACTCTAGCCCCATTGCAGGAAAGTGAAAAGGAGGCCTTCATCCTTAACATTCAAGCTGCCTTCAAAAAAGCAGTAGTAGAAGAATTTGGAGATGATGGAACTGAGGTCATCCCTCGAGAGGATATAATCCAATCCTTTGAAGCCAAGGGTGCAGAAAGCTATAACATTATTCAGAATGGCGAAGTAGTTGGTGGTGCTGTGATTGCAGTACATCCTGATACCAATAGAAACGAGCTTCTATTGCTCTTCGTGAATGTAGACTGTCATAGCAAGGGTGTGGGTGTTGCTGCATGGAAGGCAATCGAGGAGCTTCACCCAGAAACAGAAGTCTGGATAACACATACACCCTACTTTGAAAAAAGAAACATTCATTTCTATGTGAATAAATGCGGATTTCACATTGTAGAGTTTTTCAATCCACACCATCCAATGCCAAATCATACTTCAATGGAGGCTCAGAATGAAGAAATTCCAGGTGGAGATTATTTTCTGCGCTTTGAAAAGAAGATGAAATAGAAAATAAGGAAAAAAGCCACGGCTATTTCTCCAGATGGAGTTTAAGTCGCGGCTCTCTTTTTTTATATCATTTTAGCTTGCTATTTATATTTATTATTTATCTTCAACCATGGGAGTTAAGAAAGCACCCTGCTCTAATAAAATACGTCTTACCTCCTCCATGGAGATATCCTTTGCAGCCTTCTTTTCTTTTGCTGTTACAGCAGCAGCTACTCCAGCAGCATGTCCTAAGGCCATTGCTATTGGACTTACCCTTAAAGAGCTAGCAGCCTCATGCTCAGCACTTACACATCTACCAGTGGTAATAAGATTTTCCACCTCATTATTAACCATAATTCTATAAGGTATTGAATAATATGTACCTGGCTTTAGGAACTTATCATCATTAGAGGCACCATCTGGGGAATGGATATCAAAAGGATAGCCTCCCATGGCTATGGCATCTGGGAACATCACATTTTTCATCATTTCCTCTGCTGTTAGAGTGTATACTCCTTTGATTCTTCTTGTTTCCCTTATTCCAATTTGCGGACCGGTGGATACAAGATAGCATTCTTCAAAGCCTGGAATGTACTTTCTTAAGAAAGCCACTGATTCCTTTACTTGTTTTCTTCCCTCTATTTCTCCTAAGGTAAGGTCATAGCTGTCTGTTGCATTGAGCTTAAGAATCCTTGTCATATTTAGAATAACTTCATTGGGATTATTATTCTGGAAGAATAGCACCTTATCTCTAGGATAGGTAAAATCTCCGTTTTGCTTTGCTTCATTTAGCTTGCTGTAAAAGCCTGAAACAGAAAGTCTAGGTGTTTTCTGTATTGTCTCCCAATCTAATGCCAGAAATTCTTCAGGGTTATTCTTCATATATTCCTTAACCTTAGAAAGATCAACATTACCAATCCTTGCCTTCATGGTCATAGGCTGAGCTAAGCCGTCAAGCTTTCTTCCATACTCATAAGGAACTCCAGCCCTTACGGAAACATCTCCATCTCCTGTAGCATCTACAAAGACATCTGCTTCTATATCCATAAATCCTGCCTTTGTCCACAATTGTACAGATTTTAGCTTATTATCTATAACAGTACAGCCAGTGAATATGCTGTGATAAAGCATTTCTCCACCAGCCTCTATATGCTTATGCTCAATTACATACTTCATTGCCTCTGTATCAAAGGGGGTAAGAGAGGAGGCATAACCTATGGTATCAGTAATATGTCCAGGGCTTGCACCCATTTCCTTAAGAGTCTCTATAAGCTCATCAGGAATCCCCCTTACTACCTGCTTATCTCCTGCATGAAAGGTCATCATAGGACCAACCCCTGCAGCCGTAAGCATTCCACCTAGAAAACCATATCTCTCCACTACTAAGGTAGAAGCTCCAGCCCTAGCTGAGGCTATTGCTGCTATACATCCTGAAACTCCTCCTCCAATTACTACAACATCATACTTTTTCTTTAACATCGTGACTACCTCCTATAGTTAATAGCCTTATTCTAACTTAAATAGACTTTTTTGGAAAGGTATTCTTTAAGGAGTCTTTTAAATATATATGTCGTATTCCGTCAGGTGGATGGCACCATAGACTGAGAAAATCATTCGTGTTTATTTGTGATTAGGTTATACTCCGAAGGAGATACTCCCATTAACTTCTTGAACAAAGTACTAAAATAAGCAGTATCAGAATAACCAACCTTGGCTGCTATTTCATATACCTTTACCCTACAATCCTTCAGGAGTATGCATGCCATCTGTATACGATAATAGGTGAGATAGCTTGTAAAGGTATAAGAGGTTTCCTTCTTAAAGGCACGGCTTAGATGACCATCACTGATTTCTAAAAAAGCTGCAACGGTACTTATAGATATATCTTCTTTGTAGTGGAACTTTATATATTTTATCGCCTGAAGTACATACTTATTGGATATATTCTTATTAGGGTAAAAATCCAAGCCTGGAGGATTAACAAGCTCAGCAGTCTCCTCCTGATGGAACAGCTTTCTTATAGCCTCCTTAAGCTCCTCTTCCTTAACTGGCTTCAGTATATAGTCTGATGCTTTTAGCCTCAATGCTGCCTGAGCATATTTAAAGTCATTATAAGCAGACAAAAGTATCACAGGAGTATCAATAGCCTCCTCTCTAAGCTTTTTCAGCATAGAAACACCATCCAGCTTAGGCATCTTAATATCCGTAATGATTAGGTCAGGGCTCAGCTCTCTTATAAGGTCAAGTCCCTGCTCACCATCCTCAGCTTCCCCAATTATTGTACACCCCAGTTCTTCCCAATCAATGGTTTTAATAACCCCATGCCTCACTAGTCTTTCATCCTCAATAATCATAACTTTCTTCACTGCGCATCTTCCTCCTTAATCGGCAGTAGAACAGATATAGTTGTACCTATACCTTCTTCTATTGAAACTGAAATACCATAGCTATTTCCAAAATGTAGCTTGATAATTTTATTGACATTATAAAGTCCAAAGTGCCCTTCCTTTTGCTTAAAATCCCCCTCTGAAAACCACAGCAAAGTATCTTTGTCCATTCCTTTTCCATTGTCTGTTACAGAAATAGATAAATCACCACCAAGCTTCTCAGCATATATACTAATAGTTCCCTCCTCCATATCTCCAATCCCATGGATAATAGCATTCTCCACAATTGGCTGAAGAATCAGTTTAGGAACAAGGTAGCTACTTAAGACCTCTGGAAGCTCAATTTCATATGTAAACCATCTGCTCGTCCTCAGCCTCTGAATCTCTAGATAGCTCTCTACTATCTCCATTTCCTTTTTTAAAGAGATAAACTCATCACTTATAATACTCTTTCTTAGTATAATCCCTAGATTATCAATCATTTCTGCCAGGTTATCCAAATGGTTTATCTTTGCTCCCCATTTTATGCTGTCAAGGGTATTATATAAAAAATGAGGATTTAGCTGGCTTTGTAGAAGTCTTAGCTGAATACTGTTTAGCTCCTTCTGTTTTTCCAGCTTATTATCCATGTGGATTCTCAATTCCTCAGTCATAGAATTAAAATTATTAATCACATTTCCTAGCTCGTTGGTTTTAGCAGTTATAAGCTTTACCTCTAAATCTCCGCCCCTTACCTTATTCATAGCTTCATTTAACTGATTTATAGGCTGCCATAGCTCTTTTGTAAGCTTCATAGAAATAACTATACATAATAATAAGCTGGTTACAGATAGTACTATAGTTATGCTTTTCACTATTTCAATAGTTCCTATGTAATCATCCACCTCCTTCTGAATCACTACATAAAAACCACTTTTTTCTTCCTTCTCCCAAGAATACCTATGATTTTCTGGTGCCTTTCCACTAATCAGTGCATCTATAGAAGGCTGGCCAAATCTTTTATCAGAGGAATAAATTAAATTATTAAAGGAATCGGTGATAAGAACTGCATCTCCTGAAGGAAATATATCTGAGAATATATGCCTTAAGTTTTCCTCAGTAAATCCCATTACAATATATCCAAGGAGTATACCATTAGAGTTTCTTACCCTATAAGCACTCTGAAGAACTACCCCCTCAGCAATATAAGGCTCTGATGAAGATATGGTGTAATATGAATCTGAATTAACATGACTTTCCCTAAGAAGACCCCAGTTAACAGGCAGCCTATCCTCTGCTACATTAATATCATTACTATAATAAAGCTGACCACCAGCATCATATATTCCAAAGCTTGGAGTTATCATAAAGGAATTACTTTCCTCATAAAGAGTAGTATAAAGCACCTGCTGATATTCCGAATAGGTTCTTCTGATTAAAGCCTTAGCTGTAATATCATCCTCACACAAAATATCACAGATCTTAATAGAGCCTTCAATAAATTCCTGTAGCCTCATGGTAATTTCTTCAGCTTGTCTATCTCCTTCTGCCTTCATCCTATTATTTAAAGCCAGTTTATATACATTTGTTATTAAAACACTAGAAAATATTAAAGGAATAATTGCTACTAAAATAAGTCCATAGAATATCTGCTTCTTAAAGGATAAGGAATTAAATAGCTTATTCATTTCTATCTCCTCCGAAGCTTTTATCTGCAGGCTTACAGTACAAATAATTTCCCATAAATTCCTGCACATCCTCGCTGAGAATAAAGTTCATAAACCTCTTAGCAGCCTGGAGACTTTTTGTATCCTTAGGAATTACAGCAAGATCATATATGGTACAGCTACTTCCAGCGGAAGAAATATAGGCTATATTCTCCTCCGCCATTATTAATTCATTGGCTTTATCCTGAGTTACTACCCCAATATAATAATCCCCTAGTGCAACCTCTTGAGAGATTTCATCAATAGATGAAAGGTATTTATTCTCAATATTTACTTTGATATCCCCTATGTAATCCTTTACTTTAGAGATGCTTTCACCAAAGGTAATCACCTCACTATAAATTGCAGATGCTTTAGGATCTAAAAAGGCAATTTTATCCTTCCACTGTCCGTGAATCAGACTATCAAAGCTCACTGGTGCCTCTTTATAGGAAACAACCTCCGTATTATAAAAGATAACCATAGAATAATAAGAAAAATACTCAACAGCTTGGAAATCTTCCTCATTATCCTTAAGGAAACCTTCCGTAACCCCTAAAATAAAATCACAGGAAAAAGCTTTATCCTCTTTTGCCATTATAGATAGCTCTTCCTGGGTCTTTTCATGAACCTCTACATTAATATTCATTCGTTTCTCATATTCCTTTATTATCGGACCATATATACTTTTATCTAGAGGGGTATATACAACTAAAGTCGCTTCCCTCCGAAGCTCTGAATAATCATAAGCTTCACAGCCTGCAGTAAATATCAGTATAAATATCTGAATAAACACAAGTACTATTTTTCTCATAAAAGCTCCTTGATTTTATTATTAGTTAATTGTATCATTTATAGTTTTTTCTTTCAAATTTTATATTATTTTCTATATTTATAAATTCTAAAGCTTATGATTTGGCATTACTTATAAAAAATAAATGGGCTAATTATCAGAGTCCTCAAGACCAATAATTAACCCTTAAAGTAAAAGTTATCAGCTATATTATTTTATAATCTAATACCGTAATTACTCATAGTATTCTCTAAGGCTACCACATCGCCATGGTATACTATTCCTTTCATTCCTGTAAGCTCAGCAGCCTCAATGTTAGCACTATTGTCATCTATAAACAGACATTCCTCCGGCTTAAGACTAAAGGTATCATAAAAGGTTTCGTATATCCTTAATTCTGGCTTAAGCATATTATACTCTGCCGATATAAATTCTCCGTCAAAATGCTGAATAGCTGAGATATTAGCCTTAAACTGATGGTAAGCTATGCTGGTGTTGGATAATAGATATATTTTATAACCATTATTTTTTAATCTAATAACTAAATCCTCTATTTCATCATGTGAAGGAAGCTCCCTGTGCCAGTTGTCAAAAAGCTCCTTTACCTTATCATGAAGTCTTTCAGGAAGCCTGGTATTAATAGAGCTTATAGCTTCCTCTATGGTTATTATTCCTCTATCAAGCTTTATCCACTCTACAGATTTAAATATCTCCCTGTATAGAAGCTCACCATCCTCTTCATTATCAGCAAATAATGAAGTATATTTAAACGGATCATAGGATATAAGCACATTACCCATATCAAAGACTATATTTTTTATCATCTAACTCCTCCTTTATACTATTGATACCTTGCCTTTACTCAACCTTAAAAATATTAGTAGTGAAATTACCGTGCTCACTGTGAGAATTGTGGCCAGAGCCGCTGCGGTTCCGTAGCTATTTCTAACTACCTCTGTATATATGGCTACTGATATAGTGCTTGTTCTTCCTCCATAAAGCATAATACTGGAAGAAAGCTCATTAATGCAGGTAATCCAGCTTAATATAGCCCCGGATAAAATTCCTGGAAGCATCAGTCTTGAGGTTACCTTGAAGAAAGTCTTCATGGGTGATACCCCTAAATTTATTGATGCTTCCTCTACACTTTTATCCATCTGCTGCAGAAAGGCACTACCAGACCTAACGGTGTAAGGTAGCTTTCTAACCACAAAAGCTATAATCATGATAACAGCTGTTCCCGTTAAGAGCATAGGTCTTTTATTAAAGGCAACGATTAAGCTTATACCTAAAACAGCCCCGGGAATAACATAAGGGAACATTATTAAAAGATCCATGATTTGAGCAACAATACCTCTCTTTCTTACGATGATATAGGAAATTAAAAGCCCCAAAACTATGATAATGATAATAGCCACAGTGGAAAACATAAAAGTATTCTTTATATTTGTACCTAGTCTTCTTATGATAGTTTCATAATTATCAAGGCTAAATCCACCAACAAAACCGGTGAAATCAGTTTTCATAAAGCTGGATACTATTACCACAATCTGAGGTAAAACTCCAATAAAAGCCACTATATATACAGGAAGAGATAGTAAAAATCTTTTCCCACCCTTTAGCTTAATCTCTGCAGGAGGTCTCATTGCGGTCATAACATAATTCTTTCTAGATACATAATACTTCTGCAGCAGCAGTACTGACAGGGAGCAGAGCACAACTATAACGGATAAGGCACTGGCTAGATGAGCATTACCTCCTAGCTCACTCATATACTCATTGTATACAAGAACAGGTAATACCATATAGCCTTCCCCTATAAGCATTGGTGTACCGAAGTCTGCAAGGCTCGTCATAAATACCATTATTGCTCCTGCTGCGATAGAAGGTAAAATTACAGGAAGTGTTATAGTAAGCAATCGTCTAAATTTATTGCTTCCTAGATTTTCTGCAGCCTCCTCAAGGCTAGAGTCAATGCTTCCTATAGCTCCCTGAGTATACAGATACACATAAGGGAAGAGCTTAAAGGTAAACACTAAAATAATCCCTAGCTTTCCATAAATACTGGGGAGAATAACATCGAAGTTATTTTCAAAGAACTTCGTTACTAACCCAGCTCTTCCAAAAAGCATTATCCAGCTATAGGCACCAATAAATGGAGGACTCATAAGGCTCATTATTATCAATATGTGCACATATTTTTTCCCATATATATTGAACCTCGACATTATATAGGCCATGGGGACACCTATTATCAGAGTAGTTATCATTGCTACAACAGATACAAATAAGCTCCTTCCAAGAGCTGAATAATAATACTTTTTACTAAAGAACCTTATATAATTTACTAGGGTTAACCCCTCTTCTTTTTTAGAGAAAAAACTCCTGGTAATCAAGGTTGCAAAAGGATATATAAGAAAGGCTAACATTAAAATCAGTACAACAGCTTTTACCCAGAACCAGAAATCCAGCTTAAAATACTTTCTAAACATTAGAGCACCTCCCCGCCGGTGCTATCATAAAGATTAACTGCTTCAATATTGATTTCACAATAAACTCTGCTTCCATCGGGATGAATTATCTTAGAATCCTTTGTATATTCATTTATCTGAATGGTTTGTCCGTTATCTAGACTCACTTCATACTCTGTGAAATCTCCTAAAAAGGTGGATAGGATTATATTACCGGGTATCCCCTTATCTGAAATAACCAGCTGCTCAGGTCTTACAGATACAACAACATCCTCACCCTTCTGCATTTCCTTTATAGGGATCTTATAATCGTTATGAATTACAGCAAAGGCCTCTTCTTTTTCCTTCATAACCCTTGCCTTAATAAAGTTAGAAACTCCTATAAAGCTAGCTACAAAGGCATTAACAGGTTTTTTGTAAATCTCTTCAGGAGTACCTATCTGAATTATCTCACCTTCATTCATTACTGCTATTCTATCAGATATAGCCAGTGCCTCCTCCTGATCATGAGTTACATAGATAGTGGTTATACCAAGACGCCTCTGAAGCTTCTTAATCACTGTTCTCATCTGAACTCTAAGCTTAGCATCGAGGTTAGATAAAGGTTCATCCATTAAAAGAACACTGGGCTCTATAACAAAGGCTCTTGCTAAGGCAACTCTCTGCTGCTGTCCTCCAGAAAGCTCATTAGGTCTCCTATCCTTTAAGGGTTCAATCTGAACAAGCCTCAAGGCTTCTGACACTCTTTCCTCTATTTGTTTCTTAGGGAGTTTTTTAGCCTTCAAGCCATAGGCTACATTTTCCCACACTGTTAAATGGGGAAATATTGCATAATTTTGAAACACCATTCCTATATCTCTTTTATGAGCTTCTAAATTGTTAATCATCTTTTCATCAAAATAAATTGCACCACCATCGATGGAGTTAAACCCAGCAATCATTCTTAATAGAGTAGTCTTTCCACAGCCCGAGGGTCCTAGAAGTGTAAAGAATTCACCAGGCTTTACTTCTAAATTTGCTCCTTTAAGTGCCGTAAAGCTTCCATACTTTTTCACAGCATCCTTTATTACAACACTATGACTCATAAATATACCTCCTATATATTAGAGGAGCATCTCCTGCTCTAGGAGATGCTCCTGATATTTATAGCTTCTTTAATACCGGCTATTATTCTCCAACCATGATTTCATTAAATCTTTCAATAACAGCTTCCTTGTTCTTAGCAGCCCAGTCAAAATCGTAATCCACAAGCTTAATTTCACTTAAGGCTGGTAAGCCTTCAGGAGTTACATCACTACGTACTGGTCTTCTACCCCAGTCCTTATTCTGTGCTTCTTGAAATTCCTTTGAAGTCACATAGTCTATAAACAGCTTTGCATTAGCTTCATTAGGTGCGTTCTTTATAAGAGAAATACCATCGGGAACTGCAGAGGTGCCATCTGATGGATACACAAAGCCCACAGCAGCATTATCCTTGTATTGAACTGCAGCCTTCTCTAAGGTTAAGCCTACAAAGAATTCTCCATCGGCAACCATCTTATGAGCCTTGGAGGAGGAATCTAAAATCTTGCCATCTAAGTTAGCATAAAGCTTTTCAACCATATCCCAACCCTTTTCAGTACCACCATGTCCAAAGAGCATTGTTACAAGCTGAGTAAAAGCAGAACCTGATTTGGATGGAAGCACATAGGCAATCTTACCCTTCCACTCTGGATCAGTTAAATCTTCAAAGGATTCAGGCACTTCCATTCCAGCCTCTTCGATTAAGGTCTTATTATAAAATAAAACCATTGGCAAAGGACTTTCTCCAATCCATAAATCATCAGCATCCTTATAAGCTTCATCAATAAATTCATCATTGGCTGATACATAAGGTGCAAAGTATTCCTTATATGCGGCTAAGGAATCAGCTCCTCCTCCCCATATAACATCTGCTATTGGGTTTTCACTTTCAGCTGAAATACGATTCAAAAGCTCTCCTGTACCTGCAGCAACTATCTCTACATCTATATCTGGATATTCTTCCATAAACATATTTATACCAGCATTTAACGGATCTGCATCATGAGGTGAATAAACTACTACAGTACCTGAAGGTTTTGAATCAGCACCCTCACCAGTCTTCCCATCAGAACCCTTGTCCTTATTATCACTTCCACAGGCCGCAAGACTCAGGGCTAGTACGCCTGTAAGCATTAAGGTCAACACCTTTTTCATTCCATACACTCCTTTAATATCCATATAATATTTCCTAATAAATCCAGTATACTCCTTTTGTAAACATTTACCTATATGAGAATTCTGCTCTTTCTTTTGTGATTCTGACCTGTTGGAATATAATTTACATTTTGTTTTTTTACATAGTAATAAAAAATAACGCAAACAACAATTTTAGGGGCTGTCGCTTAGCGATTGAAAAATCGCAGGCGAAGCCCCTCTAACCTTAGACATTGGATTTTTGCTAAATAGCTAGAAAGTACCATTCCTCTTAAAAATGAATTTCATGACTATCTGTTATATTTTAAGGATAACTGTTCTTCTCAAAGGGAGCTCATTTCAAAATACTGCTCCTATCTTTTGGATCTAGACTACGTTAACTACATAAATAAAAGCTACAGTAAAATATTCAGAAAGCTGCTTCATATAGTTACTGATGATAAACTAACCTATGCTTTAAAAAGCTGTAAAGACATTTCAGATATTGAAACTCTTCTCTTCAACTTAAGTAACTGATTATGATTAATAAAAAATCTCACTTTTCTATAGCTATCACGGAAAAGTGAGATTCAAAACCTTCTTTACCACTCAGTGTGAAAAAAGCTCCCCCTATCCTTATCTATTCTCTGATAAGTATGTCCTCCAAAATAATCTCTCTGAGCTTGTAATAGGTTAGCTGGTAGCTTTTCTGTTCTGTAGCTATCAAAGTAAGAGATTGCGCTGCTTAAGGCAGGTACGGCTATCCCCATAGAAATTGCCGTGATTACTACCTTTCTAAGCGCCTGCTGATATGACAATAGAACCTCTTTAAAATAACCATCTAACATTATATTGGAGAGCTCTGGATTGTTTTCATAGGCTTTCTTTATCTTATCTAATAATGCAGCCCTGATTATACAGCCACCTCTAAAGACTGAGGCTATATTCCCTAAGTTTAAGCTCCATTTATATTCCTTAGAGGCTGCTCTCATAAGAGAAAAGCCCTGGGCGTAGCAGCATATACTACTTACATAAAAAGCTTGTCTCAGAGATTCAATAAACTCCAATTCATCTAGTTCAATACCCTTTTCAATCTCTGCAGATAAGACCCGGCTGGCCTCTACTCTCTCTTCCTTCATAGAGGAAAGGTACCTAGAGAATACTGATTCTGTAATTATTGGAACCGGAACGCCTAAATTTAATGCACTTTCACTGCTCCACTTCCCTGTCCCCTTTTCTCCTGCTACATCGAGGATTAAATCTATCATGGGCTTTTGAGAGTCAGTGTCTAGCTTCTTGAATATCTTTGAGGTAATTTCTACAAGATAGCTATTGAGTTCTCCATTATTCCACTGAGCAAACAGATCACTAATTTCATCATTGGAAAGCTTCAGAGCGCCCTTTAATAAGGCATATATTTCACAGATTAACTCCATATCACCATACTCTATGCCATTATGAACCATTTTAACATAATGCCCCGCACCACTATCTCCAATATAGGTGCAGCAGGGTTCATTCCCTACCTTAGCGGCAATGGCCATAAGTATGGGCTCTATGGACTTATAAACTTCTAGATCACCACCAGGCATCAGAGAAGGCCCCTTCAGAGCTCCCTCTGCTCCTCCGGAGACACCAACATCTATAAAATTATATCCCTGTGCCTCTAGTTGTGTCCTTCTCCTCATACTGTCATGAAAATAAGAATTACCGCAGTCTATGATAATATCCCCAGGGGTAATATATTTCTTTAGCTCCTCAATTACATTTTCTACAGCTTTTCCAGCCTTAATCATAAGAATGATTTTTCTAGGTGATTCTAGAGATTCTACAAAGCTTTTCAAGGAATCACTTATCAAGATATCCTTCCCCTTAGAAACAACCCTCATCCTGTTTAGGCTATCTAGACTGATATCATAAACGGAAACAGAAAAACCCTTATCCTCTATGTTTAGCGCCAGGTTTCCGCCCATGACACCAACACCTATTATTCCTACCTGCAATCCTCTTGTCATCTTCATTCCTCCTAAAGCTTTAATTAAAATACAAGGACCCTAAGCTGCGCCTAGAATCCTTTCATCCTTTTGTATCATACAAATTAAAAATATATCTTATATACAATCTATGCGGATTATATATTATGCTCATACACTTCTTTATAGCGTGCATATCTTTTCATATACTCTTCCCTTTTTTCTCTCCTTGGATAGATTACTTCACCGATCTCACTGTTAAACTGGTCCAGGCTGTTTATACCTCCTCCCAACTCTAGTGCCAGTGCAGCTCCACCCATCAGGGACATTTGCTTTTCCTTGGAGCATTCCATTTCTCTTCCAAAGATATCACAGCACATTTGTGTCCACATTTTTGAATTAAGTATACCTCCAGATAGCTTTATCTTATCAGGTTCCTTATCTTCTTTGCATAACACCTCATAGCACTGATACAGGTTAAAGATAACTCCTTCAATAGTACTATAATATAGCTCCAAGTTAGAATGCTGACTATTCATATCATAAAAAGATGCTTTTCTTCCATCATTCCATCCAGGGCAGCGTTCTCCATACAAGAATGGAAGAAATATTGGTTTATCTTTCATATCAAGATTTTGTATTTCCATATCCTCATAGGCAGTACCAGATGGGAAATACTTATCCTTTAACCAATCAACGCAGTTACAGGCTCCAGAGGTAGCTGCTCCACTAAGCCAGCTAACTGGTGATAAATAGCACCAGGTACTAGGAGGATCAGGAATAACCGGCTTAGAGGTTGACATTCGCAGAGCAGCACTGGTTCCTATGGATAGGGTCATAACACCATCTTTAAGCGCTCCAGCTCCAACTTGATTTAAGGCTCCATCAGGCTGAGCAGTTAACACTGGTATTCCAGCCTTAAGACCAAGAAGCTCTGCTCCTTCCTTTGAAAGAGGCCTTAGCTCACGATAGGTTGTAACTCTTCCCAACTGATTTTTATTGATTCCTAAAAGATCAAGAACCTCCTGAGATAGCTCCTTTGAATGTATATCTAGTAGCCCTGATCCTGATGCCATGCTTTCTGAAAGAAGAAATTCTCCCGTAAGACGATAGTAATTATATGTACCCTGACCCATGAAATGATAATCCGATAGCTTTAATCCCTGGTTTTGCAAATCCATTAGTTTAAATACAGGATATATGGCATTAACCATGCATCCGGTGGTGTTATAAAACCATTTTGTAAAATCTTTATCCTTTCTGAGCTTCTGAGCGATATAAGAAGCTTCTGTGTGAGCCCAGGTAAAGGATTTTGTCACTGGTTTAAACTTCTTATCACAGGCAAATACACTATGCCATGTACCAGAAATTGCAATCATATCTATAGACTTATCTTTTGACACCTTTTTACCTGCTTCAATAGTTCGCAGAAAAACCTGCTCCGGATCCTGTATGCTTATATTGCCACACTTTCCATCATATTGCTCTGTAATTATTTCACAAACACCCTCAGTGTCGCTATACAGCATAGCCTTTGCTGATGAGGTACTAGATTCTAATACAAGAATTTGCATATTATTGCTCCCCCATACTGATATTCATACTATATCCTATTATCTATTTAAGTAGCCGCCATCCACAGGGATTACTGCACCATTGAGATAATCTGATGCTTTGGAGGAAAGGAATACTACTGTTCCCTTCATATCATCAGGAGTACCCCAGCGTCCTGCAGGAATTCTGCTTAAAATCTCATTGTTTCTAACAGGGTCTTGTATAAGTCCTGTGTTCATATCTGTAGCCATATATCCCGGAGCAATGGCATTTATATTTATATTCTTTCCTGCTAGCTCATTAGCAAAAGCCTTAGTAAACTGTGCTACACCACCCTTACTAGCTGCATAGGCTGGTACAGTATAGCCTCCAAAGAAGCTTAGCATGGATGCAATATTAACTATTTTTCCTCCACCATTTTTTAAGAATTCTCTTACGGCCAGCTGACACAATGCGAAGGCTGCTGTAAGATTTATATCTAAAACAAAATTCCAGTCCTCTAATGGGAATTCTTCACACTTGTGACGGCGCTGAACTCCAGCACCATTAACTAGAATATCAAGGCCTCCCATTTTTTCAACAGCTTCGGAGAAGGCCTTTTCTCTAGCCTCTCTATCACCGATATTTACTCTGATGCCATGGCACTTATAGCCCTTATTAGTATACTCCTCAGCCACTGCTTCTGTAGCTGGTGATAGATCCAAGATAGTTACCTCTACACCTGCCTCCATAAGTCCTTCTGCCATACCTCTGCTTAATCCCTGAGCCGCACCAGTGACAATAGCTTTCTTTCCTGATATATCAAATATATTCATATTACGATCCCCTTTCATAAATCAATTGTTTCAAATCGTTTTACCATTAATTCTAAGATAGTTACTCATACATAGGGTCAAGAACTGCTAGGTCATAGCTCCTACTTTCAGGAGTAAAGGCTGCCAAAGCCCAGAAATATGCATTTCTAGTAGAAGGGCTAGCTACTGTGGGATGATAGCCACGAGGAGCCAGTATCATGGTACCAGAATGTACAACATGAGCTACCACATCCTCTACCTCTCCGCTTTTAAGATAGCTGAGATGCAGACCAAACTCTGGGTATGGCATATCAAAATAACAATAAGCTTCTTCTAAATCCTTTTCATGCTGATGTGGAGGCCAGCTTGTCCAGGTTCCTGTTCCTCCCCAAGTTAATCCACAGATGAGCCTTGAGGCTGGTGTCTTTGGATCTAGAGTAAACATAACCTCTCTCTGTCCTGCTCCTGAGCCATGAATCTGATGTATATCACCAATAGGTAGAGAAATATCAAATTTTCTGAAGGAGGCTTCTCCTATTCCAGAGTATTCTGCTCCTGCTATATAGAATATACAATCACCAATAGCCTCAATCTTCACAGAGTTTTCAGCTGGTATATAGAAGGCATCAAATTTATCCATGGTAGTATCCAAAAGAGGATTCCCAGAAATTGTAGCCTTTCCTGATATTAAAACAGCATTCATTTCCAGATTCTTAGCTTCTAAAGTATAAGCCTGTCCAGCTAGTAGATTTAAACGATAAATGTGTATAGCACTGCAATCAGCTTTTCCTGGTACTATAACCTCATGAAACCCTGGCTCCTCACTGGAGTTAAACTTCCATTTTTTTAATCTATCAACATTTTCATTATTCATTATCACTCATCACCTCAATTTTTTCTTAGGTTATCTACAGAAATAAGGAACTAATCTGCGGGAAGAATACACAGAGATACAGTACAATCATAAAACCGATATAGTAAGGAATTTCCCCTCTCACAATATCTCCAACCTTTAGCTTAGAGATACTCGCTGCTGCAAATATGTTAACAGCAACAGGAGGGTCCATAGTTCCTAATACATTGGACAAGGAAACAATCATTCCAAAGTAAACTGGGTCAATGCCTAGACTTTGTGCAATTGGCCAAAATATTGGAACTAAAAGAACTGCTGTTGCAATTCCTTCAAGGAAGGTACCAAATATCTGCAGGATAATACAAACAAGGAAAGCAAATAATATAGGAGATAGATTCATTCCTAAAACCCAGTTAACAACTTCAGTGGAAGCACCGGAGAAGGTGAAAACCCATGAGAAGGCTGTTGAGCTTGCTATTATAAACAGCACTAAAGCGCTGCTCTTTGCTGAGTCAAGAAATATAGGTATTACATGACTAGGCTTCAATTCTCTATATACAAACATTCCTACTATAAAGGAATATACAACAGCTACAGCAGCAGATTCAGTAGGAGTCATTATGCCAGAGTAAATTCCTCCAAGTATTATTACGGGACAAAAAATCGCTGGAAGAGCCTTTATCACTGATGAAAAGAGACTCTTTACATTTATCTTTTTGTTGCTCTTAGGCCAGTTTTCCTTCTTTGCTAAAAAAGCAGTAATACCGCAAAGCATAACTATAAGAATTCCACCCCATATAACCCCCGCCTTAAACATGTCTCCAACAGAGGTATTAGTCATGGTGCAGTATATTACCATGATGATACTTGGAGGAATTATAGGACCAAGACCGCCTGATACAGTGAGAAGACCAGCAGCTCTCTTTTCAGGATAGCCAAGCTTCTTCATTTCTGGATAGAAAATAGAACCTATAGCAAGAACTGTTGCTGGTGCAGAGCCTGATAGGGCTGCAAAGAATGCACAGGCAAATATTACAGCATAGGCCATTCCACCTCTAATATTTCCGCATATATCATTGCACAGCTCGCAAAGCCTTCGGGAAATACCTCCCTGAGTCATGATATTTCCGGCAAGGATAAAGAAAGGTATTGCCATAGTAGATGTGGAATCCAGAGCTGTAAACATTCTCTGAGCAACTACAGCTAGTGGTATATCAAAGGGTAATACAGCGGCCATAGTAGCTGCTCCAACAGCCATGGAAATTGGCACACCGATAATCATAAGTACCGCCATTACTCCAATTAAAATAAATACTGTATTCATACTACACCTCACCTTCCTTTCTTGGTTTAAATAAATCAATTATCATTACTATCAATGAAAATCCCTGTACTGCAACAATAATAGAAAATGCAAAAGGAAGGGCAAAGTATGGCACACACATAGGTATTCCCAATCCTGGGGTCATCTGTCCATTATTAACCTGATTCATTACAAGTTCAAAAGAAGTTACTAATATAATTGCTGAAAATACTACTGTTATTAGCTTTGCAATAATAAGAATACATTGTTTTGCTATTCCTTTAAATTTATTAGTGAAGGCAACAATTGATAATTGGGTTCCGTCTCTCAGACCTGCTTCAGCTCCTAGTAGCGCCATGTATACCATGCAGTATCTAGCAAGCTCCTCAAACCAGGATACACCTGCATGGACAAAATTACGATTAACTACCTGGGCAAAGGATGTTAGTACCATAATTATAAAAGCAAGGATCATGATAGCATCTTCAATTTTCTGCAAATATTGTAGGTATTTTTTCATGTAATCCATTTCCTCCTTTTCACTATATAACCAAGGGGAGGATGCTAAAGCATCCTCTCCAAATTATCTATCTTGTGAACTATTTACCTGCCTCAATCATCTTTAACCAATCTTGATTAAGATTAACCTTTGTACCTTCTAGTGCTGCATCCATTTTTTCCTTAATAGTATCTTTATCAATATCATAGAAGGTTACTCCAAGCTTCTTAAGCTCATCCACAGCTTCCTCATTAGCCTCTACCAGATATTGACGCTGAGCTTCGCAGCCTTTCTTTACTGCTTCTACGAAAGGTTCCTTGAGATCATCAGGAATCTTATTCCATGCAGTATCAGAAACACCGATACCTATAAATACAAATAAATGATCTGTATAGGTTATGTGTGGAGTTACGTCATAGAAGTTATTAGTAAGCACATTAGCTACAGCATTTTCACCAGCCTCAATGGTCTTTTGTTGAAGGGCTGTGAACTGATCACCAGCTGCCATAGGAGTTGCTATCGCTCCAATAGCATTAAATGCAGCGATATGAGTATCGTTTTCCATGGTCCTAATCTTTAAACCTTCAAAATCTTCAATTGTCTCAATTGGTCTGCTGGAAAATACATTTCTAAAGCCTGATTCCATCCAGCCTACCATATGTATGCCCATTGCTTCTGCCTTTTCTGCAATAGCATCTCCCAGTTCTCCATCAATAACACTATGTGCCTCTTCTGCAGTAGCAAAGAGATATGGCTGATCCAAAACCTTCATTTCTGGAATGAAGGCAGACATAACAGAGTTAGCTGCTGTTGTAATATCAATAGTTCCCATTGATGCACCTTCCCAGCAATCTCTTTCATTACCTAACTGGCTGTTTGGATAAATAGATATCTTGATTTTTCCGTCAGTGGCTGCATCCACCTCTTCTGCAATCTTTTGTGCTCCCTTATAATAGTTACTGGTTTCACTATCTACCATGGCAAATTTTAGATTGATAACCCCTTCTTCATCTGAGCCAGCTTCCTTTCCGCAACCACTAAAAAAGGCTACCATTATTATCATAGCAATACATAGTGAGATAATTTTCTTACCAAATTTCATAAATATACCCCCGTAATATTATTTTATTTCAACTCCATGAGTGGAGTTTAAATACTTAGTTTTCCTGCAATTATTTATTCACGATAAAAGGACATTCTCTGCCGGATAAAACATCAATTAAGTTAGTTACCGCTGCTTGACCCATCTTATTCGTTGCCTCCTGGGTATGGGCACCGGTATGTGGAGTAACTACAACATTATCTAAGGTAAACAGAGGAGAATCCTTTGGCGGCTCCTCTTCAAAAGCATCGAGACCTAATCCACCTAATTTCTTATCTACCAATGCCTCATAAGCTGCTTCCTCATCAATGATTCCTCCTCTTGAGGTATTGATTAAAATAGCATTATCTTTCATCAGCTTAAGGGTTTCTTTATTTATTAAATGTCTAGTATCATTATTTAAAGGAAGATGAAGACTAATAACATCTGCTTTACTGAGCACCTCTTCAAGGGGAAGGGCATCTATTTTATTTTCTCTGCAGAATTTCTCATTTATAAAAGGATCATAAGCAATAATTTTCATGTTAAAGCTCTGAGAACACCTAGCAACAACCTTACCGATTGCACCGAGTCCTACAATACCAATAGTCTTTCCGCTTAACTCAACTCCCGTTGAACGTACCCATTGACCAGACTTAGTGTTGTTATTAAGGAAGGGCACTCTTCTAGCCAGGGATAATATTAAAGCAAAGGCGTGTTCTCCCACCGCTTCAGCATTAACTCCTGGAGTATTAGTAACAACTATTCCTTTTCTCTTGGCAGCCTCTATATCCACCCTATCGTAGCCTGCACCATACCTAGAAATCACTCTTAATCTATTACAGGAGTTAATTACAGACTCTGAAATATTGTCTAATCCAGCTATAAATCCATCACAATCTTTAAGAAGAGGGATTAGTTCTTCTTCATTTAATGGTCTTCCTTTATCATTCATCACAAGTTCATCAGCAAATTCATTTAATTTATAAAATAGCTCCGGCTGTTTTTCCGGATTTAATGAAGTTGGTGTAATTAATATCTTCATATAAAAAATCCTTCCTATATGTTAATCATCACTATTTAACTAAAGCAAGTGCTTCTTTTGTTAACTCAATAATCTTAGAAAACTCCCCATCATTTATAAGATTCTCTTTAACCATCCAGCTTCCACCACAAGCAATTATCCTATCAAACTCTAGGTATTTTGTAATGTTATCTGCATTAATACCACCGGTGGGCATAAATTTTATACCTGGAAATGGAGCCGCCAATGCCTTTATGGTATCAAGTCCACCATACTGTTTTGCAGGAAAGAATTTTACTACTGGTAAATTATATTCAAGTGCTATCATTAATTCTGTTGGTGTACATACACCAGGAAAGATAGGAATATCATTATCAATAGCAAATTCTATTATTGATCTATTAATTCCTGGCGATACTATAAATGCTGCTCCTGCATCTAGTGCCCTTTTTGCTTGCTCTAGATTTATAACTGTACCAGCTCCCACTAGCATTTCCGGGATATTCTTACTGATTTCTTTAATAGCTCCTTCAGCAGAGCTTGTACGAAATGTAATCTCCGCAATAGGTAGTCCTCCTTCACATAGAGCTTCTCCTAATTTAATGGCATCATTTACATTGTTGATAGTCACTACTGGTACTATCTTCTTTTCTTCTACCACTGATATAGCTTCTAATGGTTTCATAACTTTTTTCGCTTTGCTACAAAAGCAAAGCATCTCCTTTCATTAGCTTATTTTCAATAATAATTCATCATACAAGTTGCAACATTGTTAATCCATTGAATTGTGCACGTTTTCAAAGAGATGTCAAGAGAATTGAAAATCGGAATGTCAGTCTTTATGTCACTTATAATCTAAGACTGCTGCAAGAATAGCTAATGGTTATAGGATATATAATATAATTATTATTATAAAATTATATTATTATAATAAAACTATACTATAATCATATAAATCATTTTTACTTTCGTCATATTAACCAAAAGTCATCAGATGTATTTTCATTTAAAGATTACTGCTTAATAGATAAAATGTCAATATATATTACAAAAAATTATTATTTTTTATAATATTTATTATATTTTTTATACCTTGACAGTTATACCTTGGCTAAAATCGCAAATTCGTACTACCACTTATACTTCTTAGATATATTCCTAGGTCTAAATCTTTTCCATAAACACAAAAAAACAGCTTCAATATATCCTTAAGCTGTTTTTCAATGTACTTTTATTCTTTTTATAAATTGTAATTTAAAATTATCAACATCCTATTATCATGGAGATGTTCAACCATAGCGGTTCTTGCACCTATATAATCACGTCTCTTAATAGCTTCAGCTATTTCTCTATGGTTTTTAACTGTATGCTTCACAAGCTCATTGTGGGTGGCATCGATATTTGTTGACACTGAAGAATTAATAATAGGTATAAGCTTTTCAATTATCTTGTTTCCACTAGCCTCAGCTATATATGCATGAAACTTCATATCTTCTTCTCTATATTCTTGATTTGTATTAATCAATGACTCAACTTTTAAACACTGATCCATAATTTTATTTATCTGCTCAGAGGTAGCTTTTATTGCTGCTGCTTCTGCTATTTGTGGCTCTAACATCAATCTAGCTTCTATTAAATCTAGTGCAAGCTTACCATCCCATTCCTCAAAGGTTAAGCCTAAAGGATCTACAGGTATACCCTGCTTATCGGAAACAAAGGTGCCAGCCCCTTGCCTTATCTCCAAAATATTTCTTGACTCTAAACTCTTAATTGATTCACGGACAGTACTTCTACTAACCCCTAGCTGATTAGCCAACTCATATTCATTAACTAACCTTTCTCCTGGCTTCAAACCCTTTTCTTTTATTATATTAATTATCTGCTCAGCAACGCGTTCTGATAGGGATCCACCCATGGTTTTCTTCATAAATCATCCTCCTATTTACCGTTCCTAACCCTATGCTTTTAATATGAACGATCTAAATGGTAAGGTAGTTATACGATTTTATATAATAGTTCACCCTAATTATATAACAAAAAATAGCAAAATTCTAATATAAACAACTATGAAAGATTACCCCAACCATTATCTTCACCTTCTAATTACTTCCCTTACTATAATTCACAACTCCACGAATTATAGTAAGGTTTATTAATCTAGTACATCATTTATTCTATAAAAAAATAGAAAACCCTTTTGAGAGAATAACCTATTTATCATAAACTAAACATCAATATATCATAACCAGTTAACAGTCAACTCACAATATTACTTTAAGACTTCGTAATATCTAAACTCAACTTAATTATTCAAAATTGTAAATTCAAAAAATTCAATATATAATTATATATGTAATATAACTGTTTAAAACGTAACTATATACTAAATGTATTAGTAGTATACCAGTCATATAGCTATTTAATATTTTCAAACCCTAGGAGGTATTTTATGAATAATAGCTTAATGATTAAAAATGCTCGATTTATCGTTACCTGTGACGATGAAGACAACCTGTATGAGAACACTAATATCTTAATCAATGATGGTGTTATTACTTATATAGGTAAGAATCAATACGAAGCTGATGAAACTATAGATGCTTCTAACATGATTGTTTATCCTGGTCTAATTAACACTCATCATCATCTCTATCAAACCTTCAGTAGAAATTTACCACAGGTACAAGGCATGGAGCTTTTTCCCTGGCTGAAAACCTTATATGAAATCTGGAAGAATCTAAATGAAGAGGTTGTTTATTATAGTTCCCTTACAGGCCTGGGGGAGCTCTTAAAAACTGGCTGTACCACCTGCTTTGACCATCACTACGTCTTCCCAAATGATAACGGTACCAATCTTTTAGACAGCCAATTTGAAGCAGCAACACTCTTGGGAATCCGTATGCATGCTGCTCGAGGAAGTATGGACTTAGGTATTAAGGACGGAGGTTTACCACCAAATTCCGTGGTACAAGAGGTTGAAGCTATCCTTAAGGATTCAGAAGCTGCTATAAAAAAGCATCATAATCCTGCTCTCTATTCTATGAATCAGATTGTGCTAGCTCCCTGTTCTCCATTCAGTGTTTCTGGGACTCTTATGAAGGAAAGTGCGGCTCTTGCCAGAAAACACTGCGTTAGGCTTCACACCCATTTAGCAGAGACAAAGGACGAGGAAACCTATACTCTGTCTACCCTTGGACTCAGACCTTTAGAATATATGGAGACCTTAGGCTGGATAGGACCTGATGTATGGTTTGCTCATGGAATTCATTTTAATGATGAGGAGCTAGGTCTTCTAGCTAAAACAAAGACAGGGGTTGCTCATTGTCCTATATCCAACATGAAATTATCCTCGGGAGTGGCCAGAATCCCTGAAATGCTGTCACTAAATATACCTGTGGGTCTTGCCGTAGATGGGTCTGCCAGCAACGATGGCTCAAATCTCCTGGAGGAAATGAGAGTCTGCTATTTACTTCATCGCTTACAGTCTAGCCAAAAGGCTCCTAGCGGCTATGATATCTTAAAGATGGCTACTAATGGAGGCGCTCGTCTTCTTGGAAGGTCGGATATAGGAAGCCTTAAGCTAAACATGGCTGCAGACTTATTTATGATTGACATGAATAAAATAAGCCTCGTGGGTACCCAGCTCGATCCCAAATCCCTTTTGAGCACCGTGGGCTATAAAGGAAATGTAGACTATACCATAGTTAACGGAAGAATAGTTGTAAAGGAAGGTATGTTGACAGGAGCTGACGAGTATTCAGTGAGTGAAGCTGCAAACAAAGCTTTCACTAAGTACTTGGCGTATTAATATAAAAAGTCATATTTTGGTGCCTGTCACCAAAATATGACTTTTCCATTTTATCACTTTTTTGCGAATATCACACAATGCTGTGAACTAACTAAGGCTTATCCCACTTAATCTCTTCAAAGCCTCTTCACACTCTGAAATCATTGAGGTTATAGCTTCCTCTACTGTGGTTATCTTGTTGATCATACCTGAGATTTGTCCGGTCATCACGGAGCCAGTTTCTATATCTCCGTCGATAACTGCACGTCTTAAGGCCCCATTACCTAGTTCTTCGAATTCTTCTCTAGTGGCTCCTTGCTTCTCAAGCTCATAGAACTTGATAGTCATAGGGTTTTTGATGCCTCTTACAGAGTTACCTATGGTTCTTCCGGTAACTATGGTGTCTGCATCACCACAGTCTAATACAGCCTGCTTAAAGTTCTGGTGAACAGGACATTCGTGAGTTGCTATGAATCTGGTTCCTACCTGAACTCCTTGAGCACCTAGGGCAAAGGCTGCAGCCATTCCTCTTCCGTCTCCTATTCCTCCTGCTGCTATTACAGGGATGGAAACTGCATCTACTACCTGAGGTACTAGAGCCATGGTGGTACTCTCCCCTACGTGGCCACCGGATTCTGTTCCTTCTACCACTACAGCATCAGCACCGATAGCTTCCATCTTCTTTGCTACCTTTACATTAGGGATTACAGGAATAACAATAACTCCTGCTTCCTTCCACATCTGCATATAAGGAGCTGGAGTTCCTGCTCCGGTAGTTACAACCTTAACTCCCTCTTCAATTACCATTCTGGCAATCACTTCTTTATCAGGATGCATCAGCATTACATTAAGTCCAAAAGGCTTGTCCGTTAATTCCTTGCATCTTTTTATTTCTTCTCTTATTCTCTCAGTGGTAAAGCCTCCACTGGCTAAAATACCTAAGCCTCCCGCATTAGATACTGCTGCTGCAAGGTCTGCTGTAGCGATTTGTGCCATGGCTCCTTGGAATATTGGATATTTGATGTTTAATAGCTCTGTGATTTTCATTATTATTTTCCTCCTCTGCTTTTATAAAACTATTTCCTTCAGAAGATTTATTTTCTTATATTCAGTATTCTAATAATCGGCGCTCAAAATAAAAACTCTTATAAATAGTCATACATTCGAAATTATTATAGCATAGAGTAATGAGAATAATTATTAATTAAAAGTTAACAATTCAATTAATATCTCTAAATACTTAGACACTTTCATTATAATAAAGCACTCCTAGAGGCTTCACTTGTGAAGTGAGCCTGAAGGAGTGCTAAAACTATGAAATTAAAGGTATTATACTTATTTAATTTTTATACTCTTAACAGAACTGTTTGCTGAGTTAACTGAAGTATTCTTTTTATAAACAGCTTTAACTTTATAATAGTATGTATTTCCTGCTTTCACAGATGAATCTGTGTATCCAGATTTGCTGGTAACCTTAATCTTAGTGTATTTACCATTCTTACTTGTAGATCTATAAACCCAATACTCTGAAGCGCCCTGTACATTCTTCCACGCAACTTTAACCTTTCTTCTTACAGCCCTTGAAAGAGTTACTGTTGGGCTAGAAAGCTTACAAGTACAAGATACTACAGAGCTAGATGCTGCATGAGCAGTACTTGTTTTTGAGGATATAGCTTTTACCTTATAATAATAAGTTTTTCCTACTTTTGAAGAAGTATCAATATAGGCGGTTTTTTCCGTTACTGCGAGTCTTTTATATTCGCCATTCTTACTGGAAGCTCTATACACATAATATTTTGATGCTCCGTTTATAGATTTCCAGGTAAGCTTAATCTTTCCACTGGATGATACATTACTTGCATTAACCACTGCTCTCGGTAGCTTACAGATAGAGGATACTATGCTACTTGAAGCTGAATTTGCACCACTGTTTTTTGAATGAGCTGCTATTACTTTATAATAATAGGTATTAGCAGTTTTTGCTGATGTATCGGTATAGCTAGTTTTTTTAGTGTCTGCTAGCTTAGTATACTGTCCATTTTTACTAGTGGCTCTATAAACATAATACTTTGAAGCTCCATCTATAGCCTTCCAGGTAAGCTGAATCTTCCCAGTGGATGCTACATTGCTTGTATTAACCACTGCTCTCGGTAGCTTACAGATAGAGGATACTATGCTACTTGAAGCTGAATTTGCACCACTGTTTTTTGAATGAGCTGCTATTACTTTATAATAATAGGTATTAGCAGTTTTTGCTGATGTATCGGTATAGCTAGTTTTTTTAGTGTCTGCTAGCTTAGTATACTGTCCATTTTTACTAGTGGCTCTATAAACATAATACTTTGAAGCTCCATCTATAGCCTTCCAGGTAAGCTGAATCTTCCCACTAGAGGACACGTTGCTAGATTTCACTGTAGGTCTAGCTAAATCACAGATGCTAGATACAATTGAGCTAAATTCTGATGTAGCACTGCTGTTACTACTAGAAACAGCCTTTACCTTGTAATAGTATGTCACTCCAGCCTTGGCAGAGGTATCTGTATAGCTAGTTTTAGATGTAGTTTTTAACTTCGTATAGCTACCACTCTTACTTGTAGAACGATATATAATATACTCAGATGCCCCATCTACAGCTCCCCAAGCAAGCTTTATTTTACCATTAGAAGCTACATTACTTATGGAAACCTCTGGTGATCTTGGGCAGTTATAATGCATCTTGGCTGCCTCAAGCTCCTCATTATCTTTTCCTATTTTTATCTTATTCCATTGAGCTTTAGATCCCTCATAGTAAACATTTGAAAAATCCAGGCAGTTCCAGAAAACTCGATCTTCAATGACTTTTACTGATTTAGGTATATAAATGCTTTTAAAGTCACAGCTGCGAAAGGCTTCATATTTTATGGTTTTCACAGAGTCTCCCAGTTTTAAATAAGTAATCTCATTATTTACAAAGGCATCTTCACCTATAGTAGTTACCCCATCACCTATTATAACTTTCTTTAAGTTGCAATTACTGAAAGCCCAGTCACCAATTTCTCTGACACTATCTGGGATAACTATAGATTTAAGACCCCAACAATTTCCAAAAGCACCTTCACCTATGGTAGCAAGTCCTTCATTCAGTGCTATCTCTGAAAGCTCATAGCACTGAGAAAATGCACCTGACTCAATACTTTTTACAGTATTGGGTATGGAAATACTTTTTAGCTTAGCACAATCAAAGAAAGCACTCCTTGGAATTCTAGTCAGTCTTTTTCCAAGATCAATGCTTACAAGATTCTCACATCCACTAAAAACAGCCTCACCTAAACTCATAAGATTCTTTGGGAGGGTAACTTTCTCAAGCTTAGTACAATCAAAAAATGCAAGACCTTCAATTTTAATAACACTAGAAGGTATAGTAATAGATTTTAAGGAGGAACAATTTGAAAAGGTTGAATTACCTATCTCAGTGATTTTGGGCGGAAGCTTAACCTTTGATAGCTTAGAGCATCCATCAAATAAGCCACCATCTAGAACTGTAATAGCTTCATCAAAGACAGCAGATTTTATCTTATCTGAGTATTTAAGCCATTCCCAATACATCTGTCCTTGAAGCTGAAACATCTCCCCAGAGCCATTAAAAAGTAATCTTCCATCTTGGTATAAAAGCCATGTTATATCTTTTCCGATAATCCCAAAATCTATAGTACCACCTTTTATAGCTTCAACAGTAAAACTTCCTTCTTTTCCCATATAAGAAAGATTAATAGTATGCTTACCTAGGTTATCGAAAACATATTGGTTAACACGATAAGTATCTTTACCAATGGTATCTTCATACCACTTATCTTTTATCACTATTTTATTATTTGGTATAATTTCCTCTGATCCATCATTATAATATCCTTTAACAACTAACCCACTGATGTCCAGCTGCTCACCTAAGTAATACTTTACTTTAGATGGAGCTTGCACTACTTTAATTTTTGTAAGTCTCCTGGTGAATCCAGAGCAGACCACCTCAATACTAGCTGAAACTCCAGTATCCACAGAGGTTGCTGTAATTGTTACCTTTCCATTTTCATGCCCAGTAATAATACCCTTTTCATCTACTGAAGCAATTTCTGGATCAGAGCTTGTATAAACCGTATCTGGAAAGGATGCGTCAACTGGAATTCTTCCAATAATAAGCTCTTCAGTTGGTGAAGCTTTTGTTAGTTTTATACTGCTATTACTTATAGCTATAGATTTAGTAAGCTTTCCTGAATAAATCATACATTTAGCAGTTACACTATTATGCGATGAGCTAGCATAAATTATGGCAGTCCCTTCTCCACAAGTAGTAACGACGCCCTCACTTGTAACCACAGCTACAGCTTCATTAGAACTTGTCCAATTAATACTAGTGTCATATGCATCAGACGGCATAGCTACTGCTTTAAGCTGGAGAGAATCCCCTATTTCCATATAAGCACTTTCTTGCGAAATCTCAATATTGCTAACTGGAGTATTAACAACTATGTCGGTAGAATATAGGACTATTCCAGATTCGTTTCTAAAATAAAGTTCTGTACTTCCCCCTTTTAAGCCTTTAATAGTTACGTAATAGTGAAATTTAACTCCAGAACTTTCAATGGTACTATTTTGTTTTACATCCTCAATGGATGCAACGCTGCTATCATCTATGGTCCAGTTCCATTTTGGTACATATCTATTAAGAGTTATTTTAATGGTTATAATATTTCCGCCAACCACATAAAAACAATCACTATTATTTTCAGCTAAAACCTCATTATTATCACTTGCTATTAACTGCTCGCTTGCTATTACTTGCTCGCTTGCTTCTACCTGGACAGGTAATAATGTTATTAACATTATTACCATTAAAGCAAAACTAAATAGCCTCTTTTTCATCACTTCTCTCCTTTTAAAATAAATATATTTTTTCCCGTCTAAATATATCATATATATCTGTTTTTTGACAATTAAACCTAAAATAATACAAAAATTTTAATAAAGGCAATAATTTGAGCGATAATTATGGTAAGTAGACAATTTATAAGGCCAATTCCTTTGGATATAAAAAAGGCTGCTAATAAAGTCAGCAACCTGATAATAAGGGTATATTTATTATTTCTATAGTGTATCACTAAAGTCAAAATGTAAATCCTCTATCTATTCTATAGAATACATTTTATATTAGATTTCAACACAACTATTCAATTAACATCTTTCTTACTGACCATAATAAGCCTTAGCACCATGCTTCCTATAATAATGCTTGTCTAATAGATACTGAGGAGCTCTTGTTGCCAGGGGATTTAAGGTTAAGGTACGATAGGCCATTTCAGCAATCTTTTCAAGGACTACTCCGTTATATACAGCTTCGGAAGGGTCATTCCCCCAGGCGAAGGGTCCATGATTTTTAACTACAATCCCTGGAATCTCTAAGGGATCCTTATCCCCAATAGTATCAATAATAACCCTGCCAGTGTTCTCTTCGTAGGCTTCAGCAATCTCTTCCTCGGTCAAATTCCTTGTACAGGGGATTACCCCATGAAAGTAGTCTGCGTGAGTTGTCCCTAGAGGAGGAATATCTATACCAGCTTGTGCAAAGGTTACTCCATATACAGAATGAGTATGGACAATTCCTCCAATGGAAGGATATGCTCTATACAAGGCTATATGAGTAGCTGTATCAGAGGAGGGCTTAAGATCGCCCTCCACCACTTCACCCTCAAGGTTGAGAACTACCATATCCTCGGCCTTCAAATCCTCATAAGCTATTCCGCTAGGCTTTATAACTACCAGTCCCTGGTCTCTATCTATTCCACTGACATTTCCCCAGGTATATATAACCATATTCTTTTGGACAAGCTCCATATTAGCCAAGTAAACCTGCTGCTTTAATGCTTCTACCATAGCTCCTCCTTTATACTTGTCTATTTATTCATTGTTATAAAAATCAATAAGCTATCTTTTCTTAATCCCAGCCTTTATAGACTTAAGCCTCTTCATAACATCATTTTCTCCCCTACCAAAGTAGTCATGGAGGATTTTGTATTCTTCATAGAGCTTTTTATAAACCTCAACATTTTCAGGGATAGGAGTATAAAATTCCTCCTTCACCCTTCCCATAACCTTTGCAGCTTCAAAGATTGAATCATAACCACCCTTTTCTCTCCCTGCTGCTACGGCACCAAACATTGCTGCTCCCAGAGCTGGGGTCTGATCTGAAGCGGATATTTTTATGGGCTTGTTAGTAACATCGGCATATATCTGCATCATCAGCTTATTCTTCCAGGCAATACCTCCACAAGCATAAAGCTCATTAACAGGAACCCCTGATGCTTCAAAGGCTTCTATAATTCTATTTTGTCCGTATGCTATAGCTTCAATTAAGGCTCTATAAATCTCCTCTGGCTTTGTAGCCAGGGTTAGCCCAAGAATCATCCCTGTTAAATCAACATCCACCAGTACTGAACGATTTCCATTCCACCAGTCCAGAGCCATAAGACCGCTTTCTCCAGGACGAAGCTTGGAAGCCTCCTCTGTAAGATATTCATGGACCCCAATTCCTCTTCTGTCTGCATCCTCACGAACATATGGAGGTATACATTGCTCTACTAACCATTGAAAGTGATCTCCTACACAGGACTGGCCCGCCTCATAGCCATAAAAGCCAGGGAGCACTCCATCCTCTACCACACCACACATTCCAGGAACTATTTTTTCTTCCTCTCCTAAAAGGATGTTACAGGTAGAAGTGCCGATAATCATCAGCATCTTTCCAGGCTCTGTGATTCCCACCGCAGGAAGAGATACATGGGCGTCAACATTTGCTATACCTACAGCAGTTCCAGAATTGAGCCCTATCTTTAATGCCATCTCCTCTGTTAGCTCTCCTGCCTTCTGACCTAAAGAATATATATCCCCAGCAAGCTTTTCTTCCACAACCCCTTCAAGTCGAGTATCTAGAGCTTTAAAGAAGCCCTTAGAAGGATAGCCTTCTTTTTTATGCCACATAGCCTTATAGCCTGCAGTACAGCTGTTTCTCTTAAGAACTCCGCATAGCTCCATGGTAACCCAATCAGCAGCTTCCATAAATCCTGCAGCCTCCTGATAAATTTCCGGAGCCTCATCTAGAATCTGCATAATCTTTGGGAACATCCACTCAGAGGATATCTTGCCACCATATCTCCCTAAGAACTCCTCTCCCCTCTCCTCTGCAACCACATTAAGCTTATTGGCCTCATATTGAGCTGCGTGATGCTTCCAAAGCTTAATCCAGGAATGGGGATTGCCCTTTAAATCCTCTCTAAAGCATAAAGGTTTTCCACTTTTATCTACGGGCAGCATAGTACAGGCAGTAAAATCTATAGCAAGTCCTATAACCTGCTCCTTATCTATTCCAGAAAGTCTTATAACCTCTGGAATAGTACTCTCTAAAACCTCAATATAATCTAAAGGATGCTGAAGAGCCCAGTCTGGTTCTAAAATAGTTCCATCAGGAAGGCACTGATCCATGACCCCGTGAGTATACTCCTTCACAGCCTGAGCTATTATATTTCCAGTGTCCACCTCCACCAGGACTGCTCTCCCTGATTGAGTTCCATAATCTACTCCTATGGAATATTTCTTACTCATAAAGCTTCAATCCCTTCCTCTTATTTAAAGGCAACGCCATTCCATCTTAATTCCTTTTTGAGGCTGCTTATGGTAGTATTCTTATCTATAACCACAGCTTCGATACCCATGGCTTCTGCCCAATGAACCATTTGCTCTACAGAGAGGTCATAGCTAAATGCCGTATGATGAGCTCCTCCTGCTAAGATCCAAGCTTCTGCTCCAGTGATAAGATTTGGCTCTGGTGTCCAGAAGGCTGTAGCAACGGGAAGCTTTGGCATTGGTTTTTCTACCCTCTTGCAGTTAACGGCATTTATGATGAGCCTAAAACGATTACCTAAGTCCACTAATGAAGCTGCAACTCCTGGGCCTTCCTTGGAGGTAAATACAAGTCTTGCTGGATCTTCTCTGTTACCCATGGACAGTGGCGATACCTTTACTCCAATCTTACCCTCTGCTATGGTTGGGCATATTTCCAGCATATGAGACTGAAGTATTCCTTCCTTACCAGGTACAAAATTATAGGTGTAATCCTCCATAAATGAGGTTCCCTTGGCATCCTTCATTCCTGCAGTCATAAGCTTCATAAGTCTTAATAGGGCAGCGGTCTTCCAATCACCTTCTCCTCCAAAGCCATAGCCCTTTTCCATTAGCCTTTGAATAGCTAGGCCTGGGAGCTGCTTTAATGCACCAAGATCACCAAAATGGGTAACAATGGCCTGATAGTTCTTTTCTATCAAAAATCTTTCGAAGCCTAGTTCTATCTGTGCTTGGACAGCTACATGGTTTTTAAACTCCTGAGGATCTCTTCCCTCTAGTAAAATATCGTATTTGCTGTAATACTCCTCTACAAGAGCGTCTGTATCTCCCTTGGAAACATCAGCTACGTACTCAGCAATTTCATTAACAGGATAGGCATCAATTTCCCAGCCAAACTTTATCTGAGCTTCAACCTTGTCTCCTTCTGTTACTGCAACATTTCTCATATTATCAGCAATTCTTACCACGCGAATATGGCTGCTTTCCATGACCCCTATGGCTGTCCTCATCCAGGAGGCAACTCTACTAACCACCCTTTCATGGCTCCAGTGCCCTACTACTATTTCTCTCTCAATACCCATTCGACTTACTATGTGACCATATTCTCTATCCCCATGAGCTGATTGATTCTCATTCATAAAATCCATATCTATAGAATCATAAGGTATTTCCTGATTAAACTGAGTATGAAGATGGAGAAGTGGCTTCCTAAACTCTTGAAGTCCAAGTATCCAGGACTTTGCCGGGGAAAAGGTATGCATCCAGGTTATAACTCCTGCACATTCCTCATCACCATTAGCCTCATTAAAGGTTTTTCTTATGGTACTGCTATCTATTAATGTAGGCTTTAAAACAATCTCATAGGGTAATATTCCTGATTTATTCAAGGCTTCAACAATTATTCTTGAATGCTCCGCTACATTCCTTAAGCAGGTTTCTCCATAGAGGTCCTGAGATCCCGTGGCAAACCAAAATTTATATTTCTTTAATTTAATCATCCTAACCCTCCTTAATGTCAATTATCCTTCTTCATTGCTTTCACTGCTTAAACTTCCTCGATGAATATATAAATATCTTAAAGAAGTATATAAAAGCATAATTCCTGCAGCAAAAAAAACACATATAGCTACAATAATTAAGAGCTCATTTGTCAATGGTTTATTTTTATAATCCTCTAAAAGCCCATAGACCAAATATAATAAATAAGCTCCAGCAAATGCCCTAAGATAGTAACTGCCTTTATTCACTTCTTTTCTTTTATCCTTATCTATTGGTATCACTCCTGTCTAATCCTAATAATTGTGCTCAGCAATATTTTCAATAATTTTTGTCACAGAACCACGATGACATATTTCAGGCTTAAACTCATAGGTAGCAGAAAATGCTCTATCCTCTATCAAAGCAAGAAGATTCTCTGCCACCTTTTTCCCAAGCCTCTTCATTGGATGAATAATGCTAGTCAAAGGCACCATACAGAGCTCAGCTGCATCAGAATTATCTATACTTATTAAGGATAGCTTGTCAGGCACAACTATATCATTTTGATGACAGATAATCTCAAGATCACTGGCTACGGAATCGTTATAGCAGAGACATGCAGTGCAGGATTTCAGCCTTCTTAAGATGCGCTTTTCTTCCTTCAGAAGATTCCTCTGATCATCGGAGTCAATCCAGATAATGCTCTCATCATTTATCTCTGCTTTAGCCTCCTTCATCGCCTTCATATAACCCTTATACCTTAAATGTCCCTGACCATCGTCTGATTTAAATATCCCTCCAATATTTCTATGCCCTGCTTCTAAAAGATGCTTTACTGCAGTATAGCCAGCCATATCATCATTAATTGAAACATGAGGAATAGGTAGATTAGAGTAAAAGCTGTTAAAGAATATTGTAGGTATATTCCTATCCATTAGCTCTTTGTATATTAGGTAATCCACCTTAGGAATTGCACTCTTCGTAGGCTCGATGATAAGTCCATCTATATCACCAGAATCAATTAGCTTTCTTATGATAGCTTCTTCCTTATCCACAGAATTCTGAGTAAACATGATTTGAACTCTATATCCCTTGTTTAAAAGCACCTTCTGCATTCCTTCAATAGTCTTAGGAAATATATAGTCATTAACATAGGTGCTGATGATTGCAATGTTTTTACTTCCTTTATCTTTTTTAAGAGCTCTATCACTTATATAATTACCGCTACCATGCTTTGAGTTAACTATTCCTTCCTTCACCAGAAAGCTAATGGCATGGCGAACAGTTTGACGGCTTATAGAAAACATTTCACTGAGCTTATTCTCGGAAATAAGCTTATCATTGGGCTTAAGCTCTCCCTTGTGCACCTTTTCCTTAATCCAATCTACCAAAATCTGATATTTATATTCACTGGCCATGAAAAGTCTCCTCGAAATAGTTCACTCTAGTTTTTCCTATTTTTTGAAAGCACATCAAAGGTTACAGCACCTAAAAGCACTATACCTTTAACTACCTTTTGTATATCTGTAGACCATCCAATCAATGACATACCATTGTTTAATATCCCCATTACAAAGGCACCTACCACTGCCCCAATAATAGTACCTATACCCCCAGAGGCAGCGGCACCACCGATGTAGCAGGCTCCAATGGCATCCAGCTCAAAGCCATCTCCAGCTTTAGGTGTAGCAGAAGCATTACGGGCAGACAAAACAATCCCTGCGATAGCTGCTAAAAGCCCCATATTTACATATACCCAAAAATAAACCTTTTTAATATTTACACCAGAAAGCCTTGCAGCCTTTTCATTACCACCTAAGGCATACACCTGTCTCCCTGCTACGGTTTTGCTGGTGATAAATTGATATATTCCTACCAATACAGCCATGATTACTAGCTGTATAGGGATCCCGTTATATCTAGCTATCTTGAAGAAGAAAAACCATAGAATTGATATGATGATAATATTTTTAAGAACTATCTGCCACAAAGGATTAGTGGCAAAACCATATTTCCTCTTCTCTTTTAAGCTTCTAATCTGAAAATAAACAATAAGCGCTGTAGCTAAGGCGGCAACAAAAATAGCTAATAAATCTATAGTCCCACCGCCGAAGCTTACCTTTACAGTTGGTAAAAAGCCAGCTCCAACCTTAACATAGCTTTCTGGGAGAGGTCCCTTTGTCTGAGCCTTCAGCACAGTATAGGTTAGACCTCTTCCCATAAGCATAGTTCCCAGGGTTACTACAAAAGGAGGAATCTTTAATCTTGATATAAAAAACCCTGAAAAAACACCAGAAATAATACCTACTGCTAGAGCAGCTAGAAAAGCTACCGGCACCGGAGCTCCTTTATCTACTACCAGAATTGCTGCTGTAGCACCACAGAGAGCTACCACAGAGCCAACGCCCAGATCTATGTTTCCTGTTAATACGCATAGGAGCATTCCTGTGGCTAATATAACTACATAACCATTTTGCATTATCAAATTATTGATGTTTGTAGGAGTTGCATTTTTTCCATCAGATAAGATATAGAATAAAAGAAATATTGCTATTAGCGCCACGAGCATACCGTATTGCTTCATATCTACGTTTACTTTTTTATTTCTTTTTGTAGATTTTTTATTTGTGACTATATTATTTATCTGCATAACTATTCTCCTTTACGTGAATTATGCTGCATGATACACTTCATAATATTTTCCTGAGTCATTTCTCCCTTAGTGAGCTCTCCACAGATTTCTCCATTATTGAGTACATATACCCTATCACAGTTACCTATTATTTCAGGCATTTCTGAAGAGATGAGAATAATAGATTTTCCTACTCTTGCCAGGTCATTAATAGCACAGTATATTTCATACTTTGCTCCTACATCAATGCCTCTAGTTGGCTCATCTAAGATTAGCACCTCTGGCTCTGTGAGCATCCACTTGGCCAAAACTACCTTTTGCTGATTTCCTCCCGATAAGGAGCTTGCCATTTGATTAATGGAATTTGCCTTAACATTAATTAGCTTTTTATACCTTTCTGCAGCTAATATCTCTTCACTTTCCTTGACCACTCCCCTCTTAGAAAAGTACTTTCCAACAGCTGCCATGGTCATATTTCTTTTTATGTTATCTATAAGTACAAGCCCATATTCCTTTCTATTCTCTGAGGTATAGGCAATTCTATTTTCTATGCAATCCTTTATGGTATTAGTGCTGATTTTCTTTCCCCTTATAAATACTTCACCAGAAATTTTCTGTCCGTAGCTTCTTCCAAAAATGCTCATGGCAAGCTCTGTCCTGCCAGCTCCCATAAGGCCTGCAAAGCCAACAACCTCTCCTGCTCGCACATTAAAAGAAGCATCCTTAATTATCTGTCTATTGGAATCTTCCTCGTGATATACATTCCAATTCTTTACTTCGAAAACTACCTCTCCAATAGGACAGTTCACTCTCTCTGGATAACGATTGGTTAATTCACGCCCAACCATTCCTCGGATAATCCTATCCTCTGAAACCTCATCCTTCCCTTTTACTAGTGTTTCAATTACTCGTCCATCTCTTATAACAGTTATTGAATCTGCTACCCTGCTAATTTCATTAAGCTTATGGGATATTATTATGCAGGTAATTCCATTCTTCTTTAGCTCCAAAATAATATTCAACAGCTTATCACTTTCTTCGTCGTTTAAGGCTGCTGTAGGCTCGTCCAGTATAAGGAGATCTACCTTCTTATATAGAGCCTTTGCAATTTCTATAAGCTGCTGCTTCCCTACTCCAAGAGTATATATCGGTGCATCTACATCCTCATTTTCAAGACCAACCTTTGCCAATATTTCTCTTGCTTTAATCTTGGTTTTAAGCCAGTCAATAACCCCTTTTACAGAGGTCTGCTCATTACCTATAAATACATTCTCGGCGATGGATAAAAAGGGGCTCAAGGCTAGTTCCTGATGAATAATTACAATGCCCTTGGATTCGCTATCCTTAATATTGTGAAACTGACATAGCTTGCCGTTATATACGATATCACCCTGATAGCTTCCATAGGGATAAATACCTGATAATACATTCATAAGGGTAGACTTTCCAGCTCCATTTTCCCCACAGAGAGCATGTATTTCTCCCCTATTAACCTTTAGATTAACATCATCTAATGCCTTAACTCCGGAAAACTCCTTGGTTATATGGTTCATTTCCAATACTATATCAGGCACTATTTTTCAACTCCTTCTTCTATATATATAAGGTGGCATTAATAATGCCACCTCTGATTTTAAATGCTTTACTTTAACTGATCTGGTGTGTAATAGCCACCGTCAATGATTACTTCTTCATAATTATCAATATCAACTGGCACTGGAGTACAAAGATAGGTTGGTACTGTTAGCTTATTATTGTTATACTGCTTGGTATCATTTATTTCAGGCTCAGAACCTGTTAAAACTGCGTCTACCATGGTTACACACTTTTCAGCAAGGAGACGGGTATCTTTGTAGATTGACATTGTCTGGGTTCCAGCAATGATGTTCTTAACAGCCATGAGCTCAGCATCCTGACCAGTTATTAATGGCCAATCAGCGTCAGTATAGCCAGCACCTTCAAGGGCAGCTTTTACACCATAAGCAAAGCCGTCAAAAGCAGTACAAGCTATGTCAAGCTTAGTTCCATCATTGTAATAGCCTGAAAGATAGTTTTCACACCACTGCTGAGCGGTTTCCTGTGACCATCTTAAAATACAGGTATCATCAAAGGAGGTTCTTCCTGTTCTGGACACCAGTACACCATTATCTAAGTAAGGCTTCAGCACTTCCATAATCCCGTTGTATAAAAAGAGAGCATTATTATCATCGGGAGAACCCATAAAGAATTCTATAGTATAGCTCTTCCCTTCAGCCTTAGCTGTTTCTAGATTCTTACTCTTTACAATATACTCAGCTATTGCTGTACCAACACCCTTGTTATCAAAGGTTACATAATAGCTTACAGCATCGGTATCCATAAGCAATCTGTCATAAGCAATAACCTTGATCCCAGCCTCTTTTGCCTGAGATAGAGCATTAACCAGGGCAGATGAGTCAACGGCAGCAACTACTAGAACATCAACTTCCTTAGCTATAAAGTTTTCAATCTGAGAAACCTGCTGCTGTACATCATCCTCTGCAAACTGAACGTCTACGGAATATCCCTTAGCCTTCAGCTGCTTTTCAAGGTTAGCAGCATCATTAATCCATCTTTCTGAGGATTGTGTAGGCATTGCTACCCCTACAGTTTTTCCACCTTCAGAGCCTTCCTTAGGACCTTCATCGTCACTACCACAGGCTGCAAAGGACAGAGTCATTATCCCTGCCAGTAAAATACCCATAAGCTTTTTCATTTTACTTCCTCCCAAAACATTATTTATTTAAATAGTTTTAAATAGTAACTTGTAAATACAATTACCGTAGAAATAGGCTTATCTTAGGTTTTAAGATTAGCCTTAGACTTGTACACATAGTTTTCTAAGCAATACAACCCAGCGCTGGCAGTAAAACTTGTATTGAAATTATTGTAATTTTTGTATATTTTACCATATATTGTATATTAAGATATTATAACGTTTTCATTGAGAAGTCAATAGGTTTTTCTATTAATTTATATAATTCGCTCCTACATTAGCACCTTATCAAGTTGTACTTAGTGATAATTCATAAGAAATAGTACAAGTTTTAAAGGGATAAAGGTGTATATATAATTTTATGATGGGAGGGGAAGTTGTATGAACAGTATTTTGAGAAGAGCGAGCTAAGAGATAAGGGGTAAGAGCTAAGAGTTTAAAAGATGAGAAGAACAAGTAAGAAGTAATAGGTAAGAGTTAGAAAAAAAGAAGTAAAAGATAAGAGAGCAAAGAGCAGAGGGAAATTATTAGCTGCGCTAATAGGGAGATTATTGGGCTGGGAGCCAATAGGTTGAAAAGATAAGAGCAGAGGGCAAGAGCTAAGGGGTAAGAGTTTAAAAGACAAAAGAACAAACTAAGAGGTAAAAAGTAAGAGCTAAGAGTTGAGAAGATAGAAGATTAGGTGAGAGCTTAAAGAGCAGAGAATAACTAAGAGTGAAAAGTGAAGAGAGTGAAAAAATCAGTGTAAATTGAAAAACTAACTTCCGTTTATAATCCTAAACTGAAGTTAGTATTGCAAAGCATTCGATATAATAATTATTACAGAAAATCATAAGTGAATTTAAGACACCTAGCAAAATAATTTAGGCATAAAGATGAGGAGAGAGAACTATGAAAAAGAAGCTTGGAACCCTAGTTATTTTTATCTTTAGTACTGCTGCTTTATTTATTTCTTTGAAGCTATTCTATAATATGGCTATCTTTGTTGATGAATTTAATACAAGCCCTGATGTTGTGAATGGAGGGCAGTTTTGGCTTATGATGGACTGGCTGAGACTTGGACTTCTAGTGGTGATATCACTGGTTTCGGGGATTAAGTTGTTTAGAGATTAAAAATAGACATGAGAATGACTTTTCAATTATATGGTACTGAAGATATTCTAAAGGTGATTTAGCATTTAGCTTAAATTTACAAAAGGGCTCCGCTAAAGCGAAAGCCCCTCATATATTTTTTCAACACTTTCTGCATTTAAGATTTCTCCTATCCTTCTTTTGTCAATAATAAGATCTGCGATATCCTTCATGGCATCTATATGACCTTCATTGTCCACAGCAGCGAGTACAATCAGAAGCTTTATAGGCTCACTTTTCCCAGGAAAAATAACTCCTTCCTTAACTAAGGTTATGCCCATCTGCCTTCTCTTAACACCCTCCTCTGGTTTGCTATGTAAAAGTGCTATATCTTTAGTAAGTATATAGTAAGCCCCATACTTTTTAGTACTCTCAATAATAGCCCTTCCGTATCTCTCTTCCACACAACCAGATAAAACTAATGGAGTTATGGCAGTGATTATAGCCTCCTCCCAGGTTAGCTTCTCATAAACTATACTAATATTATCTTTCACTAGCATATCTTCCAGCATAGTTCTTCCTTCTTCCTAATAACGTTATAATTAATATTACATTTTATGCTTTTAAAGTTTTGATTATTACTCTATTGAAAGGTAACTTTACTGGAATAATTAATGCTAGAATTTTATTCTCTAAGACACATTGCTAAAAATTCCTGAGAATAAGTAAGTCGCCTTTAATGGCGACTTTAACTTAATTATTCAGTTCAAAGACAACATTGGGTAAAAAGTCAGTCTTCTGAAATAATCCATCTGCATGCTCTTGAAAAAATATAACTTTTTATGGTTAATAAATAGTTGATTTCCTGCTTCACTTAAGCAAACTTTTTTTATCTATTTCACTTATGGAACTTTCAACTTTTTCTTCAGCTTTTACTGTTTTTCTCCCAGATAGAAGAACATACATTATTATGCCTACAGCTAATCCCCAAGCTGCACTTTTTGCTACTATAACAGTTCCCATTACCCCAGCAATCCCTTTATCCGTTTCTGTTTCACAGATATCCATAGCAAGCCTAGTACAAATATAGCCTTGTACCAATAATGTCAATGATAATGCTACAGGAAGTACTGGCTGAACCAAAGTTACTATTGGAATGGTAGCAACAGCTAGCATTGTGGTCCATCTAAACGTTCCCATTCCACCAACCAATGAATCCATTGCTTTTTTCCCATCCTTATATCTTTGAGATATAGATGCAGTCACCGCGGCCCATAATGGTCCGCTAAGCTGTGTATATGGTGAAAATAATCCTTGAATTAAGTTTCTAACGGCACTTACCAGGTTAGATCTATTTGCATTAAAATCAATTAACTCATCCTGTCTTGAGTTATTGGACTCATTGACTAACGATTCGCTAGTAACAAAATCACCGAAAGCAATTATATATGCCATGACAGCCATTGGTACAGCTTGAATAAATACGCTTAAGCTAGGAAATCCAATACTAAAAGGACTCAATGTCTTAATAATTCCTGCTATATCAGGAAGTTTAATAAATGTACCTATTTCAATATTAGGTATCGGAAGTTCTCCTACTAATGGTCCTATAATAATTGCTAGTGCAACAGCTGGAAGCATTCCGAAGCTACCAAGTTTATCAATAAACTTATTCTTTTTTCTTAAAGCTCTAAATCTATGAGAAAAAAGTAAAAAGTAAGCTAAAAGAATCCCCGCTGTAACAGCTATCGGATAGATACCAAATCGTCCCCCTTCCTTAAATTCTCCAAAGATAGATGCAATTCCTGCTCCGAGTAGTATTCCTGCCTTTAATGACCTCGGTACATTCGTAATTACTTTACTAGCCATACCGGTTATACCAAAAATTAAGAATATGATACCAACCTCAAGCTGAAGTGCTACTAAAGCTTGTGTTCTCTCAACCCCTATAATATAGTTTGATAAAAATGCAATAGTTAAAGGTATTGATGGTGTAATCCAACCTGGAACTACTGGATCACCAAGTAATGAATGCAGCACATAAAGTATACCATTAATAATAACCATGCTCCAAGCAATATCATTTGATACACCTAATACCTCTGTCAATACGGGTATTGCCCCTAAGCAAGTAGCACACATTAAAATAGCCTGAAAGAATTCTGACCATTCCCACTTATAGTGAATTATTGGTAACCTCACTTTAAATATTCCTAATGGTATATAAGGTTGTTCTTTTCCATACTCCCTTTTATATAACATAATTTTCCCCCATTTTTAACTTATTTTGAGTAGCTAGTAAAAAATCTATTCTCATATTCTTTAATTAAGCTTTCCTTAAAATCCGGATGGGCAATTTTTATAAGTTCTTTTGCTCTATTTCTTAAGGTTCTCCCCTTTAAATGAGCAACCCCATATTCTGTTACAACATAGTCAACATCAGTTCTAGATGTAGTAACCGTGGCTCCTTCATCTAAAAAAGGAACTATTCTTGATACTTTTCCTTTAGCTGCGGTTGAAGGCATAGCCATGATGGATTTACCGTTCTTAGACATTGTAGCTCCTCTTACAAAATCTACTTGTCCTCCAACGCCACTGATTTGTTTTAATCCTATGCTTTCTGAGCATACTTGCCCCATAAAATCAACTTGAACGCATGAATTTATAGACACCATATTATCATTTTTCATAATCACTACAGGATTATTTACATAGTCTACAGGATGCATTTCAATCATAGGATTGTCATTTGCAAAATCATAAAGTCTCTTCCCCCCCATCAAAAACGTAACTATAATTTTCCCTCGATGAAAGTTTTTTCTTCCATTAGTTATAACACCTGCTTCAACTAAATCCACAACTCCCTCTGAGATCATTTCGGAATGTATGCCCAAATCCTTTTTATTTTTTAAAAATAGTAATACTGCGTCTGGTATTGCTCCTATACCAAGCTGTAGGGTATCTCCATCATTTATAAGAGATGCGCAATTTTTTCCTATAGCTCTTTCTACATCTCCAATTTTAGGTTGCTTAAGTTCTATAATTGGTGCGGAATACTCAACTATATAGTCGATATCCGATACGTGAATAAAACTATCCCCAAGTGTTCTAGGCATCTGTTCATTGACCTGTGCTATAACTACTAATGCTGCCTCAGCTGCTGCTTTTGTATAATCTACTGAGACACCATAGCTACAGTAACCATGCTCATCTGGAGGAGATACCTGAATTAAAGCCACATCCACAGGAAGTTCTGTTTTAAATAGCTTTGGAACTTCGTAAAAGAAACTTGGAGTAAAATCGCTTAATCCATGACTGATAGCTTCCCTTGTCTTTGCACCAGCAAAAATTGCATTATGTCTAAATGACTTTTCCATACCAGGATTAACATAGCTACATTTCCCCATCGGAACCATATGAACTATCTCTACGCCTTCATATTGCCTATTATTCTCAGCCATTTTCTCAACAATATGACAAGGTTCACCAACCGCATGAGCTATAACAACCCTATCTCCTGATTTAATCTTTTTTACTGCATCTTCAGCGCTCATTAACCTTTCATTATATATTTCCTTCCAGTTCATCTAAATTCCCCCCTATTATGGCAATAATCATCTATAAAATTCTTTGCCCTGTAATAATTATCTTCAGCTTTAATAATAATTATATTTTTATATGAAAGTTCATTGTAATTAGCACACCCACTATGGCATCCACAAATAACTAAAATTATTTCGTAGTAATCCTCAGCAGCCGCTATTTTAAACATAATATTATCAAATTCTTTTTTCAGCCTTTCTACGAAATCTTTTCTATCATATCTAGGATTACAGCCTCCACAATACTTAATTCCTACTTTCATAGTTAAGCCTTATAACATTTCATAAATTGCTTTGCATAATTAATTAAATCATCACTGACACCTTCAAAGAGTATAACCTCTTCTATTCCTTCTATATGCTTTTTAATTTCTTCTTCAACGAGGATTTTTACTGTAACTGTCGCCGAAGGGCAATGAGAACACTTACCTAAAAATCTTACTTTTACTATATTATTTTCATAATTAATTACTTCTATATTTCCCTCATGCGGTATAAGTTTAGGTCTTACATATTCATCTAAAACCTTTTCAATTACATTGAGCATAACAAACATCCTTACAATAATTTTTTTCTAATAACTATCAATCACTTAATTTTTGCTATTGCCTTTGCCAACTCTTTCTTTCTTGACAGATTTCCTTGTCTAGATATCATTATCCTCTGTGCCTGAGGTGACCCTGCTCCATGCATAGATTCAGTCCTATAACCAACAGCTGCTGCTCCTAATGTTAAGTTTTCTATTAGTCTTAAAATCTTTAATCTATTCTCAACAGGAACTCCTTTTACCCCTTGAAGATACTTTTCAACATACTTGCCAATCTTAGGATCTCTTAAATCTCTTTCTGAAGGTGCAGTAACCATCAATCCTCCAGCCAAGTCTTCAGCTAATCGTGCAATTTCATAAGGAAATCTGGTTACATTTTGCTTGCATACATTAGCTAAAAGTAAATCTACCATATAGTTACCGGATTCGGTTTTATTACCTTCTGCTGAACACGCAATCCCACAGCTATATAATGTTTCATTAAGATGTGTCATCTCTATAAGTTTATCCTTAACATGGGAAGCCTTTTGAGCTCCATTATAGTCTGCAATCAGTGCAGCTGCACCAATAAGTACATCTCCTACTCCAACCTTACAGCCTCCGTAGCTCTGTCTGTGATATCCTGCAAACCTCTCTACAAGCATACCGGAAAAATCCGTTTCTCCATTTAAAAATATTCTATCGTTAGGAACAAAAACATCATCAAATACTAATAAAGCCTCTACTCCCCCAAACTCACTATTACCCACATCAATTTGAGAACCTTCAAGCTTCCTTGTATCACAAGATTGTCTACCTATTATCATTAGAATACCTTCAGTATCCACTGGCAATGCAAAAGAAATAGCATAATCCTTATCCTCTGGCCCCATAGATATTGTAGGCATAACTATTACCTCATGAGAATTACAAATACCAGTTTGATGAGCTTTTGCGCCTCTAACTACGACACCGTCAGCTCTTCTCTCCACAACTCTGAGATATAAATCCTTATCAGCTTGCTTGCTTGGTGCTAGAGACCTGTCTCCCTTTGGATCCGTCATAGCTCCATCTACGGTCAAATCCATTTCCTGAATATATCTAAGATAATTCAAGAAATTCTCATAATATTTCGTTCCATAGGTCTTATCGATTTCAAAGGTAGTACTGTACACTGAGTTAGCAGCATCCAGTCCAACACAGCGCTGGAAACAAGAAGCAGTCTTTTGTCCTAAAAGCCTCTGCATCTTAACTTTTTTCACGAGATCCTCAGTGCTCTGATGAATATGAGAAAAACGATTAATTATTTCTCCAGTAAGACTAGATTTCACCGTCATTAAATCAGCATATTCCGGTAATTGTGCTAAGTCATAGGTAGCCTTTACAGAATTTAATGAAGGCCTGAGTATTGGATTATCTACAGAACTGTCAATCTTTTCTCCGAACATATAAATCTGCATGTTCATTTTTCTTATGCTCTCTACATACTGTTCCCCTGTCATTAATGCCATTATAATACCCCCTCGTAAAATATAACTTCATAATAATAATCTCAGCAATTATCGTGCCAATTTTTCACAAAAAATATATTAATTATTTATCTACATTAATTAGCCAGTTTTAAGCTTTTATTGTCCTATATTTAAAATTCATGTTATTAAAACAACATAAAATAAAAAAAGTCTATTGCAACAATGCAACATAATTGCATTATCGCAACAGAACTAAATATATTTTTTTCTCTTTCGAACAAATGTTGATGGATCTATACCGAGTTCTCTGGCGGCATCCCTTACATTATGATATTTATCATAAGCTTTTAATATCATTTCTTTCTCTAAGCACTCAAGCGCATCATATAACTTTTTATCATACATATTGTCTTTTATATGAAAATCAACATATCTGATTATATGTTCTGGTAAATCCATTATATCTATTACATCTTCCGAAGAAGTTATTGTAAGTCGTTCTATTAAATTCTGCAGTTCACGGATATTTCCTGGCCAGTTATACTCATATAAATATTTTTTTAATCTCCTTGAAAATATTTTATTTGCTCCGTACCTAAGATTGAAAGACTTTAAAAAATACTCCGCCAAAGGCATTATACTGCCAAGACGTTCTCTTAAAGGACTCACACTTAAAGGTATAACATTTAATCTGTAAAATAAATCTTCTCTAAAAAACTTTTTTTCTACCATTTCATATAAATTTCTATTTGTTGCACCTATTATTCTCACATCAACCTTGATTGAGTTATGTTCTCCTATTCTAGTAATTTCACCATCTTGAAGTACTCTCAATAGCTTAACCTGCATATTTAATGGAAGCTCTCCTATTTCATCTAGAAATAATGTTCCTTTATCCGCAGTCTCAAATATTCCAGCTTTACCTCCCTTAAGTGCTCCTGTAAAAGCTCCATAGGAATATCCAAAAAACTCAGATTCTATAAGTGTCTCTGGAATCGCTCCACAATTAATCTTTATAAAAGGTTTACTACTTCTTAAGCTATTATTATAAATATACTTTGCTAATACATCCTTACCGGTTCCTGTTTCACCATATAGCATTATTGTAGAATCGACCTTAGCTACCCTCTTTGCCATAAGAAGTAGACTCAAACTATTTTCATCATCTGCTATGATTTCTTCATTTTCAGCAATCTGCATTTTCAGCTCTTCGATTAACTCTCTATACTTTAAATTTCTATTATTTGTTTCAATTATCTTCTCTTCAAGACTTTCAATATCAGTAATATCTCTCACATTAGTGACAACCAATTGGATTTCATTATTACTATCAAAAAAAGGAGTACCTGTTACTAAAGCACTCTTACCGGTGTTAAATTTCTGGTATAGAGTTTTAGTTTTTCTATGCTCTAATACCAACAAAGTAACTGATTTAGATATTTTACCAGATGATACGAGCTCCTTCATGTTATAACCTATAACTTCCTGCTTTTTCAAGCCAGTTATTCTTTCATAACTACTATTAACTAGAATTGTATTAGCACATCCATCAGTTATGTATATCCCATCGTATGATGTTTCTATTACATTCTCTATGAGATTAAAATACTTATTGTCCGAGATAATATTATTCATATAACACACTCTCCAATTGTATATTTATTCCAATTATAGCATATAATTTTATATATTTTAATTTAAAATGTAAATTAAAAAACTAACTTCCGTTTATAATCCTAAACTGAAGTTAGTATTGCAAAGCATCTGATATAAGAATTGATATTTGTCCTGAGCATATTGAGAAGATCAATTATGTCAGATAACAATATATGCAAAGGAAAGCACCTCAGGATGGAAGACCATCTTATAATTAAATATGGATTAGACGAAAACTACCCACTTAAAAAAATTGCTGAAAGAATTAAGAAGGACCCAATTACCGTCTCGAAAGAGATTAAGCGGAATAGATTTCTTAAAGTGAACAAGCTAATAGAAAAGGATTTGCATTCGTGCCAGCACCGCAGGAGCTGCTCTAAGAAGAACCTGTGTGGTAGCGGCTGCGGGAAGCAGTGCAAGAAATGTAGCTTTGTAAACTGTTATAGGGTTTGTAAGGAGTATTCAGTAAAGAAGTGTTCTAAACTTAACCGATATTCCTATGTTTGCAATAGCTGCAATACAGTCACTACGTGTACCGGTGAAAAGAGCTATTATAAAGCTAAAGTAGCTGATTCAAAGTATAAAGAGGTGTTAGTTGTATCGAGAGAAGGACTTAACATAACTTCAAATGAGCTGAAAAAGATGGACGAAATAATTTCTCCGCTGATTTTAAAGGGTCAGTCGATATCCCATATTTTTACCCATCATAAAGGAGAAATAGATTGCTGTGAAAGAACTCTATATTATTATTTTGATAAAAATGCTTTTACTGCAAGAAACATCAATTTGCCTAGAAAAGTGAAGTATAAACCTAGAAAGAAATCTACACTGCCTGTAGTTAAAGAATCGCCTTGTAGGGCTGGAAGAACCTTCAGTGATTTTGTTAGTTTTATAGAGAAGAATCCAGATCTTCCCGTAGTCGAAATGGATACAGTCCACTGCACGCTAAGTGGCAAAGTACTGCTTGCTTTTATGTTTAGAAATTGCTCATTAATGCTAGCTTTTATTATTGAAAGCTGTAGCCAAACAGCTGTTAAAGAGGTCATAGATAAGCTTTATGGGGTGTTAGGGCACGATGTGTTCAAACGGAGCTCTCCTGTTATCCTAACGGATAACGGCTCGGAATTTAAAAACCCTGAGGCTTTAGAATTAGATGAGATGGGAAATCAAAGAACTAAAATATTCTACTGCAATCCGATGGCTTCTTATCAGAAGCCTCACGTAGAGAAGAATCATGAATATATAAGATACATAATACCTAAGGGAAAGTCTTTTGATAATAGAACTCAAAAGGAGATTGCCTTAATGATGTACCATATTAACAGTACAGCAAGAGCTAGCTTAAACGGAAGTACGCCATTTAAACTAGCCCCAATGTTATTAGATACCTTACTGTTAGGCAAGCTATCATTAAAGCATATCGAAGCAGATGAAGTACATCTAAAACCTGCACTTTTTAAAAAATAAGACATCAAAATTTATGGACAAGTATCGTGGAACTTAATCATGCAAAATTGAAGCAAACTGAACTTAGTTTTACAAGCCGATTTCCTTAGGCTTATTAAGCTCGCTTAAAAAGCCCTAAATAATTATTACCTTATGAAAATTATAGCTTATTTTAGGTTTTTTGACTACGAAATTTACATTAAAAACTGACGTTATCCTTGCAACTGCAAGGATTCGAATAAAACGGAAGTTAGTTTTTCAATCAACGATTCAATTTTAATTAGTAATACAAAAAAAACAGCACTAAGATTCCTGTAAATATTAATGCTATTTTATAGATTTATATTCTACTTTATTGCTGTTAATTTAAATGAGAAGCTGATAAAGAAATCGATGGTTTCCTTATATTCTATGATGGAAGAGACAGATTAAGCTCTATCTGAAATATTATTCCTGTAACATGTCCATAATAAATACTGTATCCTTCTGACCACAGCTCGTCTAAATTATAGCCGTTCTTCTTTAAAAAGTCAGTTAAATCTAGATCATCTTCCGACTCATCAAACTCTTCTTCATCTAACATTATTAAATCAACATAGGTGGAGTTCTTAATAATCAGAATCCCAGTACCATTCTTAAAGCCATCTTCTTCAAATATACTTTTATTCAAGAATATCATATTAACAACTCCTTATACTTTTTTATATACCTTCTTTAATTATCCATATATTTATTTATATTATAATATAACATTCTAGAATTAATTAAAGACATACGGTTATTATACTTTTAATATTATGAGACAAAAGATGGTAATAGAAGGTATATTAATAAATATTAGAGTGAATGGAACTCTTCAATTATTTAAGCAATATAGTTAGATAAATAAAATACGAAAGTCTGATATATCTCAAGTTCAAAATATTTATATAATTTATTAGTAGCATTTCAAAACCCCAAATCTAATAAATATAATAATAAATAATTTTTCAGGAGTTATATCATGGAATCTAATCATCCTAACACTTACTATCTATTAACAAACAGTGTTCAACGTTCTCTAGATAGCCTCATAGAGATGAATGCCTATTACAGAAGATTAAATCACTTCTCTATTTTTCTAGATATTGTAGCACTTGTGGCTTTAGCCTATGCATCTAGAATTATTTCTATAAATCCTTATAGCTTTTTGTTGTATATGATGATATCTGCATTCCTATCTTATGTGGGGATATTTATGATAAAAAAGCCCAAAGAAAAATAAAAAAAAGCAACTGAAGCCTTTAAGAATCAATTACTTTTCGATATTTGTGATTGTTATGATCATTGTAACTGTAGGAAATGGCTCAGGGACTATCTTAGAGAAAGACATATAAAGCTTTGATTTAAAATAAAAAACAGTTAAAGGATGAATAAATGCCCTGATATGCTCCTTTTATGAGAAACAGTGAAATAAAAAAACACTGTTAATCATGAAGGGGTATTTCTATGTCCAGAAAGAGTAAAGGCCTGTACTGAAGGAAAGATGAGTAAGAGTGAAGTTGCTAGACAGTTAGATGTGTACGAATCTACTATTCACATTTGGGTTGCTAGTTATAAGGCAGGAGGTCCATTGGCACTTAAAGATCATAAGCTTAATCAGGTGTATAGTGGTCCGTTTAAGGAAAAAGCTGTACAGGAGTATCTTGTTGGGAAAGGATAATTAAAGGATATTACTATAAAATATGGATCAAGGTCACAATCTCAGCTGCAAGACTGGATAAAGGTGTATAATAGCGGTAAAGACTTCAGTCGTAAAATGTCAGGAGGAAGCCTCATGACTTCATCAAGAAAAACTACACAGGAAGAACGTATTCAAATTGTTAAGGAGTGTCTGGAGAACGGAAGTAACTATGGTGACACCGCAATCAAATACAACGTCAGTTATCAGCAGGTATACACCTGGGTCAAACTATACTCAGAATTAGGATACGACGGTCTAGAAGACCGCCGTGGAAAAAGAACGGTTGAACAGAAACCTAGAAGCGAAGTCGAAGATCTCAAGATAAAGCTTGCAAAGCTAGAGCATGAGCTCTACATGACAAAAATAGAACGAGATCTGTTAAAAAAAGTAGAAGAATTAGAAAAAGGAGATGTGTTTCGGAAGTAAGACAAAATCATCTTTATACTGCGATGCAGTATTGCTGTAATATATCAGGATATTCTGTGAAATTAGCTTGTACTCTGCTAAAAGTTCCCCAATCAACTCAATATAAATGTCTTAGCGAGAAGGTACCACAGAGTCAGAACGAACGTATAGCTGTACTTGCAGAAGAAATACACGAAAAGGAACTAGCTAAATTATACTGTAGAATCAGAGATAATCTGTATAAATATGGTTAACAACAAAATTGGTCTCCGTATATGTAGAGCCATGGACATAAAGTCGACCATCAAATATGCCAATAACGTATGTACACTTAAGGCCTCAACTCCTCAATACATCGAAGAAAATGTCCTTAACAGAGAATTCTATGCAGATTTTCCCAAGAAAAGTGGCGACCGATGTAACTGAATTCAAATGGTTTGAGAGTACTATTGATCATAAGGTCTATCTAAGTGCCATTTTAGACATTTATGACCGCCGCATCGTTTCATTCATTATACGTAATAGTAACGATAATCAGCTTGTATTTAGCACCTTAGATGCGGGGATAGAGGCCAATCAGGAAGCCCATCCTATTTTTCATAGCTACAGAGGATATCAGTACACGAACCGCACGTTCCATGATAAGCTGGAGAATATAGGAATGACACAGAGCATGTGTAGAATAAGTAAATGTAACGACAATGGATCTGGGGAAGGCTTCTGTAGGACTCTAAACTAGAATCCTACTAAGGACAGAAGTACATGGATAGAGGGTCATTTACTTAATTTTTTCTAGATATTTTTGTTTTCATATATGTTACATATCAAAACTTTACTTACTCTAATTTTTTATATTTTTATCCGTTAAATTATTGATATTACTAGCATTAACTATAGTTTTAATAAAAATTCACCAACACTCAGTTATTGGAACAATATACCTGTTTAAAAGTGTTGATTTTTGTTTTATTATATTGTTTATGAAATATTATCTAGGAGGAAATCTATGAATAAAATTGCAAACAAAATACATGAGCTTTGTGATTATAATAAACTTACAAGAGTACAAGCCGCTATACTTATTGCCTTATTATGTGGGGAAGAAAGTGCATTAGAAGCTAATAGTGCTAGAGGTGTAAGGAAATACTATAGCTTAGTAAGCGGTAGCCTTCGTGATAAGATTGTTGATGAGGAATTTATTATGTTAAAGGATATTATTGAATTCTATAATAATAAATACAACAAGACTATCGATTACACTATGCTAAATTATCCTGAATATATTAATGAGATTATTACTAATCCTCAAAAAAACAATAGCTCTTTAGAAGAACAAATTAAATTTAGCGATAATCATATTGATATTAATAACAATCAAAAATACCAAGAGCTACTTATACAATATAAAGAAATACAAACGGAATATAATGCTCTGAGTAAAAAGTACTTAAACGCTATTGAAGACAATAAAAAATGGGAAGAAAAATATGATTCTTTATATAAAAGAAATCTTATTTTAACTATTGAGATTAATTCTAAAGATCGTGCCATAGAAGAATATAGAGAAGTTATACAAAGAAATATGTAACAATGAATCATATATAATTTCCAATAAAAATTACTTTAATAAATAATTTTCACTTGGGAGGGGATATTCTATGAAATATGAAGCTATTTTCAAGACAAATGCCATCAATAATTACTATGCTTCAGGTAAAAATTACAAAGTAGCTGCTAAAAAAGTTGATATCTCAGAAAAAACATTAAAAAAATGGGTATATGAATTTGAGAAATCAATAAAAGAAAAGACCTTTAAATAATATAAAACAATTATTTTTCTTTATGTTACTCTCATCATACCTTAGAATATAGAAATACATCAATTGTTTTATATAAGAATAAAAAGAAGAGGATCCCCTCTTCCTTTTTTTATTCTATCCAATAATATTCATCATCTTTTTAGATCAATAACTTATCACCTATTTAGAGTATCTAAAAACGACTCCCCATTCTCAGGCATGTCCACCCCAAAGAAATCTGCTACACTAGCACCTACATCTGATAGAGTCTTTCTTGTGCCTATGCTTTGAGGCTTAAAGTCCTTGCTGTAGATCAGAAGTGGCACCATTTCTCTGGTGTGGTGGCTGTGGCCTATGGTTGGGTCGTTGCCGTGATCAGCCATTACCAGAAGGATGTCATCCTTGGTGATTAGCTGAAGGATTTCTCCTATATATTTATCCGCTATGGTGAGCTTTTCTGCGTAGCCTTCTACGTCTTCACCGTGGCCGCGGAGGTCTGTTTCCTGGACATTGGTGCAGATGAAGCCTTCTTCTAGATTTTTCAGCTCCTCTATAGTTGCCTTAAGCACCTCTTCAGTGTCTACTCCCGGGATGCTCTTACCATATTCATTGGATACTATGTCTTGTACCTTTCCAATGAGAGTTACGGACTTCCCTACCTTTCCCATGATAGTTGGCACCTGAACCTCTGGGTCTATGCCGTAGCCTAGGTGAACAACTTGGTAGCCCTTGTTGTATACTCCGGATTTTGGAGCATTTACTCCTATGAAGCCATTGTCCTTTTCCTCCTGAGCTCCTATTATATCCTCGATGGTTATTCCTTTTCCACCGAAGACTATTACTCTTGATACATAGGAAACGCTTCTTACTACCTTCCCTATCTCCACAACCTCCTGAAAATCTATGAAGTCTAAGGCAGAGGTTATGTTATACGCTTGTCCTGAGTCTGCTTCTAGGTTATCAGCTATGGTCAGGGCGTTATTTACCTTGAGGTATTTACCTACCTCTCCTTCAATAACCTCTACCTGATAGCCTTTCTTTATAAGCTCTGGATATATCCTGTCGCAGGCCTTATAAAAAGGTTCTTTTTCCGGCATTCTAGGCTTTGTACCCATGATTTCTTGATGTCCATAAAAGGTATCAGCTCCAAAATGCTGAAGCTCTGCTCTACCAAAGACAGCAGTATTTGAAAGCTTCATGGCTCCTACAGGCTCACCCAGTGCATTCATAAGGCCTAAGGCTTCAAGATTTGGCAGCTTTAAGGAGGGCTTTTCCTGTAATATGTGCTTGCAGGTATTAGCTCCCACATCCTCTGGTCTTACCTTTTCTGCATCCTTCATATAGCCTATTCCAAAACCATCCAATACTATTACAACAAATCTTTTCATTATTCCTCAGTCCTTTCTTCTGTGTATTCTCTTAAATAACTTTATTCTTATCTACGAAGTTCACCATAACTATTAGAAGCCTTATTTCAATGGGCTGTTTAGCTTTCTCCCTTGGGAGTCATAAATACCCACAAGCCTCGGCTCTCCAGTGGAAAGTCCTTCTACTAATGCTACAGAGCTTCTAGTTACAAAGATTTGAGTTCTGAATGCCATTACTACCGTTTGTCCCATTTCCGCTTCTCCCTCTAGCTCAAAATGATAATCTATACTTTCTAGAGTAGGGGGAAGGGCTTTGTATTCCCTGGCATTATGAGCTGATCTACCTATTAAAGCCTTTTCCATATGAGATCTTCTGTAATGTCCCCCACCATAGCAGTAGCTATTCCCCAGGAAATTATGGGATATTTCGCTGACATATACCATACAGGGCAGCTCTTCGCCGTAATGGTGCTTATTATAAGGAGTAGTACCGGTGAGGGCATGTCCAGGCTCTCCATGGGTTCCTCCTGCTTTTTTTATGAGCTCCATGTTAACTAAGGAGGTGGCAGAAGGCATGTTTATCTGCTTAAGCTTAACTCCTAGGCCTGATAATATATCCTTTGCTCTCATGAGGGTTTCTACATTCTTAGTTTCTAACACCTTATCTTTTCCTTCATCATAAAGAAAACAGGGAAAAGAAGTGATTCCAGCAATTTTTATGTTATTTAGATGGCTAAGCTCCTCTACAACAGAAGGTAATTCCTCTAAGGAAAAACCACCATACTGTCCAGAATAGAGACAATCCTCTTCTCCAATAACCCTAAGCATAATATCCTGAACTATTCCTAATTCTCTGGCAGCCTCGTTGATTTCTTCTCCTTTAGCTGTGGAATATATGGTTATTATCTCTGTACCTGCCTTTACAGCAGCCTTTACAAGGGCACTGGGAAGCTGAACAAGATGTCCAAGGTGTCCTAGCTTTATATCATTATCTAAGAGGGTCATAGCTTCCTTAAAATCCACAGCTACGGCACCTTCATAGCCTAGATTTTCAAGAGCCTTTGCTATATGAGGGTTTCTGCCAAACTGCTTTGTCATATAATAAAGCTTAATACCGTATAAATCGGCCTTCTCCTTAAGTAGCCTGCCATTATGAATAAGACTGTCCACGTCAATTACGTAGGTGTCTGGCAGTATTAAACCTTCTTGATGAAGGGTAAAGGCAGCATCAATTAGTTTGTTGTTTTCTTTTATAGTTTTATCAAGAAACATCCCTTCACCTCTCTATATTGAATTATTTTTAGCACAGTCAATGCTCTTCTTTAGTATCTTTATAACAGTATCAGCACCACTTCTCATGGGGTTAATTCTTACCATGGTTTTCTCTAAGGCCTTGTCTGCAGCCTTAAAGGTTCCAGAAACCCTATAAAACATTGGTACAAATTCATACCTGGACTCTGCGCCTACAGGATTTGGTGCTGCACCGAAGGCTTCTGCAGCCTTTATTACCTCTTCCGCTATCTCTTCTTCAAGCTGAACTAGAAGAACCTTTGATTGGGCATTGGCTATAAAGGCCTTTTTAACTCCTTTTAATTCACCAGAATTAAGCCTATTTACCAGCTCCTCACTGACTCCAGCGGAAATAGCAAGACTTACAGGAGCATATATAAGTCCCCTTATAACCTCCATGGCCTCATGTCCCTGAACCTGGCTACCCCCTGAGTAGTTAAGAGCAGCTATTTTATCGATATTCTCTTTATTTCCTACAAGAATTCCTACTCCCTCAGGACCCAGGAGCTTAAAGGAGGAAAAGGCTGATAAATCCGCACCTAGCTCTACTCCAATTTTTCTCACCTTCATAGCAGCATAGTTATCATCTGTTAATACGGGAAGCTCTGGTCTCAAGGTTTTTATAGTGCTTATTACCTGATCCATGGTATAGCTATCCTCTATCTTTTGCCTTGTATACTGTACAATAGCTCCTTTAACATCTGGATTTTCCAGAAGAACTTCTTTTATCTTGGAGGTATCATTAAAATCTGCAAAGATAGGTTCGAAGCCCATGGAGCTTAAGGTTACCTCAGTAGTTGGATATATTGGAGCATCATGAAGGAGTACCCTATCACCAGGCTTTAAGAAGCTCATGAGACCCCAGCGTATTGCACCAGTGCCTGCACCTCTTAATAAAATGGCTGCTTCAGCATTGAACAGCTTTGCTATAACCTTCTCAACCTTTAGAGTGTAGGTAGGCTTGTTCAGTCCTCTTACAACTCCTAGGTCTCCCAGGGCTAGGACCTCGCTACCCTTAAAAACATCTGTTATTATATCTATGAGCTTAAACTGCAGCTCCTTAGCTTCATCTATAGTCATGGACTCAAGAGGATAGGTTTTCATATAATACTCCCTTTCACATTGTTTTTTCACCTAAGAATTCATCATATATTTCTATAAATTTCCATTTATAAATCATTAGTAATATTCTATATTAAAGATTTTTTATTTTACAATTCTTCGTATATTTTTATCTGTCATATTCTCAATAGCTTTATGGGAAACCCCAACTTCTCTAAGAGCAGGAAGGAAGGTATCTAAAAGATAAGCATACCCAGGACCTCCACGGTGTTTAAAGGCTGACTTTCTTGTTATATCCATGGATAGAAGCACCTTTTCGCTAAGACCCCTTCTATCAATTTCCTTTAGCATATCTATTCTAAGGCCATCAGGCTGATAATTTTCTTTTCCAATAGTGTCAAAAGCAACATTGACACCCTTATCAATAATTCTAAGTATATAATCTAAGCTTCCACTAAGATCCACGTGGCTTATTATTACTCTATCTAAATCCACCTGGTATTCCTTGAAGATTTCAATCTGTTCTAAGGCCATGGTTCCCAAGGTGGTATGGGTTATAATTGGAGCTCCTGTTTCTATGTGAGCTCTGCAGGAGGCATTAAATATCTTCCTCTCTATTGGTGTTATCTCATCCTTGCTGGAGCCAATCTCTCCAATGATGGAGGCTTTACTTTCACTTCCTTCAATTCCTACTTCAAGCTCTTCTATCATGAGCTCTGCTAGCTCTTTTTCATTTAAGGAGTATCCCTCTGGTGGTAAAAAAGGCTCTTTGTAGAAGCCAGTGGCAAAGAGTATATTAAGGCCAGACTTCTCTGCCATTTTCTCCATGTAAGGGACATCTCTTCCCATTCCTCTGTTTGTTAGCTCTATTATATTTCCTACACCCTTGCTTTTAAGCTCTATAAATTCTGCCAGGGTATCCTGGAAGCAGTCTAATCTGCAATCCTCATTTTTCTTTACTCCTGATAGGTCAATTGCTACATGCTCATGGCTATAGGTCATTCCTTCCTTAAGGTTCATTTGATACTCTCCTTTCCAAGTGTTTTTTAAGTTTATTGCTATATATCTTATAAAAGTAATGCTTCTGAAATTACTCCGTGTCCATTTTACAGAAAAAAATTAAATGATATGGGAGGTGAAAACACCTCCCAAAAATTTTCCCCTTAAACTGCTGGAGGAATATAAAGCTTTAATAGATAAAGGATATTGATTATAACTCCTACAGCAATTGCTCCTACAGGACCTACTGCCATATCAACGATTGGCTTCTTAGATACCTTATTAAGTACATAGACACCTATTACTATGAAGAATCCGAGCTTGTCTGCCATAGCGTATGCAGAAAGCATACCACCAACTAATAGAGCAATCTCTAACACCTTAGTCATGGCTGTTCTTATATTGTCTCCAGCCTTCTTAAGTCCTGGGAACTTATCCATTCCTCTAGCTATAACATCTAAAAGAAGTATCTCTACAGCCATCACTGCCGCTCCAGCAATAAAGGCAAGGATAGGATTACCTATAAGTAGTCCAGTAACAAATACAAAGGTCATTCCTGCAGGGGCATAAACTCCTGTGGTTATAGCAGTAGTTGCTACTAGAGGAATAAATCCTATGGATCTAGCAAAAGCAGTCATTGCTGCTTCTACATTTTTTCCTTCACTTAAAAGATTAAGGGATATTGGATCTCCAGCTACCATGGCTAAGCTTGTAGCTGCAGATATAAGACCACCCATAACTACTAATATAGGAAGGTTTTTCTTTATCTTAGAAACTCTTTCACTAAATATTGAGGTTAAATCTACCTTAGGTGCATTAGGATCAGCTTTTTCTCTCATGGCAAATATTATAAGAATTATCATTCCTGCTAAAAGCGCCATTCCATCAGCATTTAAGGTAATTTTTGCATCTCCAAGAGTTATTATTCCATAGTACTGAACAATCTGTCTTACTATGAAGGACAGGAATAAGGTGATGCCTCCCTTGAGTACTCCAAACTGATAAGCCACAACAAGAGCAGGGAATACAGCAAAGGCTGAGTTTATAGGATCTCCTACCTTACCGAGATTACCTAAGAAGTTTACAGGAAGCTTTGCAAATAAGTTCACTACAAAATCAAGGCCAATTACAAGACCAAGACCATAAAGAGCGCCCACTATTCCAGCTATGATAACGCCCTTGGTACCTTTAGGGGACCAGGTTCCTATGATATCCGTTCCTAATAGAACGCTGTGAATAAGGATGATGCTTGCTGCTATGGATACAGGAATACCGTAACCAATAACAAGACCAAAGCTTAAAGCAAAGGATGTAGCTGCTAAGGCTTTTTTATCCATTCTACCCTCTAAATATTCAGGTATTATTGGTCTTAAGCCATCATTGAATACAGCTAATCCTAAATTTGAGAGAATAGCTGCTAGTGCTCCAAGGAGCGTAATAACTACATAATTCATTGTTTTCCTCCTAAATTTTTATAGTTTTTTGTTACCCTTTTAATATTTTATTTATTATTACAGGGATTACCTTATCAGCATGCTGAGGTGTAAAGCCAAAAGCCTTCTTGCCCGCTTCTACTTCCTTTTCTATCTCCTCATCACTTTTAATCTTTCCAGGCATTGATACTGTAGCACAGCTGCTCATACCTAAAAGAGCTATAGCCATGGCCAACGCTCCGCCTCCACCGGTATTGCAGGCTCCTAAATAATAATCAGCCTGTCCACCTTTTATTGCCATGGAAGCCTGAATATCATCCATAACGGTTACAGAACCCTTATCCTGAAGAACCTCTCTTGCAATAGTCGCCACTCTATCCTTATCAATCTGTCCACCCACTACTATCCTTACCATAATCTTTCCCTCCATTTAATTAATTTTTATGTATTTACCTTTTACAAACTAACCCTTATGCTGCTCGAAGAGTACAAAGATGAAGTATGATGAATTCTTTTTCCTCTTCAGGTAATTCTATTTCTAGCTCGTCTTCCATTGCCTTTATAAGAAGCTTACTGCTCTCGTAATAATTTTCTGCTCTCAGCTGAAGAACCATCTCTTCTTCCATTGGGTTTACAGTCTCACCTCTTTTAACCCTCATCAGCGCTGCTGACATATGAGTAATGAGCATGGCCCCATTTGCTTCTAAGAGCTCAATGCCCCATTTATCTTTAATTATCACAGGTACCCTTAAAAGCTTTTCATAGGTTTCCTGATCAATTTGTCCTCCATCTTTTAATAACCCAAGCCTAAAACTTAAATCCATATATACCTCCCAGTGAATGTACGAAATTTTGTATATTAATGATAAAAAATTTATTGCTCTATAAAATACTAATAATTAGGTATAATTTCACCCTTAACAACCATTGCCTGAAGCCTTAACACTTCTTCTCTAGCTAGGAATCTTCTTAAAAGCTGATTTAAAGAGCAGCTTTCTTTTCTCACCACCACCACAGCATTAGTATCCTTCCAGTGGAAAGCCTCACTGTTTATATTCTTAAAGGTGAGACTTGAGCTTTTTTCTATAAGGTCGTCCTTATTCCAAACGGCAGCGTCAATCCTGCCTTTTTCCATGGCGTCGAAGATCTGAGAATATATAAGTGGGACAAGCTCTACTTTTTTGTTTAATGTGAGATATTCTGTTAAGCTAGCCTGATCAATAGATGAGTAATCTATTCCTACCCTCATACCATCTGTGATTTCCATCTTAGGACCAGAAAACATCACTATATGCTCGCTTACATAAGTCCTATCACCAAACTCGCAGAGGATTTCAATTTCTGCTTCCTTATTAATATAATATTCCGCTGCCAGCTTAGAAATAACAGCAAAATCATACCTTTCCTCTAAAAGAGCTTCAACTCTCTTTGCAGCCCCTCTCATAAAGGCAAGTCCTGCAGATACTCCAGAGGTATTTAAGGTATTGTATATCCCTGTGGCAAGACCCTCATAGGCTTTTGAATAAGGCAGAGGCATAACTCCCAGAAGAGTTTTAATATCTGCAATTTCCATGAGCTTTTTGTAGTCAATAGTACTGATAAAGGTTCCTAAATGCCCTCGTGCTTCTAATGAAACTGCTCCATACTCCTGAAGGAGCTTAATAGCGTTTTGAACGGTTCCTCTTCCAGTACCATAATCCTCTGAAAGCTGAGCCACGGTATTGATTCTGTCTCCTTCTTCTTTAGAAAGAAAATCAACGGCCATAATCGTTGCCATATAACCATTTTTTTGCATAAGCTTACTTTTTACATCCATATTTATCACTACATTTCTATAAACTTGGGAATATACTAAATTTTGTATATTCGATTTAATTATATATTAACATATATAGTAAATGATTTCAACACTATTGTAAATAATAACTCATGTGACAGGCACCTGAGTTATTTAAGGTGCCTGTCATCTGCAAAAAGCTCCTTACCGCCTATTTGGGAGTAAGGAGCTTCCTATTTACTTTCACATTTATGCTTGTAGATATTCTATTAAAGTAGGGTTCAGATGCCTCACTGGTCTTTTGGTTTGCGAGCAAAGAACCAAAAAAAATTAAACATAGTATATATGATGAATAAAATTAAAAGACCACTAATATTAAATAAATTGAAGGTACTAAGAAAAAAACTACATATAAAGATTACCACACAAAGTGCAACATAATACTTTGTATCTCGCTTCATACACAACCTCCTGATCTTATTTATTGTTGTAAGCCTTGAAATAAGTCATAACTCATGTGCCTGTCACCAACCATCACTTTAGTATATCCACCGTGTTCTGATTGGAAGCAGCCTTTGCCGGCAAATAGCTAGAAGCGATACCAATGGCAATGGAAACACCTGCTGCCATGAGGATAGTTGATAAACTAGGCTTTACTTCTAATTTTAAGAAGTAGGATATTATAACTGCCACTAACACTCCAAGGATATATCCTATGAAGCCGCCCATAAGAGTTATGATTATCCCTTCAAATAAGAATTCTCTTTTTATGTCTTTCTTTTTTGCTCCGAGGGCTCTTTTTATGCCGATTTCTAAATTTCTTTCTGATACTGAGGTATAAATCATGTTCATAACCCCAATGCCTGCTATGAATAATGATATTCCTGCAACTACAGCTATAAAGGTTGTTATGGTATTTATCACATATCCTAACATTTTAACAATACCAGTGCTGTCATAAATCTCATAGGTACCTGAAGCTTTTTGGGCACCACCTTGATTTAAGGTTTCTTCTATATCTTTTGTGGACTCCTTCACATCAGCATTCTCACCTAGTGTAATCTGGATTCCGTAAATCAATTCACCAGTGCTATTATATTGCTCATAGGTTTTTTTGGGGATTTGAATGCTTGTTGGCAGGGTAAAAAGGTTCATTTCATCTTCATCTGCAGAAGGGACTATACCAATTATTTCATATTTTATATTCTCAATTGTGATGATACTGCCAAGATAATCATCTATAATAGCCTCCTCAGGGAAGATTGATTCATTTACCACCGCTACATTCTTCAGTCTATCATTATCAACCTTAGCTATATTTCTTCCAATTATATTCTTGTAGCTTGTCTCTTCGGAACTTCCCAGCATCCCCTGTACTTGAGTCCCTCTTATGTCTCCGGTGATGAAATCTCCTATGGCTTGGTCATCATAAATAAATTCAATGGAGTCTACATAATCCTTATGCTTTAATATATCTATATCACCATTATCAAAATATGACTCATTAATACTGCTTAAGTCCTCACTATCAGGAATAAAGGTCACATTTAAAACTACCTTTCCTTCACTCTCTCCAGTAAAGCTTTCAATGGTATCCCTTTTATATGCTTCTCCTAAAGCGACAATAGTTATAACCGCTGCTATTCCTATTATTATCCCAAGCATAGTTAGCACTGATCTATTTAAATTTCTTTTTAGGTTTCTTAAGGCAGATGAAATTAAGGTTCTTAAGGTCATACAGCATCCTCCTTAAGCTCACCATCAAAGATATTTACTATTCTTTTAGCTTCCTTAGCAACATCCTTATCATGGGTAATAACTATTATAGTAATTCCCTCTTTATTTAACTCCTGAAACAAATTCATTATATCCTTAGAGGTATGACTGTCTAAAGCCCCTGTAGGCTCATCGGCAATTATTATATCTGGATTGTTCACTAGAGCTCTTATTATTGCTACTCTCTGCTGCTGTCCACCAGATAGCTCTGATACATATTTATTAGTTTTAGATTCTAAATCTACCCTTCTAAGCAGGCTCAAGGCTCTTTCTTGACATTGCTTTTTTGAGGCCCCTTTATAAAGCATTGGTAGGTATATATTCTCTTTTATTGTTAGTGTTTTTATTAAGTTGAAGTTTTGAAAAACAAAGCCTATCTTATTATTTCTTATAGTGCTTAACTGATCATCGTTTAGGGTTCTTACGTTCTTCCCATCAAAGAAATATTCTCCCTGAAAATTATTATCTAATAACCCTAAAATTTTTATCATTGTGGACTTACCTGATCCAGAGGGTCCCATAACAGCTATGAATTCGCCTTTTTTAATTTCTAAATCAACATCCCTTAAGGCATGAATTTTTTCATCTCCGGTAATATAATACTTATTTATTCCCTGTAATGATATCATAGCCTACTCCTTCTCAAGTCCAGCTGAAGCCTCTTTTGTTAATTTATCTCCTGGAGCAATTTTATCCCTTGAGATTAAGTAGTAGTCTTCCTCAAGGACACCATTAACTTCTATTTTTTCTACGCCATCATCTATAACCTTTGCGACCATTAGGCTTCCATTTTCTATTGATACAAAATCCTTTGGCACCTCTAAGGTATCTATATTTTCCTTAATTTCAACAGAAAAACCTATTCTGATAGGACCTTCTGGTTTAACGTAAAAATTATAGGCAACCCCTGTTCCATTAGGAGTGGTGCTGGGTAGGTCATCAATAGCTGTTACAGTTCCTTTTAAAGTTTGGCCAGTACTGACTACCTTTACGAGCACTTCTTGTCCTACTTTTAACTTTAAAACGTCATATTCGCTAGCCATACCTTTAACTAAAGGTTCCTTAGAAACGATATTAATGTACTCCACTCCTGGATTAGTTAATCCTTCTGTCTTTATATAAGCTATACCATCTAGCTCAGCGGTAACATCCTTTCTAAGCTTCTTTTTTAATCCATCAACTTGTCCATCTAATTCCTTTAAGGTGTCCTTAAAAGTAACACTGGTGACTTCATAATTTTGAAGCTCAGACTTTAACATTTGAAGCTCCTGCTCTTCTATAGCAATTTCTTGCTGCACGGTTGCTTTTTCATCCATATTTTCCATATCATTTAGATTACTAAGCTTTGTATTTTTTTCAGCAATGGAGTTTTCTTTTTTATTGATAGCTAGTTTAGTTTTTTCCATATCACCATTTGCTCTATTAACCTTGTCCTTTGTCGAAGCATACTGAAGCTTTAAATTATCAATTTGCTCCTGTACAGAATCATTGAAATAAGTAAGAATCAAATCACCTTTTTTAACCTCAGCTTTATCTGTAATATTAACCTTCTCAACGGATCCAAGGATGCTATCTATAAAGATTTTTTGTTCTTCCTTTATTACACTCATACCCTTAAAGCTAAGGCCTGAGCTCTCAACTACTTCATAATAGTTATCACCTTCACTTAAAGCTGCTTTCCTACTATTCTTCTGATTAATAGCAAAGATAATTACACCAACAAAAAGTACAATAAAAATAGAAGCCATAATAACTATATTTTTTCTTTTCATATACCCTCCAAATTATAGAATCAAGGAGCTATCAATGATAGCTCCTTAAACTGTTTCCTCCACAAAACCATATAAAGCTCTTTTTTTATAAATGAAATATCCATATAGAGCAGCAATTGCTATACTTATTATCAACGAAATTATAGCCGTTCCTGCCGTCCCTGATACGATAATATTATAAACGGTATTAAGTATGAAAAGACCAAAGTAACCAAATATACCATATTTATTTTTCATTAATATCAAAATAACCGATATACCACTTATTAATGTAGTAACTAGACCAAAAATATATTGGCCAGTGGTTGGAATCATACTTGCATCTACCTGACCTGTTTGAAGCATAAGAGAATTTAAGCTATCTCCTACAACCATAACAAAAATTGTAGCTAAAATACTAATCACTGTACCAATAAGCATTAAAATACTAATTGTTATAATTCCCGCCCCTAACTTCTGCTCGTTTTCCATAATGTCATCCCCTTAAAATTATTAATATTATTAAATTTAATGATCATTTAATAAGCTTAAGTTAGTAAATAATCATTATAATATTAAACTGAAATAATCAATTCAAATATTTCGTTTTCCATTCACATTTGTATTTATTTATAATTTATGTTATTTTTTGTTAAAAATATCACATAATTATATTTTATACCAATGTATAAATATTGTAAATATTTTTTAAACGATTCTCTTGGATTAGTTTGATTGGATAAAATATCATATATCGTAGAACATTTTTTCACTGAATACTAAATACAGGTCTTATAGCTGTTTATAAACTAAATTCAAAAGTCCCTTCCGAATACGGAAAGGACTTTCGTAATAAATATTATTATTCTATAGATAATAAGTCATAACTCATGTGCCTGTCACCATCATTACCCTCGCCTCAGAAGGCTGCAACACCCTGGCCTTATGCTCTTCATAATTACTTATTAGTTCTTGTCCACCTTCTATATCATCAAAGAGCTCACACTTAACCTCTTTCTTGGTAAAGTTGCAGGCTACTATAAGCCTTGTACCATCTAATTGTCTTTCATAAGCATAAATATCATCGTTGTCCTCTAAGAGTGGTACAAACTTACCATGGACTATTATCTCATGGTTTTTCCTTAGAGAAATGAGCTTCTTATAGTAATTGAAGACACTATCTGCCCTTGAGACTTGCTCCTTGGCATTGATTTTTACGTAGTTTGGGTTTACCTTAATCCAGGGGGTGCCGGTGGTGAAGCCAGCATTTTCACTGTCATCCCACTGCATTGGGGTTCGGGCATTGTCCCTGCTCACTGCCTGTACATAGCTGAGCATTTTTTCTTGAGATATGAGGTTGTTGTCTATATATTCATGATAGAGAGTTATAGTTTCCACATCTCTGTAATCCTCTATATCTGAGAAATAAGCATTGGTCATCCCAAGCTCCTCTCCCTGGTATACATAAGGAGTTCCCTTCATCATATGGAGGCAGGTAGCCAGCATCTTTGCCGAAACCTCTCTATATTCATCGCTATCATCCCCAAACTTTGAGACAGAACGAGGCTGATCATGATTACAGAAGTAGAGGCTGTTCCAGGCCACTCCCTCCAGCTCCTGCTGCCACTTATTAAGTATAGCTCTGATACCCTTCATAGGAGGCTTTACATCTGTCCATTTACCGATAGCACCAGAGTCTGGGGCAACATATTCCACATGCTCAAATTGGAATACCATGTTCAGCTCGTTTCCATCAAGCTGTGCATATTTCTTTGCTTCGTCTATGGTAACTCCTGCTGTTTCTCCTACAGTCATGATATCATATTTTGAGAGTACTTCCTTATTCATCTCCTGTAAGAACTCATGGACTCTAGGACCATTGAATACATAAGGGCCGAAGTCTCCGTAAATCCCCTTAATCACTTCTCCATCAGGATAGCCTGGTACCTTAGAGATCATGCTGATAACATCCATTCTGAAGCCATCTATCCCCTTATCACACCACCAGGACATCATATCATAGACTTCCTGACGCACCTTTTCATTTTCCCAATTAAGGTCTGGCTGATACTTAGTAAAGCAGCCTAGATAATACATATCAGATTCTTCATCATAGGTCCAAGCAGAGCCTCCAAACCATGCTCCCCAGTTGTTTGGGGCCTTTCCGTCCTTACCTTCCTTCCAGATGTAGAAATCTCTATAAGGGTTGTCCTTGCTCTTTCTGCTTTCAATAAACCAGGCATGTTTATCAGAGGTATGGTTAACCACTAAGTCCATTACAAACTTCAGTCCCAGCTCATGAGCCCTGGAAAGCATTCTGTCAAAGTCCTCCATAGTTCCGAATTCCTTCATGATACTTTGATAGTCAGCTATGTCATAGCCATTATCCCTATTAGGAGACTCATAAACAGGGGAAAGCCATATAACGTCTACTCCCAGCTCTTTAAGATAAGGAAGATGCTCTGTAATACCATTGATATCACCAACACCATCTCCATTGCTATCAGCAAAGCTTCTTGGATATATTTGATAAACAACACTTTCCTTCCACCACTTTTTCATTATTTATCACCCTTTCCTTATATATCAATAAGTCATAAGTCATAACTCATGTGCCTGTCACCATCATGTCACCTCTCATGTAAATAAGTCATAACTCATGTGCCAGTCACCAACATTACCTCTTTCCCCTCACCCTCAACAGTGACAATCCTCTTATCCACCATAAGGATAACGGCTTCTTGTCCTTTATTTTCTATGGAAATCTCTTTTGTATCCACATGTATGTTAAGCTTGTTTCCCTTCCATATGAGAGGATAGGATAAGCTTTCCCAGCTAGGGGGTAGCTTAGGATTTATATTTAAGGTATTGCCTATAACCCTGACTCCACCAAAGCCCATGACCACACTCTGCCAGATGCCTCCTATGGAAGCGCTGTGTATACCTTCGTCGGAGCTCTTCATATAAGGTCCTAAATCTATGGTTGCTGAGCCCTTATACAAGCTATATGCTTCCTGTAATAGGTCTAAATCAGCTGCCATTATAGAATGTACACATTTGCTTAAGGAGGAATCATGGAGTGTATAGGACTCATAATATTTATAGTTCTTTAGCTTGCTTTCCCTTGAGAAATGCTCTCCCAGAAGATACATCAGCATTACCAGGTCCCCCTGCTTAGAAACCTTATATTCATTGAGCTGTTCAGGATTATAGTCCAGGTATATACCCATAACCTCATCACTTTCCTTATACTTTCTTATATCCAGTTCTTTTAGATTAAGGAATTGATCATTTTGAGGTATTATCCCTTCTTCATTTTCCTTGGGGAGATATAGCTTGTCCACAACGGTGCTAACCTTTTCGTGTATATATTGCAAGTCTAATTTTCTATTTAATTTATCATAAAGCTTCTCATTACTTTCCTTAAGCTCCTTCATTACTTTTAGCGCCAGCTTCATATTATGATGAGCCATGTAATTGGTAAAGGCGTTGTTATCTATATGCTCCTTATATTCGTCAGGACCTATAACATCATTTATTTCATAACGATCAAGAACCTCATTATATTCTAAGCGGCTTGACCAGAATAAGGCAGTGTCAAAGAGCACTTCATAACCATATTCCTCCATAAAAGCCTTGTCTCCTGTAGTCATATAATACTGCCAGAGTCCATAGACAATGTCTGCAGTGATGTGGTGCTCCAGCTTTCCTGTAAGGACATCTATAGGAGTACCCTTAACCACATCGATTCCAGCAGTGAGAGGGGTAACCTCTCCATCATCAATCCAGGCACTTTCCCAGGGATACATGGCACCTTCATAACCATATTCCTTGGCCTTTAGTCTTGCACCATAAAGATTCTTATATCTATATTCTAACAATATTCTTGCTGCCTCTGGTAGGGTAAATGTGTAAAAAGGTAGTATAAAAATTTCTGTATCCCAGAAGGAATGACCCTTGTACCCTTCTCCCGAGAGAGCCTTTGCACCAATACCTACTCTATTATCCTTTTTATTTGCCATTATATTTAAGTGGTATAGGGCAAATCTTATACTGAGCTGGTCAAAGGGATCACGGCTGTTAATCCTTATATCCACCTGATTCCAGTAAGCCTCCCAGGAGTTATTATTTTCAGCTAGCAGGCTCTTATAACCTTTGTTTTCTATGTCCTTAAGCAAAGATAAGCCATCGCTTTTAACCTTCTCTAAAGCTTCTTCTAAATTATTGTTAATATACCCCATATCTCTTGTGGTATATACACAGGAAAGCTTCTCAAATTTCAGCTTCTCTCCTTTTTTTACCTTAACACTGTGCTTAAGGGAAACCCCTCTTCTTTTCATAACTGGTTCTATAGACGTTTCATCGCTGCTTATATTATGAGTAGAAAATACACCTATATAGAGCTTTCCCTCTGTTGTTTCAGCAGTGTATTCCAGATATTTATTCTCATGGATACGTCTAGTACCACCCTTAAAATGAGAAGCACCGCTGTTTGTCATCTCTCCATTTATCCCACTGATAATAGTAAGGTCTATGTCACTATTTATTGGAGTAATCTCTAAGGCTCCTCCAATTATGTGCTCATTACTTAAGGATACAAACCTTCTAAATTTCAGCTCCACTGTATCATCCTGGGGGCTAGTCCACAAAACCTTTCTCACCACTTCTCCTGTCTTCAGGTTTAGCCTTCTGCTGTAAGCCTCTATTTTCCCAGCCTCTAAATTAAATCTATGACCATTTATATAAAGAGAGATTTCAGTGATATCTGGAAGATTAGGAAGCTCAGTGACTTCACCCTCAGTGGCCTTGTTAAAGGTTCCCGAGGCGAACATGTTTCTCTTTTCTTTAGTATACCTCTCTTCTAAAGCATTTCTTACCCCTAAATAACCATTTCCCTGGGTAAAAATAGCTTCGCATTTCCCTAAGAATTCAGCATTAAAAGCACTCTCTTCTATTATCCAATTTTTAAGTACTCCACTGCCGCTGTTGTATTTTAAAATATCCATTTCTGTCCTCCTCCATAGCAAAATTTATTAAATCTCCTAACCTTTTATCCCTGAAGCCGCTACGCTCTGCTGAACCTGTTCCTGAGCCAAGGTATAAATTATTATTCCAGGGAGCACCACTACCGTTAGGGCTGCAAAGAGCTTGGTATAATCATAGGAAAAGGCTTCATTAAAGAACTGTAGCGCTATGGGCAGTGTCCTATTCCTGTCTGAGGAGGTAAGGAGTGCAGCATAGAAATATTCATTCCAGTTATTTAAAAACATCAGTATACCAGCCGTGGAAAGACCGCTTTTTGCAAGAGGTATGTTTATATTCCAGAAGGTTCTTAAGAAGCCTGCCCCTTCTATGGCTGCTGCCTCATCTAAGGATTTTGGAATGGACATGAAGGTATTCTTCAGGATAAACATAGACATAGCCATTCCTGCTGAAACATATACCAGTGATAAGCCCCAGATATTATCATAAAGATCAAGCTTTGTTATGAGAGAAAAAATCGGCTGCGCCTTTGACTGTGCCGGTACCAAAAGGGTAATGGTAAATAAGGCATAAAAGAGATTTTTTCCTGGGAAATTATACTTAGCTATTACATAAGCTCCCATAGAGTAGATAACAAGGGAAACTACTGTTGAGGATACTGAAGCTAAGAAGGAGTTTAAGGTATACCTTAAAAAGTTATACTCCTCAAATAAATAGGCAAAGGCTCCAAAGCTGATATTCTCCGGAAGAGAAAAAGGACTGCTGAGTATCTGTGCATTGGTTTTAAAGGAGGAGATTATTATCCATATTATCGGTAATATGGATACTGCTACAGTAAAAATTAAAACTCCGTAGATAAATAGATTTACTAATATTTTTTTAGTTATTTTCACTTAGATGCACCTCCTTAATATACACTTTCATTCATCCTGAAGGATTTATTTATAATAAATAATGTAGCTAAACCTATGATGAACATAATAACCCCTATGGAGTTAGCATAGCCATGCTTTAGATTCATTATGGAATTCACAAGGATCAGCGGAAGATTCATGGTGTCATCCCCTGGTCCACCAGCAGTGGTAAGGACTATGGTTTCATACATGGCAACCCTTGAGGTTATAGACAGTATCATAGCTGTACCTATGGAATTTCTGCATAGAGGAAGATGGATTTTAAAGGCTACCTGAAGAGCTGTGGCACCATCCACCTTAGCCGCTTCATTAACCTCCTCTGGAATTGCCATAAGATCATTTAGAACAATCAAGGTGACTATTACCGCAAAGAATAACCAGGTAAAGGTCACAGCCCAGAAGGCATAGGGTGAATTATAAAACCACTGAACATTAAAGTCTGGATTAACCTTCCTTATAAGATTGTTCAGTATTCCCATATCATTATTAAAGATAAATTTATATATCAAGGCCCAGGCAGCGGTGGAAATAACATTTGGAACCATAAACACTGCTCTGGTAAATTTCCAACCCTTTGGTTTTCTGAAAAGGATAAAGGCTACTAAAACTCCAAAGCCCACATGAAGAGTCATTGCAATGAGGGACCAGAGAAGCAGATTCCTAAGGGAATACAAAAATGCCTTGTTGGCAAAGAGCCTTATATAGTTTCCCATTCCCACAAACTCTGGTGAATTAAAGCCATTCCACTCTGTAAAGGAAGTAGTAAACACCGTAATTATAGGAACTAAATAAAAGACTAAAAACATTACAATAGAAGGAAGTAAAAATAAATAAATCAGTGGATAGTTTCTCTTCTCCATTTTGCTTATACTTATTTTTTCAGTAGATTTTCTAGCTATTTTAGTCACCTGCTTTCTAGTTTTAAATAGATATAGGCAATAAGGAGTTTTATTTCACTTATTGCCTATGTATTTTACAAGCTATTTAGCTTCTGCTGCCTTATCAGAAAGCTGACTGCAGAATTCCTCTGCACTTAAGGTGCCATCGTAAAGCTTAGGTAGAAGCTTAGCAAATTCTGAGTCTGACACTGAGGACGGCATCATCTCTAGAAGGTTCTGCACATAAGTGACATCCTCTCCTTGGGAAGCTTCAGCTAAATCTGCAAGAACCTGAGTTTCCTGGAGCTTTTCATTGAAGCTCGCACTGTACTCTAGCTTTGGAGCAATACCACCCTCTGCAAGTATATATGCTTCTATTTCTTCAGGGGAATATCTAAATTCTAGATAAGCAAGAGCTACCTCCAGCTCCTCTTCAGAAACGGTAGACGGAATCCATAGGTCTCCATAAAAAGCAGTGTTTGCTATAGCAATGTTACCAGGATAAATGTCTGATTTTACATTCTTTCCATCAAAGCCATTGCTCCATTTATCACTGGAGCCTTCATTAAAATCTCCTGACATCCAGGGTCCATTGAACATAACTGCCGCACTACTACTCATAAAGGAATTGGCCATATCTGCATAGCCTCCTCCTATGGAATTAGAGGTTGCCTTCTCATCAAAAACCTCCTTAAGCTTTTCCACAGCACTTACGATGACAGGATCTGTAAAGTCATAAAGGGTCTTGCCGCTATTTTCCTTGAGAAAATCAGCACCGCCTTCTTCATTAGCTATTAAAGCTGTTAAGAAAAGACCACTTGTCCATGCATTTTCTGCGGACTGGAAGGGAATCTTATTATCTCCTAAGGAGTCAACAAATTCATCTACAGTCATTTCTCCCACAGGCTTTTCCGGTGTATACAGCTCTGAATTATAGAACATTCCAATAGGCCTTACAGTTACCATAGGCATTATAACCACCTTGCCATCCCTAGTAACAAAGTCTAAGGATTCATCAATAACTAGGTCCTTAACTGCAGGAGTATCATTTAACCACTTACTTAAGTCATATACCATGTCATTGGCTACTGCTACCTCTTCAAACCACTGAATATCTATACCTCCAGAGGCTGGTGGATGTACTAAGAAAGGAAGCATGTCCTGAAGAGCCATCTGCTTTATTTTTTCTGCGTAGTTTGTCTGAGTTACCTCCTCAAGAACAATTCTGTATTTATCCTTATGCTTTTCATTAAATCTTTCAATATGAGGCTCAAAAAATACAGCACCTACATTTTCACCAGTCATATATGTAGGTAGAGTTACTTCAATTACACCATCGCTGCCAACTTTTGTCCCGCTTGAGCCTTTTTCAGAACCATCTCCGCAGGCTACTAGGGATATAGACATTATTGCTGCAGCTATTAACCCAATTGTCTTTTTAAATACCATAAATTCTCCTCCATTTTCTTTTTGTCATTGTTAATAATCAATTAATATTTCGAAAACGTTTTTGTAAGAAGTAATAAAAAAGGATTTTAGGACAAAGCCCTTAAATCTTTTTTACACTATCTCTTATAACTAATTCATATTCAGTGACTATTTTATGGGCAGTAGCCTTACCATTTATAATATTCATCAGTAAATCTACTGCAGCATAGCCCCTCTTTTTAACCTTTTGATTGATTGTTGTTATTGCTGGTTCTACATATGCAGCCATGTTCACACCATCAAAGCCTGTTACAGAAAAATCCTCAGGCACCTTATAGCCACAGTCTTTAATAGCCCTCATTACACCAATGGCCATCAAATCACTCATAGCTACAAAGGCTGTAAATTCCTTCCCCTTCTCTTCTATAAGCTTCCGAGCCTCCTTGTAAGCATCAGCTTCTGAAAATTCACCATAGATAATTTCCATGGTTTCTAGAGACAACCCTGCTTCTTCAATAGCTTTTGAAAAGCCCATATATCTTTCTCTCGATACCAGAGCTTCCTTCTTACCATAAACAAGTACAAGCTTCCTATGGTTGTTTTGAAGTACATACTCTGTGATCTCCTGAAAAGCCTTCTGATCCTCCATGAGCACATTGCCCAGCTTATCTCCTTCCAGCTCTACATCCACTGTTACACAGGGAAACTGAACATCCTTCAAGGATTTAAGATATTCATCGCTGGTTTTAAGTCCCAGTAATAAAGCACCCGACAAGCTATGTTCCAGGCAAAACTGATCATAGGTTTTCTCCTTCTGATAGTTGGAATCTATAGCGTAGGTTGCTATCTCAATAGAATTGTCCATAGCATAGCCATAGGCTCCCTTCATCAGCAGAAACTGAAACTCATCCACATCAGATTCCTGCATAAAACCAGAAACTATCATGGCGATATTAAGCTTATTTTTTTTAGATAAATTCCTTGCACTGATATTGGGCACATAGCCTAATTCCTTAGCTACCTCAAAGATTCTATTTTTAGTATCATCTTTTATATCACTATATTCATTAAAGGCTCTAGATACAGTACTCACAGACACCCCAGCTTTTCGTGCAACATCCCTTATAGAAGAAGCCAACACAACAACTCCCTTTCAAAAACGTTTTTGTTAACATTTACATACTACCATTAATTTGCAGGGTTTTCAATATATTATAGGGATTTAAAAAATAGTTCATATTTATAGCAACATTCCTACTCATAGTAAATGGAGCTTCCAAAAAAAGAAAGCTCCATCGAAATTATCAATAAGTCATAACTCATGTGCCTGTCACCATCAAGGTCCCGCTGATATCCTTTATGGTGAATACTTGATCCTCTTGTAGGCCTTTTACTGGAAGGCTTAGGTGGACTAGTAGTCCCGTATCCTTGGGGAGCTCACCCATAAAGGCTTCGTCGAAGTCCAGGGTTGCTTTTGCAATTAATGCATCTTTGTTTTTAAATTTTAGGCGCATATCGCCATGGAGCTCCTTGAGGGGCTTATCTAGCTTGTTGACAAAGAGACATACGGTAGTCATTTTTCTTTCTTGATGCTTGTACATACCCTTTAGGAATACTAAATTTACTGTATCCTCCTGGTAGTCAAGCTGGGCACTATTTATAGCCCTCTGTACGCTCGCGTATTCTTCTTTTATTGCTGGATCCTTAAGCTGACCCTCATGAGCTTTTGCCACCATAACATTGATAGCCATATAAAAAACCTCCTATACTAGTTAACCCAGTTCTCAATTCTATGGACCAGGGAGTTAACAGCTGATTCGAAAGATCCAATCAAGCCATAGCATCTTGATGCTTTGTTTTCATAGCTTGCTTTTTCCATGTTTAAGGCATCCATATTAGCATCAATATTACTAATTACTTTATTGTAGCTTTCAATTACATCATTAACACTGGTTTTATATGAGTTTTTATGCAGATTACCTTTAAAATCATCATAGCTTTCCTCTGAGAAGCTTTTTACACTATCTCGATAGCCCTTGATTATTTTTTTATCCTCTGCAAGCCTTTCATAAACAGCATCTATATCAGCAGCGATGGCAAGATAGCCTTCCCTTTCTTTTTGCTTAGCCCTGAGCTGAGATTTTATTTCTGTCAAGGAAAATTTCAGATCCTCTAAAGTTGCCATTACCATACCTCCTATCCTTTCTTACCACGGCCATTTGAAATGAGGCGTCGGAACAGTAACATTAAGCTCTACTCCTAGTAGCGCCTGAGCCTTTATCTTAACAGAAGTGGCATTAATATTTACTACACTAGTCTCAAAGGCAGTATTACTTTCTGCATATAGTGCAAAATCTGCACTTACTCCAGCCTCCACTCCTGCACCGACGGCAAAGAGATTCTTCTGAGTACCTTGATCCTCATAGGAGAGAATAGAGCCTCCTAATCCCACTGTAGCCTCTGCTGCTGTGGCACCGGCATCAACTCCAACAGCAAACTGTCCATCTTCTTCAAATTCAAGAGCCACCTTTCCATCGGCAGTTAACACCTCAGCTCCAGCCTGTGCAGTGATATTTAAATCCTCAGTTCCAAGGACTGCGGAACCACCTATCCTGGCTACCCCTGCCTCTCCAGAAGCACTGAAGCCAACATATTCCTCTGAAAAGCCTGCTTTTGCCTCTCCCTGTGCATATAGAGCTTGGGCTGTAGCACCTAATTTTAGATAATCGGTAAACTGAGCACTACCATTAGCTTCTAACACTGCTGCTTTGGCCTTTATAAAAGCAGTTCCATCCTCTACCCCTGCTTCATAGGAAGCTGTTAAGAAGGCATAGCCTGCATAAGCATAAATATCAGAGGTGAGCCCAATAGCCCACTGGTCTTCAGCAACGGTTACCTCTCCAGCACTATAGGCAAAGGGGTCCTCCTGGAGCTTGAGATTAAGAGCTAAATTGGATGACTTAGAGAACCAGGGCTGTGACTTAACATTATTTATATTATCAGGAATAATCCTGCCATCATCATTATAGCAATGGCCCATTGTATTCCTAATCAAGTCCTTAAGCTCTCTTATTCTTTCCATGAGCTGCTCTGCATTTTTAAGTGCTTCATCATCAGCAGCATAGAGATCTTCTCTGATATTTTTCAGGTTATTTTTTGTCTTATCATAGCTGCTATGGACACTATCTAGCTCCAGAGCTTTTACAGATATATATTTTGCTGCCTCACGCAGAGCGGCATTAAGCTCACTTTCTGCACTTCTAAAGGTGGACTTTTTATCCTTGAGACTCTTATCTATATAGTCTAAGGCATCTTCTGAGACCTTACCCTCCTGGGCGCTTTCATACTGGGAGAAGGTTTCCGTAAATGACTGTATTATCATAGTCATTTCTGAAGAGACGTCCATCATTCCAGTAATAATATTTATGGCACCATCAGTTATATAATTCTTAAAGGAATCTGCAGCATCGCCCCTAAAATGATTTGAAAGGGATATCTTATAAGTATTTTTGTACTGGGCATATAATGCGTCTAAGACAGTTGTTTCATAGCTTTTAGTCTTCTCATATAAGCTGACCACCTTATTATTATCTAAAAACAAATCACCTTTCCCAGCCATATTCACTCTCCTTAATCCATACTACCCAAAGATAAGCTCTTTAAGTGTTTTTGTAGCTATATCGCTATCAGTATTCATCCATTTAGCCTTAATAAGCTTCATGCTCTGCGTATCTAAATCAAGCATTTCACCAAATAAAGCCACGGTTTTATTAAACTCCTCAATACATTCTATATATTTATCAACGCTTTTTAGCTTTAGCCCCTGAGCCTCTAAATCGTACTTGAGCTCTTTAATCTTACTAGCTCCATCCTGGAAGCTATCAATCTGTCCCTGGAATTCCTCAGGGCTGAGATAAACTTTAGACAAATTCCATCGCCTCCTTTTTCAATACTACCTGCGCTTCAGTTATGATGAAATCTGACCTATCACAAAGCTCACAATAGAGCTCATAGGTGCAGGAGCCTATAAAAGCTATATACTCTGCCAGAGATACATCATTAACCAACATTTCAGCTCCCGTTATTGCAAAAAGCTCTGGATAATTTTTAAGCAGTGCTAAATACTTCTGTAGGATTTTCTTCTTTAATAAATCAAACTGCTCTTCTGAAATCACTTCATGGATTATGGGCTTTATGGTCTTCAGGGTTTCATTTTCAAAAATAAGACTTGCATCTAAGGAATCAACATATACCTCTATATCTCTATAAGGTAAATAAGCAGCTTTAAAATCCAATATGGCCTGCTTTGCAAAAATAGTTGTCCCTCTATTTAAGAAATCAAAAGCTACAGCAGTTAAGCTAAAATTTTCTCTCGCAAGGTTCAAAAGATGTGCATCCTGCTTCAAATAAGGATCATAGTAATAATTTTTAACCTTCACAGAATGGTTCCTGTGAGGAAGCACCGCTTCCACTGTACTGTTTATAGCCTCAGCTTCCGAAACATCACCATTTATATAAAGATAAATATTTCCAGGAACTAAAAGTGTTTCTGCACAGCTCTTAAAGGTGTTAAAATCAATTACTTCTATATCGTTAATCAACTCCCTTAATTGAAACCTCTTATTTAAATCGGAAAACTCAAAGCTTTTTAGCCTTCCTCTAAATTTCCCAGCCTTATATCTATTTTCAAAAGCAGACCTTGATATGCTTTTCGCCTCTTCAAAGATTTCTTGATTATATTCACTGTTAAAAAGCTTATCCAGAACATACTTCAGGGTTTCCAAGTATTCATTTTTCTTACCCTTAAAAGCTATAATCGATCTACCTCTTAAAACATCATATTTGATTTCAGCATGTATGCTAGTAAGGCGCCAATACTGAAATAAAATGTTATAAAAGGCATAGCTCCCAACAAAAGTGCTCTCATTATCTATAAGGTATTCTTTTGTAATAAAGCCACCACGAAGTGCTATGGAGGCATAGACACTATCCTCTTCATAAATCTCATTATTTAGCTCTATCTTAATTTTTTTATCCATAATAATGTCCTCTCCGTAAATTATTATTAGTGCCCCTCGCCATTAGTGGCGAGAGGACACTAACTAGAGAATTTACCCTCTAAACTGATTAGCAATGCTTGTATCAGTTTCTTCAACAATTTTGGCAGTGGAATCAAGAGCTGCTGCTATTTCACGAATTAGCTCCTCTGCTTTAACAAAACCAGGCTTTAACTCCTTATAACGAGCTGCATAGGACTCACTGGCTGCACCCTCCCATTCTCCCTGAAGAAGCTGGAGAAGAGAATCCATCTTATTTATTACACCATTTACGGAGTCTGCTTCAGTACGATACTGATTTGCTCTCTCTCTCATTTGATCTGGGGTAATTCTAATTTGATTTGCCATTGCTGTTCCTCCTTAAAGTCATTATATTATCTGGCAATGCCAGAGTTATTCATAAAAATTTGTTACATTATCTGGTGATTCCAGGAATATTCCTGTTAACCTCTGAATTGATTTGCAATGCTTGTATCAGTTTCTTCAACAATTTTGGCAGTGGAATCAAGAGCTGCTGCTATTTCTCTGATGAGCTCCTCTGCCTTAACAAAACCAGGCTTTAATTCCTTGTAACGAGCTGCATAGGACTCACTTGCTGCACCTTCCCATTCTCCCTGAAGAAGCTGGAGGAGAGAATCCATCTTGCTTATTACACCATTTACAGTACCTGCTTCAGTACGATACTGATTAGCCCTCTCTCTCATTTGATCTGGGGTGATTCTAATTTGGTTTGCCATAACAGTTCCTCCTTAAAATTTTTTATAATTTGCTTGGTTTACCAAGCATAATTACCATAGTTAATTTTTTGGGCATATGCCTTACTTCTACGGCACGCTATTACCCAAAGCTTTCATATTATATTACCTGATTCTATAGAATCAGCTTGTCCTACCTTCCCTTATGCAAAGAGGAGTTTTAAGCTTTGTGCAGCTATTCTCCTTAATGTAATAGCAGTCCCCTAGCTCTATAGGCTTCTTGAAGCTTCTTATCATTGCTAGGGGGAGATCAAAGAGCTTCATGTTGCTCATGTCATCAAAGTACAGCAGATGACGTCCATCACGAATATTTTTCAAAAGCTCTGGGGCACTGTATGGAATATTAGCATTTTCTACCCCAGCTACTATAATACAGACATTCAAATTCTTATAACGGCCAAGGATATTCTTATAGGCTGTAAGGGCATCTATATTATTGCTGATGGCTACTAGGGAATCCTGATTATTTATCACTACCATGAGGAGCTCTGAGGTAGATAAAATCTCTTCATTTCCAGCTAGCAGTGCATCATAGCGGTCCTTAAGCTGTGCTTCGATATTTTTAATGATGGTAACAGCATCCTCAGAAATAATGGAGTAGGCTTCAACATTCTCCTTCTTCTTAAGAGAAGAAAGCTTTTTGTTTATTCCGTCCACTATATAAACCTTGCTACCAGAAGGGTACTGACTATCCAGCATACCTATGGAATACTTGAGCCAGTTGTGCTTGCCTGTGTTTTCTCTACCTGCAATTGCAAGGACTCCTAAGCTAGCAAAGTCCACGGATAAAGGAGCTACACTGCCGTAATCCAGTCCCATGACAAGCTTATATTTATTCTGCATCTGGTTAGCAAATTGTTCACTGACATAAGCATCAGTCAAGGAAGCTGGGATTACTGGGATATTTCTTGCAGTGACATTTTTATGCTTACCATTAATAACTGCTATATATTCTTTGATTTCTTTAACCCTATGAATTTCCTTTTCACCCTTGAAGGCGAGATAAGCCTGACATTCAAGATGCCTGTTCTCCAATTTGATAATAGCTCTTCCAGGAATGTTATCTATCCTTTCGCTACAGTGGTCAAACAAGGAGCTGTATTCATTGGAATCATTAGAGTACATGGCAATCCTTGTAGCGAAGTTTGACAAATATTTGTAGCCTATACCTGCGGTATGAGAGTTAGCTATTACGATACTGATACCTACAGAAAGCCCTTCTCTGCATAGATGAAGGAGTTCATCATCATCGTCCTTGAAATACATTTCCTTCAGAGCCGTTAAATTATCAATGATAAGTACCATGAGAGGTATATCTGTATTGCCAGCTTCTTTATAGGCTGAATAGGAGCTTACACCAACAGCTATAAGCTTTTCCTTCCTGCTTTCCACCTCAGAATATAGGAGCTTGAATAGATTCTTAAGCTTTTCATCTTCTGATGGACAAACCACTCCACCAACATTGCTGAGGCTTTCAAAATTCTTTAATACCATGGAAGCAAAGTCCAATATATAAATCGATGCTTCCTCTGGTGAATACCTTGAAGCTATGCTGCGGATTATGGTTTGAAGAAGATTGGTTTTTCCGCTTTGTGAAGAGCCGATAATCATTACATTATTGCTTTCAACATCTACGGAATAAATTCCCTGATATTGATTTTCCGGATCATCGTAAACTCCTAATTGAACCTGGATACCACCTGCACTCCTATCCCTAACCATTTCAGGATAATCAATTACTTCTGATAGAGCTGGCAGACATATATCAGGCAATTTAGATAAACGATTAGCTTCACAAAACTCCATGACATATCTTACAATTGCATCCAGCTGAGTTGTATTATCCTCGCTGTTCTTTTTCTTTTTTTGTACATATACAGGCACCTTTTTACCTGCTTCATTGTAGCTATATATGGTAAATTCCTTTACGTTCACCTCATCAACCTTTTCAGAAGCACCGCTATAAGCCGATTGGAAGAGCTCAAAGATTTCATTGTTTCCCACCTGTAGATAAGCTCTACCAGGCTCCTTAATCTCTGCTGCCAGAGGTGATTTAAGGACTTCATTGCTATCCTCCTTACTCTGAACCTTGAGGCAGAGCTTGAATCTAGAGTTACTCCAGATCTGCTCATTAACTTGTCCACTAGGCTTCTGAGTAGCAAGGATAAGATGAACCCCTAAGCTTCGTCCAATACGAGCTGCGGAAATCAGCTCCTTCATGAACTCTGGCTGCTCAGCCTTTAATTCAGCAAACTCATCCACGATAATGATCAGGTGTGGAAGGGGAACAGCTGCTTCACCAGTTTTATATTTTCTAATATATCTGTCTATGTGGTTAACATCAGCCTCTGCAAAAAGTCTCTGACGCTTCTGCAGCTCAGCCTTAATGGATTTTAAGGAACGATTTATTGCCTTACCGTCGATATTGGTAATGGCACCAAGTAAATGGGGAAGCTCTCTAAACTGATTAACCATTCCCCCTCCCTTAAAGTCGATGATAACAAAGGCAGCCTCATAAGGATGGTAGAGTGTAGCCATGGAGAGAATGTAGGTCTGGAGTATTTCAGACTTACCAGCTCCTGTCGTACCAGCAACTAAGCCATGGGGACCATGGGCCTTATCATGGAGATCCAGGCTAACTACTCCAGCTTTAGATACACCAATAGGCGCCGACATGGAGTTAAACACCTGGGAAGTACCCCATTTATTTTTCAGGTCTATATCATCTACAGCAATTATATTTAAAAGCTCAAAGAGGGAAATATTCTTAGTAAGAGTACTTTCCAGAGAAATTTCCTCTGTATATACTGGAGCAAGGATTCTTATGATTTCACAGGCCTTCTCATGACTTATGGTCTTATAAGTAAATTCCTTATCCTCCCTTTGATCCTCCACATTGGTGAGGATCCCTCTCTCCTTATCAAGTAAGCTTATAATATAGCCACAGCCAAAGGGTATATCTGCTTTTTCCTCTCCGAAGAATATGAAGGTAACCCCAAGGTCTTTTCCTTTATCAATAAATCTAGAAATAGGATGACTCTTAAAACCATATTCCTTATAGAAAAATATAACTATGTTATGATCAAAGGTCTTATTTTGCTCCCTTTCTGTAAGCTCCTTGTAGAGATACTCAAAAACAAGATTCTTACTGTCATCATTCCATACGAGAGTTCTTCCACCTATTTCATCTGAATAAACCTGAGGGAGCATTCTAAGCCAGTAAATATCCTCCTTATGGCCGCTGTCTGCTACAAATACCATTTTCACATCGGAATGGTATTGGCGGGCAGCAATATCTATAACCATATTCTTAAGCATCTCAAAGCGGAATTTTTCTTCTCCCACCACAGCAACAGCATTTACTGATTTTAGATCACATACCACAGGAGCATTGTGTATATACTTATATTCATTCCACATCATCTCTGGAATCTGCTGCAGCTCATCTTCAACCTCCAGCCGCTCCTGCTTTTTATAATTTATCTCTCTCTTTGCCTCCACTGCTCCAGTTCCCAGGTAAAGGGAAAGAAAATCCTCATGGTCCCTCATGCGGTCAAATAAGTCTTCGGAAAAATCTAGTACCCTCTCCTTTTCCATATCCAAGGAAACATAAATCTTTTCTAAGTCCTTATGCTCTAAAACTCTTTGCTCCTCAATTTCCTTTCTCTTTTTACCAATATATGCTTGATACTTATTAATACGTTCAGCGGACTGTTTTTTGAATTCCTTATTGTTATCCCTGACACTGATGATGGTGGTGAGTATTGCCATACCTCCAGTGATACCGCTGAAAACTATCATGGTAGTTCCACCTCTAGACCACATAAATCCGGCTGCAATAAGCATTCCCATGGAGGAGAGCAGTCTTGTGAACAGGTTGTTTTTAGGCTTTTGAGGCTTTGCTGGAGGGTCTAAAATTTCAATCCTCTCATCACTAATTACCGTTTTAACCCTTGTACTTCTATTAAATTTTGGATAGGACTCCTTTGTTTTTAAATCCTCATAGCTCAGCTCCTTAATGGTGATCCCCTCTCTAGCTTCCGTCCAGAGCCTTCCTTCCTTGTAATAGAAAAAGAAATCAGAGATGGAGAAAAAATCTCCACTGTCTATCACCACATTATTGGAAGCCTTGTTTCCATTATGATAAACACCATAGGTGGTAGCCTTAATTGTAAGTTTCAGCTTGCCATCTTTGTTGTCCAGAGCTATGGCATCCTTATAATCTAAAGCTACGTCATACTTATGTTCTAAAACTATGGCATCCTTTTGGACAAAAGGACTTTTTATAACAATATTATTAGAAGCTGCGGCTCCAATGGTGATTATGGAGGAGCTGCTGATATCAATGACCCTATCATACCTTCTTTTGCCATTATCAAAATCAATGAGAAAATCAATGTTGAAAACCTCATTATTAGAGTCCTGATACTTAACCTCAAAGGAATCACCATGGCTCAAGGCTTTGGTCATTAATTTTCGTACATCCCCAAGATTAAGATACAGATTATCGGAGCAGAGTACAGACCAGCCGTCCCCATTCTTTACAAAAACTAACTCAATAGGTCCAAAAAAAAGCTCTTTTCTTAAACGGATGTCGCACTCCACAGCGGTACCAACCTTAACCTCCTTCATATCAGAAGTCAGCTCAATCTCTTTATATAGATTTTTATTTGAAATGATTATCTTATATCTACTCTCCACCGCGCTGTACTCCTATTTCTGTATAATTTATGATGCTTCCATTCAATAAACCAAAATCACCTAAGGTCTTATTACCCCTTAGTAGTGCAATGGGGTTTTCTGCCTTGAGATAGCAATTCTTAATATTTGATATATCAATATTAAGATCATAGGCAATATTCAATGCAATAACCAGTTCATTTGCCGTAATCCTTAAAGGTACCTCTAGGTCCACCTCAAGGTTTCTTTTTGGAATTTTCAAGGTTATGATTGCTGTTTCTCTTTCCATAAGCTTTTCCCCCTATATTATGAGAAAGGCAGTTTTCTGCATCCCACTAACCTTTGTCAGATCATCGCACTTTATTCCATCGTACTCCCTATAGCTCTCAATATAATCATTCACCGTGAACTTCATGGGCCTATTAGGGGAAATTAAAGCATTGTCCTTTTCATTATCAAAATTGTTGCATACAAATATATATTTCTCACTGCTTACTCCATTGATATTGGCTACAAGAAGATTGGTAGCAAATACCGAGGCTGCAGTCTGCTCTGTTACAATTACCACCTTATCAGCAAGGTTGAAAAGCTGTGCCTTGTCTTCATCGAAGGTCACATCGGCATCGATCACAATATAATCATAATCCCTGGACTTCTTTGCCGACTCTGCTATCTTTTCATATATAGAATACTTTAGACCCAAGGACATTAAAGCAGCCTTGAAGGGTGGCAAATAGCTAAACTCCTCTTTGCGAATCACATGCTTTATGTCTTCATACACAGATCTTCCTGGACTTGCTAGCTTAGAATAGACATCAGCTGCAGCAATTGTACTTGGGTTATCCAGCATTCTCTGGAAGGACTGCAGCCTGTCTGCTCCTATAAACAATACCTTTTTATATAGCTTTGTGAGGCATGCACTGATGCCTAAGGCAACGGTAGTTTTGCCGGCTCCACCAGAAGCAGAATATACCAGGACAATTTCCGGCTCCGTCTTAATGCCATCCTTAATATTTAAAACCTCAGCACTCTTCCCTATAATCTCATTGAACAGCTCCTTGATGCTGGTGTATTTTAAAAGGCGATTGATGCTTAACTCATCAGTGTTACCTTCCTCATACTGCTCCATCATCACAAATAAATTGTTTATATTGTGCCTGTTAAGGCTTTGGTCATATAGATTTTCAGAAACTATAAGTATCTCTGCCTTTTGTGGTAATGAAAATAGCTCTCTAAAATAAGCTTCATCACTGATGATTTCCAGGTCTATCTTTTCAAAGAATTCCTCAGCAAATTTCTGCTGCAGGGGAAGCATGTAGCTTTCATCAGTATCTGCAATTATGATTCTTGGTCTTCTCATCCTCTTCATCCTCCTTACCCAATTGATACCTGAAAATCACTGTTGGCTAGTCTAATCACATCTCCATTTTTCAGAGGGTGAGGACGATTTGCTGCCAGTCTTACCTTATTAACAAAGGTGCCGTTGGAGCTACCTAGATCGGTAATGGTATAGCTTCCATCATGTCTATCAATCTGACAGTGAACCCTGCTAATGGCTTTATTGAAGGTTATTGCACCATCGACACCGGATACATTCTTACCTATTACATATTTATCCTTAGTAATCTCTAATTCCACATGTATCGGTGCATTCATGGATATTATACTCATAGTGCTTTTGTTCACACTATATGAGCCCTGCCCTCTGCTTCTGTCAGCCCCTCTCTCCATGGCCACTCCACTTTTTACTCTGCTATATATATCCTCAAGAGAGAGTGTTCCACTCCCCAGATTAACCGCAAGCTCCATGGTTTTTGGGGAGGACAGCCCTTCTATGCTATTTATTAGTTTAATAAGGCTTGTCCTTAATTGATTTTCAAAAGCAAAGTAATCTGCAAAAAGCCTAAGCCTAGTAGGGAGATATATCAGCTTAACCTTAAAGGTAGCTGGGTCTACAAATATCTTTTCAAAAGCTAAATCAATATTTTCACAGGATAAAAATCCATTATTTTTTGCATCTATGATGTTTGAAAATAGATTCCCTACAATAGTCAAGAAACCATCAGCATCTAGGTTCGGCAGCATTCCTGCAAGGGATTTTTGCCCGTTAGTGAGATAATATAGCTGTGTTTTTCCGTTGTAGCTCATCTTCATGCATTTAACAAAACCATTTCCTTGATTCTGCAGCACCTTATATTCTGTGGACATAAAGCTGCTGTTATCAGCAAGTACATAGGCAAAATTTGTGCCGCAGGGCTTTTCAATTAGGGTTCCACCTTCAATGAGTGAGTTCAATTTATTTACCTCCTGAAAAATTACTTACTATAAAATTACTTAGAATTACTTATCACAATTTCTATCCTTCCCCTCATATAAATTCTGATAAATAATTCTTCAGCTGCCCAGGAAGGAGGCTATCCTCCCTGGGCAAGGCTGAAAAATATATTATTTATTTAGCTTTATAAACTTAGTCCTTCTCTTAAATACATAGAAGCTTCCTCCTGCAATAAGAGCTAGAGCGCTTGCTACCGTGGAGCCGAAGAGTGGCTTGTTAGCATATAACCTGATAAAGCCATTGGTGGATACGGTTATATTATTTTCAAAAGCAAAGCCTGGCTTAAAGCCCTCCTCTGAGGTATCCGTAACATTACCCGCTAAGTCCTCAACCACTATCTTTATCTCTTGATTCATACCTTCACCTATCTCAAAGGTACCAGTAAAGCTTGTTAGATTCTCAAAATTATTAAATACTGCAACCTCTTTTCCTGATACAAATACACTAGCTTCCTTTAATCCAATAGAGTCAAAGATATCAAAGTCAACCTCAAGGACTTCTGCATTATGATATTTTGAATCAAGGCCTCTTATGTTAGCTATTTCAGGAGCCGTGGTATCAACTCTGAAGAGTACCTCTCCCTCTTCATCATTTATATTTTCAGGCTTATTTCCTGCCTCATCCTCTGAGGAAACCACTACCTTATAGATTCCATCCTTTTCAAAATTAGAGGCAGCTATTGAATAATCATATTGGTACCAGCCACTGCTTCCAATAGGAGCGGAGCTGTTAACCACTGGAGAAATTTCATAAGCTATATCCTCTAAAGGCTTACCATCTAGGGTTATCTCTACTCTTGTAGAACCTTCTAAAAGCTTGTTAGGATTGTATTCAGTGATAACTAATGAGGCGTCTACCTCCTGAACATAAGCATCCTGAAGCTCTGCTAGATAATCATTATATACATATACAGATCCAAACCTATTCACGGAGAAGGTTACGGTGGTGCTTTCCTCATTTCCTGCCTTATCCATAACCGTAGCTGTAAGGGTATATATTCCATCATTTTCTTTAATTTCTTGGAAGCTATCATGGATTCCAGAGGCTCCCTTTGGAGTAGTGCTCAGCTCCTTTAAGAAGTCCTGAGTTACATCTACATTGATTTCTCCTCTTCTGGTGCGAAGAAGGGATAATCTATAACCTTCAAAGTTAATATCAGACACTTGAATCTCTGGAACTACCTCACCCTTATAGGCATTTCCATTTACCACACCATTTATAATAGGGGCTTCGATGGTGGTATCTAATACAAAATCTTGGGATGCTGCAGAACCTCCATAATTAACTCCCTGGTCTTCATTTCCTGCCATATCTGAAAGCTTAAAGTCAAAGGTATAATCTCCATCCTGGGAGAAGCTTAGCCTTGCGGTATACACATCTCCATTCCTACTCCAGCCAGATAGGGTAGGAGGACTTATTGGAGCTCCATCCTTCATGGCAGTAACAGTGTAGCTAGTCCTATCAGGAGTGAAGTTGTGCTCCTCTACGGTGATGGTGGCTGTCCTTCCTTGATTAAAGAACTTACCATTCCTTACACCGTTATTATCATAGGCTACAGAAACCTTTGGAAGGGTTTTATCTATGGTGAATTCTTCTGAATGTATAGTTCCCGGTGAGTAATTAACACCATTTGCTTTATTATCAGCCAGGTCTGTATATTCCATGGTAAAGGTATAGTCTCCATCTACCCTGTAGCTTAGGGTTGCCCTATGGATGGTGTTATCCTCATTACCAGTGCCTTCTACCCTTTCCCAGGTAGTAACTGAAGGGATTTCTCCATCGCTATTAGTTATCTGCAGCTTCACATCATTATTATTAAAATTACGTTCTGTGATGGTAATAGTTGCGATTCGGTCTTCTTTAAAGAAGCTTCCTGAATCTGCACTGTTGTTATTGTAAGAAACATCAATCCTAGGTGCAGTGGTGTCTATTTTAATAGCTCCCACAGGGGTTCTAGTAACTGTAACATTACCAGCCTTATCTATGGCAGTAACCTCTACTACAACCTTATTACTATTATTCTCCTGGCTGCTAATTACAATAGAGCTCTTAAAGCTATGAATTAGACCAGTCTCATCCTTGATTATTTCAGCACCGCTGCCTTCCAGCACCAGTCTTTCCTCCTTAGTCACCCTATCCTCTGATATTATCCTGTAGGATAGCTCTGCAAGTCCGGAATAATATCCATTTACACTATCAGGAATACTACCTCTATATTTAGGATCAATAGCAGTAAGCTGTACCCTAACATCCTTATTGTGATAGCCATTTTTGTTAGCTGCTTCTGGAGTTATGATAATCTCTGGCGCATAATTTTCTCCAGTAGGTGGCTTGTTATCCACAATAACACCATCGCTGTTCACAATAGTGATGTTACCAGCCATGTCCTCAGCCTTAAGATAAAGAACAAATCTGTCATTAGGTGCTATAACTACACCCTCCTCTGGGTCATAAGGGTGCCATGTTCCCTTTTCTAAATCATAATCCTGAGGTCCCTTTACCTTCTGATAGGTTAAGGCCTTTAAGCCACTTATATCAGTATCCCCAGAAAGGATAAGCTTAATTTCCTTATCATAGAACAGGTTGTAGGAAATACTATTGCTGTTCTCCGGGAGAATTGATTTATCCGAAACCCTTATATCAAGCTTATCTGGTGCTGTGATGTCCACTTTTATTTCCTTTAATATCAGGGAGCTATCACTGGAAGGGTTTCCAGCCTCATCTACAGTCCACACCATGAGCTTATAAATTCCATCCTCATTAATAACAGGATTGTTAGCTCCATCAAAGGTTATTTCCTCTGCGGTTTCTTCTCTCTCACCCTTTGTTTCATTCCAAAGCTTGTAGTAAGCAGTAACCTCTGGTAAATATTCTCCTTGTGCAGGCTCTTCTATTTTTATTGAAGGATAGCTACCCACATACCAGCCATTAGTTCCATTAGGCTCTTGAAGGATCAGCTTAGTATTCTCAGGAAGAGTTCTTTGAAGCTTTACCTCTGCGCCTTTAGTTTCAGGGCTTGGATTTAAATTATTAGAGACAGCACGGAAGTATAGCCTTCCATTGAAATCTTCCTTTAAAGTAATCTGGTTATCTATGGTTCCTCCACTTACATGAGGAAGAAGTCCATCGGTTTCAGGCATCCTTGTCCAGGTAGTTGCTCCCCTCGCAGGATCTGCATATTCAATCCTGTATTCATAGTAATCTACACCGGAAAGAGTTGCTGCACCCTCTAGGGTTATTACCACGGGTCTATTGGTCCAAACGCCTTCCTTATAGTCCTTGATGCTTACTGTAGGAGCAAAAAGACTTGTTTCATTGTCAATTATTATAGTAGTTCCATCCTTATCCGTTACAGCTTCTGTTTTATTCCCAGCCTTATCCCAAGCTCTGAAGTATATCCTTCCATGAAACTCTCTATAAGCTATTTTTACCTCTACCTTATTCTCCTGAGACTCAACCTTTTCCCAGTGATCCTCTGAGAGCTCATCCCCATCAGAAACCATCTGATATTCATAATAAACCAGACCACTATCAAAGGCTTCTCTATTATCCTTAGCTTCCATGGTTATATAAATCTTATCCTTGAATAGAAAGCCTAAGCCAAGAAAATCAAGAATATCTTTAATGAAGCCCTTGTCCTTATCCACTACATAAGTCAGATTAAGGTCTGTAGGAGCAATTTTATCAAGCTTTATATCAATGGATGAGGCTGCAGAAACTCTATCCACACGATCCACTGCCCAGATATAGTAGCTTCCATTGAATTCTTCATCCGGTACTTCTATTATGTACCTTCCATTTTCATATACCGCTTCTATAAGTCCATTCTTAGACTCAGCTTCTTCATAGGTCTGATATTTAGTAGAATAAAAGACCTTGGAAACTCCCGATTGACTATCCTCGGCAGTGATATAAATGTTCACGCTTCCATTATCCCATTGTCCTTTAGTGCTCTTTTCTACATTTTTTATTTCAGGACGCTTATTATCTATACGGTCAACCTCTACAGAAGCTCTTCCCACATTTCCAGCCTCATCCACAGCAAATATATAATACTCGCCATTTTCGGTGACTTGGAAGGAATATCTTCCATCAGTGCCATCAAGCTCAATAAGACCTTCTAATCCTTCCTCATACTCATCTGTGACTGAATAATATACCTTAGTCAGCTTCCTATTATCAGTAGCCTGGAAGGTAACGGTATTCCTACTAGCATTCCACTCCTCCGAGGCCTGAACCTCTGTGATAGTGGGAGCTTCTGCATCTATATTATCTGTGGTTTCTGAGGTCACATATTTATTTCCAGCCTTATCTACAGCAAAGATATACCACTTTTGATTTTCTCTAACCCTAAAGCTATATACTCCGTTCTCATCCATATCTATTGGAATACCATAGTCAGCATCCTCACTTAAAGCATAATATACCCTATCTATACCACTTTCTGCCTCCTCAACCTTAAAGCTGAAGGTCACCCTTGGGTACCACCTGTTTCCAGTTTCCTCTCTTTTCATATCTACTATCTTTGGTGCTGTGGTATCAATCTTATCTACAGCCACTTCTGCTCTGCTCATATTATCATCAGCATCTAAAGCATAAATATATACAGTTCCCTTCCTGTTAACTCTAATTGAAGAATCAGCCTTCCATGCAGTTTTATCTAAGTCATCTATTAAAGCTTTAGCTTTCTCAAAGAGGGTATAGGAATAATAAACTCCCTTAACCTCATCATTATCCCTTACTTCATAGGTTATAAATTTCTCTTTAGCCCAGGAATTTTCTTTAGATACCTCTATATCTTCAATAACCGGCAACACTGTATCCTTAAAGGAAGCTTCAAAAGTAATGTTTTCCTTTATATTAGATATAAGATAATTACCATTTTCATTAGGATTTACTTTTGTCCCATTAACCTTTACTTCTATAAGCTTAAAGCCTGGATTATTCACCACTAAAAGCTCAACGGATTCTCCTTCTCTAAGAATTATTTCATTATCCTCAATATCTACATTGTCAGCTCGAAGAACTCTGCCACGGTTGCTTTCATTGATAGTTATGGTGAATACATTTTTCATTAAACGGATAGGCTCAGCTATTACATTATTATCTTCTGTAATAATAACTCCTGAAAAAATACTTTTAAGCTGATAGCCTGTCTTGGAAGCTGTTAAGCTATAAGCTTGTCCCTTGTAAACCTCTAAGGAAAAGCTTCCATCTAAAGAAGTAGCTGCAGTTGCTTCTGAATAGCCCTGTGACTTTATCTCTACATCCTTCAAAGGGTTATCCTCTTCATCAAAAACCTTGCCTGATACAAATATTTTTTCCATGGGCACCAGATTAATTTCCATGGTTTTGTCGGTGTAACCGCTCAAATCTACCTCTTCAGAGTAGTCTTGATATCCAATAATTCCTGTAATCTGAAGTCTATAGGTAGCATCAGCACTTAAACGGTTTTGAAATACTGCCTTACCATCTTCATTTACCACTTCAGAAATAATATTTTCTTCATTATTCTTATGGGCAAAGGTAACCTCAGCACCTTGAGTGCTATCACCCTTAACCACCACGGTAAAGGAATCAATAAGCTCCTCTGCCCCTGCCATTATTGGAGCAAGATCATTAATTACTAGGCTTGCCACAAATATCATTACTAAAAATATAGAAATACCTCTCTTAGCAAACTTTATTTTCCTAACCTTCATCGTCATCCCCCTTGGAAGTTTATTGTTACTTGATAACATCCTTTGTATGGATAATAGTTACTTCCTCTATAACCTTGATTTCTACCGGTAGCCTAGCAGACTCTTTTTCTGGATTCAGTAGCTCTGTACCTACGCTCTCCTCCTCTAAGGTTTCCTGTAGAATTTCTGTAGAATATTCATCAGGTAAATCCTCGGTGATATTTGTTCCGCCTGTATAAACAGCCTCCTTATTGGCTGGGGTCTCCTTAGCGCTTCCTTTAGCTTTTTTATTAGCTCCTAAATTACCCAAGGCTTCACTTATCCTTCCCTTAGAGAAAAATAACTGAAGGCCCGCCTGATTTTTTCCGCTGGCGGCTTCACCGGAGGCTTTAATTCTTTCTATAGACTTCTTAGCTGTTCTTCCAGAAAGCTCACCTATGATTCTCCATATATCAAATCTTAAAAAGAAAATTAACGATATAACAAAAAATAATAGTGCTAAGGCAAAAGAGATGGTAGCAATTGTTTCGTAGGTTCTTTCCATGGCTATCTCCTTTCCTCGGCATTGATATAAGAACGTTCTAAGGCTTCCATATATCCTGGATAAATAGCCTTGATATTTTCTTGAAGCTCCATAGAAGTGGTCTGAGTAACAAATAAGGCTTCGGCTTCCTCATAGGCTTTAGAGAGTACACTCTCCACCTCAGCTTGCTCCACTCCTGTTAAAGCAAAGCCCCTTCTATGATCATTTAAAAGATTCATTATTTCCTGATACATTATGAGCTTTATATAAGCTGCGTCATCATAGTCATAATCCTCAACATTTTCCATGCATACAATAAGTGACTCCAATAGAACTTCATATGCTTCCTTAGTAGGCTCCTTTACGCTGGTGGAATTCACCACATACTGAGAGTAGAAGCTTCCTATAATATAGTAGCTTTCCGCCATAGAATTAAATTCAAAGTCTTCATTATCTGCTTCATATATATCTAAAAAATATGGGTAAGCCTTTAATATCCTGCTTCTAAAGGAATTGTCTCCTCCAGAATAGAGATAAAAATAGGTAGTTCCTATGTCATACTTTATATTTAAGTTCTCAATATCTGGGGTGGAAAAAGCACTCTTATTGGAATTATATAAGGCTGTAAATTCATTGCTTTCCTGATCACCAAAGGTATTGTTAGCCTTATAGGCCTCCAAAAGCTTATGATAGGCTCTGGGATCACTGCCTATTAAATTTATAGCTTCCTTATAGGTATTTATCTTCGTTTCATATTCTGTTGAAGCGGAGATATTTATCTTATTGTCATAGTTGTCGCCCTTCTCCTTAGCAGCAAGGAATCTTCCAGTAAATCCAGTGATAAGCATCAAGAGACATAAGGAAGAGGATATTATAAAGGCTTTAAGCTTTCCCTTCTGCTTCCTTTTGTATTCATCATCCACCTTTTCATAATGCTCTAAATCATACAGAAGCTCTGCACAGCTCTGGTACCTATCCTCTGGGTTTAACTGAGTACATTTTTGAATTATCCTCTCAAGACCACCGGAAAGATTAGGATTCCACTGCCTTATAGGATAGAGCTCATAGGGTGGCTCACTGGGATTCTGCCCCGTTACCAGATGGTAGAGGGTTACCCCTAAGCAATATATATCTGTTCTGGCGTCCGTCTGACCCTTACCTCCAAACTGCTCTGGAGCAGCATAGCCCTTGGTTCCAAGGCTGACGGTGTCTGCTAGGTTTTCCTCCTTGAACTCCCTGGCTATACCGAAGTCAATTACCTTAAGGTTTCCTTCAGGCTTCAGCATCACATTAGCAGGCTTCATATCTCTATATATTATTGGTGGCTTCTGTGAATGAAGATATTGAAGCACATCGCAGAGCTGCTTTGCCCAATCAATAACCCTTTCCTGAGGCTGTGCACCATATTCATTGACAATGCGGTCTAAGGGCTCTCCTTCTATATAGTCCATAACTACATATATAGTTTCACCGGTGTCTATAATATCCACGATTCTAGGGAGAGAAGGATGATCCAGCTTCTTCATGAGATTCGCCTCAGCCAGAAGGCTCTGAACTATAATCTCATTATTTCTTCCACTGCCTTCCTTTTTTATCTCCTTAATAGCCCACTGCTTATTAAGCCTTTTGTCCATGGCCAGATAAACCACAGACATTCCACCCTGTCCTATTTTCTTTAATATTTCATACTTCTTATCAATGGCTGAGCCTATAGAAGTCAAATTCTCACCTTCATTCTACTTTAATCAATATTGCTGTGAGGTTATCTCTTTCTTTTCTCTCTTTAGCAGTATTTATCAGATGCTTTAAATGACTTTTACTATCCTCCCTGGTTATCCCTTCCCCAGGCTTTAGGTGCTGGAAAATTTCCTCAGGGCTTATCTCATTTCTGAAGCCATCGGAGCAGAGGAGGTAGTTTGAGCCACACTGAAGCTTCCCAAAAATCAGCTCTGGTACTACCCTCTTAGAAGCACCTATGCACTGAAGAAGCACATTTCTTCTGGGGCTTCTCTTCGCCTCCTGGTAGGTCATATTCCCTCGCTTCACTTCCCTAGCTACATAGGTGTGATCCTCAGTGAGCTGCTTCAAATCATTATGAAGCCTATAGGCTCTTGAGTCTCCCACATGGGCTATCATATAGCTATCATCAATGGAGAGAAAGGCTGTGAGGGTTGTACCTAGGGTGATTTTATTTTTTTCTCCATAGCGGAGTATAAGGGTGTTTAAATTTTCAATGAGCCTCTTCCAGGACTCTGATAGACCTTCCCAATTAAGGTTCTTCAGCTGGTAGGGAAGCTCCTTATAAAACCACCTTTCAAAATACCTAACGGCTGTAGCACTGGCCAGCTCCCCTTTTTGAAGTCCTCCCATGCCATCACAGAGGACAGCTAATAAAATATCCTTGCCCATTGGTGTTGTGGCTATCTTTATCAGAGAGCTATCTTGATTGGTCTTTTTTGTATTTCCCACATCTGTTTCAACTAAAGCAGTAAATTTCATAATGTCAACCTCACAGAAAAAAATCGAATTCTTCATTACCCAGTCTTAATCGCGATCCAGAGTATATTGGCACCTCACTAAAGGCTGGTACTATTTCTTCATCTATATAGGTCTTGTTGGTGGAATTATTATCATATACAAAATATCCACCATTTTTAGATAGGATGTGAGCATGACTTCTGCTAACAGCCTTGTTATCATCTACACAGTAATCCACTAGATTCCTATCCTTGCCTATCTTGAAGCTCTCTCTGTCTATAACAATTTTTTCATCATTCTGAATTCTGATGAGATAAGGGTAAACTACCTCTTCCTCCTCCAATAAAACCGTTCCATAATCCTCTGTTAAAAGAGTGGTCCCTTCCTCTTCCTCAAGCAGGGTTGTTCCTTCATCAAAATCCAGTAAGGTTGTCCCTTCATCGCCATTGCTTTCCTGAAAGTGACTTCCATTATAATGCTTCTCATATTCTAGAGGATCGTTAGTTATGAAACCGCTTTTACCGGAAGCTTGTTTTGGTAGTAGCTTATAAACTGAGGGACACGCCTTTGTTATATAGGCTTCTAGCTCTCCTGGGATAAAGGTGTTCATGCCCTTCAAAATAGCTATTATCTCTGCTACAAAGGAGGTATCCACCTCCAGATGAAAAACTGTGGAATACAATATATCGGATATAAATGCAAAGATGTCATTAGCTGCAATTCTGCTTATTAATGGCTGATAGATAAAGAAAAGTTCCCTGGTGGTTTTATTTATAAAAACATATCTCAAATCCAGCACCAGGTTATTTATATACAGGCTATTATAATTAACCCTCTTCACTGCCTCTACTATCTGAGCTAGCAATAAAAAGAAGTCCTCCTTATTCAGTCCTGATTTCAAATAATCCTTTAAATCCATTACCTCAAGAGCAGTATATACAAGCTTTTTCTTATTCCTTACCTCAGGTCTCATAAGCCCTCTTAAAAGCTTTGAGGAAAACACCGCTACCTCTCTGTCATTTATTTCTTCTCCCCTAGCTAATCTGCTCTCCACAATAACCTGACTGCCTTTTTTTGTTACCTTAAGCTTTGCCATGTTTTACACCTCTAAAGTATAGTACTAATAAATTTTATAAAAAAATCGCATCCGTCCTGTAAATGGATGCGATCCTGTGAGCACATGCTAGCTGTCATAGAATAATAATTCTAAAAAACCTCTAAAAGAAAATTTACTTATCAAGTAATTTCTAAAATCAAGCTAGTCATGGATTCAATCCATCCGTAATTATGTCTATTGATAAGCGAGTTATTGAAAGTAATTATTAATTAATAGTATATATTAATTATATATAGCAATTATTATATGTACAAGCAAATTTTTACATAAACTTTGATGGATTTGATAACAAAATAGTTAAAATGTAGAGAAATTAATACTTTATTTACATTTTTATTATAAAAATATGAGTTAGAATTATTAAGTTAATATTAAGGCTTGATTCTTTGGATGGAAGTTATTAATAAAAAAATAACATCTTGACCAATAAGATTAGTGTCTTATTAGTCAAGATGTCCCATAAGTTATTTTATAATAATTTTATTTTCCTAATAAAATAAGTCATAACTCATGTGCCTGTCACCAATTTTCCTTTCATAGAAAACACCTTCATCCACAGGCTATACCTGTATTTAGATGAAGGTGTTTTCTTATATTACTTGGATTTATTAAATTCATTTACCAACCATATTTATGGCTTCCCCACTCTTTTGTGATGGTTTCCTGCTTCACCAGAAGCAATGAGTTTGCAGGTATATCCTTATCAACCATAAGACAGGGACCTAGGGCACTGCGACTTCCTACTTTAACTCCTGGTAAAAATACATTGTTAACCCCTGTTCTGCAGTAATCTCCTATACATATGAAGCTACAGTAGGGACTTGTGTATTTCTTCCCCTTAACATTTTGAGTGGTATAGGCGTCATCAAAGCGTAATACTGCCGTCTGTACCCCTGCAGCAATATCTACCTTGCGGCCAATTATACTGTAGACTTCGCAGCCATGGACAGCACAGACTCCATCAAAGGTAACCCCGGTGATTTCGGCATTGAAGCCAATTTTATTATTTGTTCCTATGACGGTATTATCATTGATTTTACAATTATACTGCACCTTGGAGCCATCATTTATGATGCAGTTTTTACCAATGATTGCCCCTTTCTCTATAAGCACATTCTCTCCAATCCAGCAGTTTCCTTCAATAATCACTCTATCTCTAATGATAGAGTTCTTTCCAATCCTTAAGAACCCCTTCACTATACAGCTGTCATCTACAATAGCAGCTTCGTGAAGCTCATCCTTAGCCATCAAAGCTAATCTCTCTGTAAAGCCTTCATTGACCTCAGCAATCTGCCATGGGAATTCTATTTTCAAGGCACCACCACTGTATATAGGTGTTATCATCTCCCCCACTTCGATAGCCTTCTGTAGGGTCTCCTCTAAATAGTATTTATTATCAGGCATCTGCCCACAGTTAATATTATGATATCCTCTATCGGTCTCTGAAAGCATTGAGATTCCTATAGAGGAAAGTACAGAGGCACCACAGTAATATCCATTGACATAGTGAGCTCTCGGGTGGGCATAGACATTATCAATTAAATTTGAATCTTCATGGATGTGAACTCCTACAGTATCAATAGAACGGGTTTGTGAATCATAGCTCTTCACCAACATGGCACTAGCCCCTCTACCCATATTATCTATAACATCCTTCAAATCCTTCTCATCAAGAAGCACCTCACCATTAATTACTGCTATAGCTGTACATTCCTCTGCTTCACTATGTATCTGTCTTAAATAATTTTCCTCTTTATTCAACCACCTTGCCTGATAGCTATTGGTAATATTCTTTAGGCCTACCATATCATCACCAATGATTATGATTTCTCCATCATAGAGGCTGCGAAGAGATGCAAGGAGCAAAGCCAAGGTACAGCTGTTACCAACGGGGATTAAGCACTTCAGGGTTTCTGTAAAAGGGAACATTTTACTATTATCTTCATCAACAATAATAAAAATTTTATTTTCAGTAGCCATAAAACCTCCAAATAGCTAATTAATTTATATATAACTTACTTCTGCCCATAATAAGCCCCAGCCCCGTGCTTTCTAAAGTAGTGTTTGTCCAGTAAATACTGCGGTGCTGGAGTAGCTTTGGAGTTTAGGGTAAGAGTTCTATAGGCCATCTCAGCAATCTTCTCCAGAACCACTCCATTGTAAACAGCATTCCCAGGACTCGTTCCCCAGGCAAATGGGCCGTGGTTTTTAACTACAATTCCTGGAACCTCTAAGATATCCTTATTTCCTAGGGTTTCAATAATTACCTTGCCGGTATTTAGCTCATAATCCTCCTCTATTTCCTCCTCGGTCAAATCCCTGGTACAGGGGATGCTTCCGTAAAAATAGTCTGCATGGGTTGTACCTAATGGAGGGATATCTAAGCCTGCTTGAGCAAAGGTGACTCCATAAACAGAATGAGTGTGAACTATGCCTCCAATAGAAGGGTATTCCTTATAAAGAGCTAGATGTGTAGCAGTATCTGACGATGGCTTAAGACTTCCTTCAATTATCTTACCCTGAAGATCAATAACCACCATCTTTTCTGGACTTAAGTCCTCATAAGCAACGCCGCTGGGTTTTATAACAACCAGGCCCTTATCCCTGTCTATTCCACTGACGTTACCCCAGGTATATATCACCATATTTTTATGAACTAGCTCCATGTTAGCACAATAAACCTGCTCCTTTAATTCCTTTACCATAACGCCTCCCAATAAATTTGTCTTTTAGTTCTCAGTAATAAAAAGCATTAACTACCTTTTCTTAGCTTGAAGCTTTATAGCCTTCAAACGCTTCATAACATCATTTTCACCAGTGCCGAAATAGTCATGAAGTATTTTATATTCCTCATATAGCTTTTTATAAACCTCAACATTTTCCGGTATAGGGGTATAGAACTCCTCCTTTACCTTACCCATAGCCTTGGCTGCCTCAAAAATTGTATCATAGCCACCCTTTTCCTTACCCGCTGCAACAGCTCCAAACATGGCTGCGCCAAGAGCTGGCGTCTGATCTGATGCAGAGATTTTTATAGGCTTATTGGTAACATCAGAATATATCTGCATCATCAGCTTATTCTTAGAGGCAATTCCTCCACAGGCATAGAGCTCATTTACTGGTACCCCTGATTCTTCAAAAGCTTCAATAATTCTGTTTTGTCCATAGGCTATTCCTTCAATTAGAGCTCTATAAATCTCCTGAGGCTTAGTAGCTAGTGTTAAGCCTATAAGCATTCCTGTTAGGTCCACATCCACCAACACAGAGCGATTTCCATTCCACCAATCTAAGGCTAGAAGCCCACTTTCTCCAGGCCTAAGCTTAGAGGCTTCCTCTGTAAGATATTCATGGATACCAATTACTCTTTCTTTTGCCTCCTCATAGGCATAGGAAGGTATACAGTTCTCCACCAGCCACTGAAAATGATCTCCCACGCAGGATTGTCCCGCTTCATAGCCATAAAAGCCTGGAAGGACTCCATCCTCGACCACACCACACATACCTGATACTATTTTTTCTTCCTCACCCAGGAGGATGTCACAGGTAGAGGTACCGATAATCATCAACATCTTACCAGGCTCCGTAATCCCTACAGCAGGTAGGGATACATGAGCATCTACATTTCCGATTCCCACAGCAGTGCCGGGAAGTAAACCTGTTCTTTTTGCCATCTCCTCCGTAAGCTCTCCAGCCTTCTGCCCAAGAGAATAGATTTCACCAGAAAGCTTTTCCTCTACTACATTCTCAAGCCTTGGATCTAAGGCTTTAAAGAATTCCTTAGAGGGATAGCCCTTCTCCTTATGCCACATAGCCTTGTAGCCTGCAGTACAGCTATTTCTTTTTTCTAAGCCACAAAGCTGCAGTGTAACCCAATCAGTAGCCTCCATAAAGCCTGAGGCCTCCTGATAAACTTCTGGAGCTTCATCTAAGATCTGCATTATTTTTGGAAACATCCATTCAGAGGAAATCTTACCTCCATACCGTTTAAGGAATTCTTCCCCTCTCTCCTCTGCAATTTTGTTTAGCTTATTAGCCTCATACTGAGCGGCATGATGCTTCCAAAGCTTAATCCAGGAATGTGGATTACCTTTAAGCTCCTCTTTAAGACATAAAGGGGTTCCTTTATCATCTACTGGAAGCATGGTGCAGGCAGTAAAATCTATGGCTATGCCTATTATCTGTTCATTATCTACTCCTGAGCTTTTTATAACCGCAGGTATCGTCTCTTCCAGCACCTCTATATAATCTAAGGGATGCTGCAATGCCCAATCGTGGTTTAAGGGTGCTCCATCGGGAAGTGCCCTATCCATAACACCATGAGTGTATTCCTTTACAGCTTGGGCTACAATTTTTCCTGTAGTAACCTCTACTAAAACCGCTCTTCCCGATTGAGTTCCATAATCTACTCCAATAGAATATTTACTCCTCATAAATCTCCCATCCCTTCGTAATATCAATCTGCTACTGCTTTAGCGTTATATTTATTAATAAGCTCCACTAGCCCTTCATAACTCATAACTCATGTGCCTGTCACCATCCACTAGTTCTTCATAGCTCACCATCCCAGAAATTGAGTCCTCCTCCCCAAGACTTGCTGCAGCTGCTGCGCAAGCTAGCTTTAACCCATCCTGAACGGGAAGCTCCTTATATATGGAATATAGCATTCCAGCACAAAAAGCATCTCCAGCTCCTACAGACCCCTTTATATATCCCTTAGGAAGGCATAGAGCTTCTGCTTCATAGAAGCTGCCCTTCGAATCCAGTGCCCAGGCTCCTTGTGGACTATGAATAACTACCAGATCCTTTACTCCTAGATCAATTATTCTTTTAGATATTATTCTTATCTTATCTTTATCTATCTCTCCATTTTCGTTAAACGGTTCTATGCCAGCAGTTTTCCCTGCTTCTATTTCATTAACTATAAAATAGTTACAGTATTTTAAGCTATAACTAACAAGCTCACTGTAGCGAGTATTGTCCACACTTACTAAATCTATAGAAGTCTTAATCCCTCTGCCCTGGACTTCTTTTAACAATTTTGCCATGACAGTGCCAAATTCATTGTCCTCTCTATCAAAGGGAGCCATTAAAAAGGCATAGCCTAAGTGAAATATATCTCCTTTGATTGAAGCTATATCTATATCCTCATAAGAGAAGCCATCACTTACTCCTCTTGAAAAGAAAAAAGTCCTTTCCCTTGACTTTTCCTCCATCATGGCATCAGTGAAGGCTGTAGCCATATGAGGATATTTAACTATTCCGCTGGTTGCTATATTATACTCTTCTAAGGCTTTTAACAGATATTCGCCATTTTCATCCTCCCCTATACCACCTATAGCATAGAGGGGTAGTGCTTTATCAATCTTTGCCAGATTAATTATGGTGTTAGGTACACAGCCACCAACGCTTCTACTTACCTTTTTTATATAAGAAAGCATCCCCTTCTTGGGATACTCCTCAACTACCTTATAGTAATCAACTGTCATGGTTCCGGCTATGGATATACCTCTCTTCATAAGACCTCACCTGCTGCAGCCTTAGGGTATTCATTTACTAATAAAAACCTCGCAGCTGTATCTTCAGTTATTTCAGGAAAGCGTGGCTTGTCTTCTAAAAATCTATTGTCCTTGTTATCATCATTGCACTGAGATACCTCACCTACGAGAACTTGACCATAGCCCTTTTCACCCCAAAAGGAATGGTACTGACCTTGAAGAAGGGTTATGCTCTCTCCAGGCTTAAGTCTTATAACTGTGCCCGCAGGAGCAAAATACCTTCTTCCATCGGTGTTAATCTCTATCTCTGTAGTTGCAAGCTTTCCATGGGCTGTGGAATTATATAATTTAATCATCAGGTTTCCACCACCTCGATTTATAATGTCCTCAAGCTTATTCCAATGAAAGTGATAGGGAGTAATCTGATTTTCTCTAACGAGCATAATTTTTTCTGCATAGGTTTTTCTGTTATCTTTTAATGAGGGATTTCCATTCCTCAAAGTAAATAACAGAAGCCCTTCCTTATAAAAATCACCGCTTCCAAAATCCGTTATATCCCAACCTAATCCATTTTCTCTAAGCTCATCATATTCACTATTTCTGTCCATCCAAGCTTCTGGAGTCCAAAAGGCAAAGGGTGGAAGCTGGAAGGAAGCTTTCTTCATAAACTCAATAGCTTCCTCAATAAGCTTATTTATTTCTGACCTCCTCATAAAATCAATCCTTTCCATTATTTAAGCTAATGACTTCTACTGACTGAGATACTTATTAACCTTTCTTTGAAGTATCTTTAGGGTGCTCTCAATATTTTTATCCTTTTCGATAATACCCTGTATTTCACTGGTGGCTAAAGAAATAACCTCTTCATATTTAAATAGCTTAGGAACTGCAGTACCCTCTTCGATTATTTTGCTAAGAAGCTCATTATCTATTACCTTTTCACTTTCCTCCATGTATTCTTGAAGGATGTTCTCTGCTTCCTTAGAATCGGTCACTGCCTTTAATACAGAGGCTCCTTGGGAATATCTAAATATATCCATCTGTATTTCTTCATTATAGGTTAATAGCTTTAAGAACTCCCAGGCAAGCTCCTCCTCATCACTTCTATTGCTTATTCCCATGAGAAGGGTATTAACCTCAGATACATTATTATAGCCCTTGGCCGCTGGGAGAGTTATACATTCCCATTGAAAATTCATGTACTTTTTTATTTTATAGGGATAGGTTTTATAGGTTCTATAATCAGAAAAGGGTAAAGGCATGAAGGCTACTCTTCCACTATCAAAGTCCTCTTGAGTTACCTTTTGATCCTTATTGAGGGTATTAAGCTTCTGTACAAGCCTTACGGACTCAATGACGCTGTCATGGGCTATGTTTATTCTCATATTTCTTTCATCAAATAATATCCCTCCGCTTGTATACACTGCATCAAGCCAATCATAGTTATACATGCCAAACTGGTCTAGGGTTCCATCACCATCTAAATCCTTAGTTACCCTTTCACAAATAGAATAGAAATCCTCCCAGCTCCAATCACTTTTAGGAATATCAATTCCTTCCTTAGAAAGAAGGGTCTTATTTACAAACATTAAGGTTGGCACTGTTTCGTAAGGAAGGGCATACTGTACTCCTTTATGTTCCCCTGTGTGAAGGGTAGTTGCATAGAACCTTTCCTTATGAAAGGAGTCATCCTTTTCAATAAGCTCATCTATGTTCTTTAAAGCCCCTAGATTAACTAGCTGATTAAAGTCATCGGACAAAACCATGAACACATCGGGCTCTTCTCCTAACAAAAGCTTTCTAGAAAGCCATTCAGAATAATCCTCCTTTAGGATTCCACTGTAGTAGCTAACCTTGACATTCTTGTGTTCCTTCTCAAAGATTCCTATGGCCTTATCTATTATCACATAGCTGTTAGCATTAGCTACCTCCCAATTACTCCCTACAAATATTCCAATTTCTAAGGCTGTAGTCTTTTTATCAGAGTAATAGTTAACGGAGACATAAACAATAATGATAAACATAGCTATCAGAGCACTTATCTTAATTATTTTTTTAATCATAGCTGCTCCTTAAGGTCCATTCTGGTTACTCCCCTTTGGATTGCCCATATAGCCAGCTGAGTTCTATCTCTTAGGTTAAGCTTGCTCAAAATAGTACTTAGATAATTTCTTACTGTGCCTTCAGAAAAGGATAAAATATCTGCTATTTCCTTATTGGAATAGCCCAGCTCCACCTGTTCTATGATTCGCCATTCTGTTTTAGTAAGCTGCTCTATCCCTTTATTGAAAACCTCTATGGTAAAATCCAGCTTAGCCATCTTTGAAAAAAGCTTTAATACCTTAGTAGCAATATCAGGATTTATCATTGCCTTGCCACTGTAAACGGTATATATAGCTTCCACAAGCTCATCCATGGAAACCCCCTTTAAGAGATAACCACTAGCACCATACTTAAGGGCTGAGTATACGTATTCATCATCATCAAAGGTTGTGAGTATAATGATTTTAACCTCTGGATACAGCTCCTTGATTTTTTTAGTGCATTGGACACCATCCATCTTAGGCATTCGGATATCCATTAAGACCACATCAGGCATATACTTAGCAACTAAATTAAAGGCTTCTATACCATTAGCTGCAGCTCCTGAAATAGATATATTTTCTCTTGAACCCAAAACAATCTGCAGACTCTGACGAATCAATTCTTGATCATCAGCAATCAGAACCTTAATCATAGCTTCACCCCTGCCTTATAGGTATTTTTGCTGTAACAGTAAAACCCTTTGACCCTTCAAACCACACTCTGCCCTTCAAGAGCTCTACTCTCTCTGCTATATGTCTTATACCAAAGCCCTTCTTAATAGTCTTGCAGCCAATGCCATTATCCTTTATTATGAGGGTTATCTCTTCATCCTTCTCACTAATTTGCACCCATATCTCCGTGGCCTTCCCATGCCTGATTGCATTTGTTAGACTCTCCTGAATTATCCTATAAATCGTATCCTCTTCATCAGGACCAAACTTAAATCTATTTGATTCCCAGTTGAATACTATATGAGCACCAGCAACAGCTTCAATCTCTCTTATCATGTTATTTATAGCTGATTCAAGGGATAATCTTTCAAGGGCATCGGGTCTTAGCTTGTTTACTGAACGTCTAACATCCTTTATTCCCTGCCTGGTTACCTCAGAAATAATCTCCAGCTGTTTTTTTGTGTCCTCCGGGGACTTATCCACTATGGTGATGCAGGCATCTATTCCAGCAGCAATCCCTGTTAGGGTATGTCCTAAGGTATCGTGTATTTCTCGAGCTAATCTATTTCTTTCTCTTGTCTCACCCATCTTTTCAGTTATAGCAGAATACTGCTTCAGCTGTTCATTGGCTATTTGTAATTCTTCATTAGATATAGTCAATTTATCATAGAGAGCCTGAACCTCATGTATGGTACCTCTCTGGCTCTGAATCAAGGTAATACAGTATAAAATAAACACTGCAATATTAACTGATGAAACAATATTATAAAAGCCTTTTAGATATTGCTGAGATAGTGAATCATAAATGCTAAAATAATCCTCTAAGGAATAAAGCCTAAAGCTCATAGAGATTAGATCATAATCGGCAATGAGAATACAGATAAGAGTAAATACCATCAACAGATATCTCCATCGATTTCCCTTAGTATAGGTTATTACATTTGCCATAACTAAAAATAATATCCCATTATAATTAAAATTTAATAAATATATTATCCATATACTACAGAGAAAATCTACGATTACGGTACTGTACAAAACCTTTGTGCTATTAGTAAAAATAAATTCTCTAAGTATAAAGGATATTATAAGCAGGAGAAATAGCAGTCCCGATTGAATCAGAATCTTAGATGGATTTCCAGGCAAAGCACTAACCTTATTAATAAATTCTCTAGCCATAAATCCTTCAGTGATTCTATTGGTAGTTATATAAATAAATATAGTTATGAAAAATATAGCTATAAAATTTATATTTATTATAAGTATCTTTAAAAGCTTTAGCGAATTATTCTTATCCTGTAGCAAGCTAATTACTCCCATCCATTAATATCAAAGGCACTTAAATTATCCCTGGTTATGAAGGTTACCGGCACCTCAATATATTCCTCTATCTCTTCTCCATTGATGTGTTTATAAGCAACATCGGCAGCAATCCTTCCAATTTTACCGGGATATTGACTGCTTGTCCCCGCTAGATAGCCATCTCTCAGCATCATTTTTCCATCGGGGGAACCGTCAACTCCATAAATGAGAATATTACTACTCATATGGTGAGATTCTAATGCTGCCAATGCACCTATGGCCGTTGGATCGTTACCACCCATAACCACATTAAAATCTATTTCAGAGGAAATAATCTCATCCATAACCTCCATGGCTACCTCCAGCTCTCCTGAAGCTGGTTTTTGAGCCACAACCTTAAAGCTTGGATTACCTTTTATGGTATCCTTAAAGCCTTTTATCCTTTCAGATATGGAATAAATATCTGGTTCATCTAAGATAACAATATTCCCCTGTGACAAATTAGCCATCATGTCTCTGGCGCATTGTACTCCTGCATTATAATTATCAGAGATTATTACTGATACTACATAGCTGTAGTCATATACCAAGGTATCTATATTAAATACTGGTACCTCTGCCTCATAGCAGGCTTTTAGTGCTGGCTCCACTGCCTTCCAATCCACGGGATTCAAGAAAATCGCTTCCACCCCCTCCTCAAGCATTTCGAGGATTTGGCTGTTTTGCTTTTCTTGATCCTGGGCTGGATCTCTTGTTATCAGTATATCTCCATTGGATTCAACAACTTCCTTTATACCTTCATTTAGGACCTTAAAATATGGATTATTCATGGTCATATAGGTTGCTCCAAATTTTATGGGTTTATCCTTTATGAGCCAATCGCCCCTATATAATATTAAAAATAGAAAAAGAAGAAAAATTAACTGAAGAGCTACAGCAATTAGAAAGTCTATTCTCTTACTTGAATACTTCATATATTCTCTCCTTTATTTTCTATAATTTCAAAATATTATAATTATTTTATCATATCTGCTGTAGTTATTCTATTCCGTTGCTCTTCTATTCTTTATGAAATCTATAAATACAGCCAGGAGGATCACAGTACCTTTTACTACATACTGCCAGAAGGAATTTACATTGAGGAGGTTCAATCCATTATTTAGCACTCCAATGATAAGTCCTCCGATTATTGTTCCTCCAATTCTTCCAGAGCCACCGGCCATACTGGTTCCACCTACAACTACTGCAGCAATGGCATCCATTTCTGCCCCTTCCCCAGCAGTTGGCTGTCCTGAGTACATTCTAGAGGCTAGAATTATTCCAGCGAGGCCTGCCATGAGTCCAGAGTAAGCATGGACAAAGAACTTAACCTTGGCTACTCTAATCCCTGAAAATACAGCTGCCTGAGCATTACCACCCACAGCATAAATATGTCTTCCTATCTTGGTTTTATTCATAATTAAGCCTGTAATTATAAGAACTATAAGTAATATAATTACTGGAGTAGGAATATTACCAATATAACCAGCTCCAAGAAATTGCCATTCCTTAGTAACTACTCTCACGGGAGAGCCTCCTGTATATACATAGGCAAAGCCCTTGGCTATATTCATTGTTGCTAGGGTTACTATGAAGGCTGGGATTTTTGTTTTAGATATAACGGCACCGTTGAACATGCCGGCTATAAGTCCCACCATCAAACCCATGATTAAGGCCACGGGTAGAGGCAGATTATATCTTACAACTCCTCCTGCAGCAATACAGCCTGATAGGGCTATTATTGAGCCTACGGATAGGTCAATACCCCCAAGAATTATTACCATTGTCATGCCACAGGCTAAAAATAGGTTAGAGGATATTTGTCTAAGTACATTGAATACATTTTTTGTGGTTAAAAAGGAAGCCTTCGTCGCTGGATTTAGAGAAAGAAAAAGACAAAGGATAAAGAGTGCCACAATTATCCCTAGATTATCCTTAATCCATTGAAGCACGCCATTTTTTATTAAGCCTAAGGGGCTTTTTTTGTTTACTGTTATCTGCGCCATTTATATTCCTCCTTATTTCTATAAGCCTCTAATATCACTTAGCTGCTAGCTGCATAATTCTCTCTTGAGTTGCTTCCTCATGGCTTAAGCACCCAACAACCCTTCCCTGACACATGGCATAAACCCTATCACTCATATTAATTATTTCTGGCAACTCAGAAGAAATCATTATTATTGATACTCCTTCCTTTACAAGCCTGTTCATGATAGAGTATATTTCTGATTTCGCTCCCACATCTACACCTCTAGTGGGTTCGTCTAATATTAGTATGGTGGGATCTGTAGCCAGCCATCTTCCTATCATAACCTTCTGCTGATTACCACCAGATAGCTTGCTTACTAGCTGCTTTTGTGAAGGAGTTTTAGTTCTCATGAGATCAATATATTCTTTTGTTATATTCTCTTCTTTTTTCTTATGCACAAATATACCTTTTATAAATTTTGATAGAACCTCTATGGTGGAGTTATATCTAACACTCTGAGCCATGTATAAGCCTTCGCCCTTCCTATCCTCAGGGACTAAAGCAATTCCATTTTTTATAGCTATGGAAGGACTGCTTATCCTTATCTTCTTTCCATTGATATATATATCACCACTGTAATCAGGGGTAAGTCCAAAGATGCATTTCATAAGCTCTGTGCGACCAGCTCCTACAAGGCCTGCAAAGCCTATAATCTCTCCTCTTCTAAGATTAAAGGAGGCTCCCTGAACCTTCTTCCCATCGGATATATTTTCACAGATAAGGACTACCTCTCCTGGAGTTAAATAGTCTCTGGTATAATACTTTTCTAGTTCTCGTCCTACCATCATTTTAATGAGCTCATCCTTGGTGGTTTCCTTAACAACCTTTGTCCCTATATATTTACCATCCCTCAATACCGTTACCCTATCACATATTTCTTCTAGCTCACTCATCTTGTGGGAAATATATATTATTCCTACACCTTTCTTTGTAAGGCTCCTTATGGTATCGAAGAGGAAGGCAACCTCCTTATCGGATATGGAGGAGGTCGGCTCATCCATAACCAGTATTTTAGAGTTGTAGGATATAGCCTTAACTATTTCTACCATCTGTTGCTGTGCTATTGTCAGGTTTCTCACTAAGGCGTGGGCACTGACATCTATATGATAGTCATCTAGAAGCTTCTGAGCCGCTTGATACATTCTATTTTTCATTACCAGGTGCCCTTTTATTGGCTCCTTTCCCAAAAAGATATTTTCTGCTACGGTCATGTGGGGAACTAGTACTAGCTCTTGGTGGATTATTGAGATTCCACTTTTTTGTGCATCCTCAACATTCTTAATTTCCACTGGTTTTCCATCAATAAATATCTCTCCTCCATCGGAGGTATATATTCCACCTAAGACCTTGATCAAGGTGGATTTCCCTGCGCCGTTTTCTCCTAAAATCGCATGAACCTCACCATAGCGGAGCTCATAATCCACCCCATCCAGAGCATTGACTCCAGGAAAGGTTTTAGAAGTATTCTTCATATTAAGCAATGCTTGTGTCTCCATTTAATATATCACCTGCCTCTGCAAATATCCTATTATTGGATGTATAAATTAAATAAGGCAGCTCCTTATTCTCTTTCAATAAAAGAGTACTTTAAAGAGCTGCCCTTATCCTATTGCCAGCTATCAGTTCCGTATTCTGATACGTTATCTGAGGTTATTAGGAAGGTTTCTACTGGATATCTATCTTCCAGGGTTTCACCATCAAAATACTTGTACATAACCTCTGCGGAAATCTTTGCGATATTAATAGGTGATTGAGCACCACTTCCTTCTATCAAAGAGTTGCCTGAAGCAATCTCCTTCTTAATGTCTGGGGAACCATCTACTCCATAGATAAGGACATCCTTAAGTCCTGCAGCATTGGCAGCAGCTAAAGCACCAAGAGCTGTAGGGTCATTACCACCAAATATAGCAACTACGTCATCATTTGCTTGAAGTAAGTCTTCAGCTATTCCCATAGAAACCTCTAGGTTACCCTTTGCATCCTGCTGTGCAACTACATCAAAGCCCTTACCCTTTATAGCATCTAAGAAGCCATTGGTTCTGTCAGTAACTGAGTTCATGGTTGGGGAGTCTAAAACTATAATCTTTCCACCACCGGGAACCTTCTTTACTAGATCTTCACCACATACAAGACCTGCATTGTAATTGTCTGAGCCTACATAAGCTGCTGCATAGGAAAGGTCAGCAACCTCCGTATCGAAGTTTATTATAGGTATTCCAGCATCCTTAAGCATATCAAGGGCAGGTAATATACCCTCTGCTTCTGCTGGGTTAAGGAATATGGCGTCTATTCCTTGAGTTATCATATCTTCTATCTGTGTTATTTGTAGAGAAACATCATTTGCTGGATCCGCCGATATAAGCTTGTCCCCCTTAGCTTCTACTGCTTCTCTAATAGTTTTTTCTAGGATTACAAAGAAAGGGTTAGTCCCATCCATACAGGTATATCCAAAGGTATAGCCATCCTTAGGTCTTTCTCCTAATTGACCCTTATCACCGCCGTCACTATCAGGACCTTCAGTGCTACAGCCACTAAGTACACCTACAATAAGGATGAAACCAAGTAATAGACTAAATAATTTTTTCTTCACTTTAATACCTCCTTAGGATTATTTAAGTCAATTATATTAGTTATACGTTTACATTACAGCTGTAAAATGTAATTGTTTTCCTGTTACATTTGTCATATAAATAATATGATTTTTTAGGCTTTTATATTACATTTGTACCTAATATATAGCATAGGTGCATAATTTATTGACCTATACATTTCCATTTGATACAATCTGAGTAAATAATTCCTAATAGGAGAGGTGTGAGTATATGTTAGTAACTTTAAAGGAGATTCTAAAAGAGGCCAGGGAAAAGAAATATGCTGTAGGCGCCTTTAATGCACCGAATCTGGAATCACTACTGGCTGTTATGCAGGCGGCAGAGGAGGAGCAGGTTCCTGTGATAATTCAGCATGCAGAGGTTCATAATGATTTAATCCCTCTTGATATAATCGGTCCCATAATGCTGGACCAGGCAAGAAAGGCTTCCGTTCCTGTGGTGGTACACTTAGATCATGGCTCCAGCTTTTCTCTCTGCATGAAGGCCATGAAGCTTGGCTTCACCTCCATAATGTATGATGCCTCCACTAAACCCTTTGAGGTTAACATTGAAGAAACTAAAGAAATAGTAAAGATTGCCCATTCCCTTGGGGTTTCCGTAGAAGCAGAGCTGGGCCACATGCTTTCCTCTTCTGTGGGTGCTGGTGAAGGGAAGGGAGCAGTATCCCTTTCAGATTATGCCAGTACTGATGACTGCTATACTAATCCTGAGCAGGCAAAAATATTTGTAGAAGAAACCGGTGTGGATGCCCTAGCAATATCCTTCGGTACCGCTCATGGCATTTATCTGCAGAAGCCAGTACTGGATCTAGATAGGATAACTAAAATCAAAGAAAAGATAGACATCCCCTTTGTGATGCATGGAGGCTCAGGAGTTTCTGACGAAGACTTCAGAACTGCAATAAATAACGGTATAACTAAAATCAACTATTATACTTACATGGCACTAGCTGGAGCAGAAAAGGTAGCTGAATATATAAACAGCCACGGTCCTGAGGATAAGATTTTCTTTCATGATCTTTCAATAGAAGGTATAAGAGGGATGAAGGAAAATGTTAGGAAGGCGATGAGGGTTTTTTACGGGAAATAATAAAAAAAGAGATATGGTATTTGATCATCTACTCTTCACCTCATGCTCTGAAAAATTAGATCTAATCTTATCTCTTTTGTTTTTAATTATATTTATACTAGGGTATTTAGTATAAAGTCCTTTTTTCAAACTTATTTCACATTAGTATTCCAATGTAAAACTATTTTTGCCAAACAACTCTATTAACATAATCAGTATATGATAGTATTATTCTAAGAACCTTTTCAGATACATTAGGCATACTATAGTCTCCTACCAGCCTTAATGTACCTTTATCCTGCGTTTCTAGTATCTCTAGACCCTGAAGTATTCTGTCCTTCTTCAGTCCAACCATCATCACTGAAGCTTCTTCCATAGCCTCAGGTCTCTCGTGAGCTTGTCTTATATTGAGAGCCTTAAAATGTAAAATAGAAGATTCTTCACTGATAGTTCCACTATCACTAAGAACTGCCTTTGCTTTGGTTTGAAGTTTATTATAATCATTAAATCCTAAAGGTTTTAGAATTCTTATTAGTTGATTAAACTCTATCCCTTTTAATTCAATCATCTTCCTAGTTCTAGGATGTGTACTTACTATTACAGGCATATTATACTTTTCTGCTACAGAGTTTAGAGTATCAACTAAATCTAGGAAGTTTATCTCTGAATTTATATTTTCTTCTCTGTGAGCAGATACTACAAAATATTTACCATCTTCTAACCCTATTCTCTCAAGTACATCAGAATTCTCAATGTCTTCTTTTCTTGAATTTAGAACCTCAAACATCGGACTTCCTGTTTTAATTATTCTATCAGAAGGGTAACCTTCTCTTAAAAGATATTCTCTTGCTATATCACTATAAGTGAGGTTAATATCAGCTGTATGATCAACAATCTTCCTGTTAGTTTCCTCTGGAACTCTCTGATCGAAGCATCTGTTACCTGCCTCCATATGGAATATAGGGATTTGTCTTCTTTTTGCAGCTATAGCACATAAACAACTATTTGTATCTCCAAGCACTAAAAACGCGTCTGGCTTAACCTCTGCCATTATCGGGTCTATCTTGATAAGAATATTTCCTATGGTCTCGATAGCGGTGCCTGTAGCTGCATTAAGAAAATAATCAGGTTTTCTCAGATTAAAATCTTTAAAAAAAACCTCATTTAATTCATAATCATAATTCTGTCCTGTATGAACAAGGATATGCTCTATTGCTTGAGATTCTTCTAACTTGCTTATAACAGCGGAAAGTCGTATTATCTCAGGTCTTGTTCCAACAACTGTCATAACCTTTAACTTCTTCATATATCTAAACCTCCAAATAATACGTATCAGGCTTTTCAGTGTCAAACTGTTCATTTGCCCACATTACTGTAACCATATCTGTTTCTCCTAAATTTTCAATATTATGTGTATATCCTGTTGGTATATCTACTACTTCCAGCTTATCTCCGCTAACATAATATTCAATTACCTTATCTGAGTCAATTTTTCTAAAACGAATAACTCCCTTTCCACTCACTACAAGAAACTTTTCATTCTTTGTATGATGCCAGTGATTTCCCTTGGTTATTCCAGGTTTCGATATGTTAATTGAAACCTGTCCTCTTTCAGATGTCTTAATAAACTCAGTGAATGACCCTCTATTATCAACATTCATCTTAAGTTTATAACTAAAATTATCTTCAGGAAGATAACTCAAATATGTGCTATAAAGCTTTTTTGTAAAGTTATCAGACACATTAGGTATTGATAGTTGGTCACGACTTTTTTTGAAAGAATATATTAAATCAACAATCTCACCTAAAGTTATGGTATGCACCATAGGGACTACACAAAAATCACCATCTTTATTTTCCTTACCAGTAAGTGCATTTATTAGTTCTTCTACCACATCATCTATATAAACTAGATTCATAACCACACTTGGATCATTAACAGTAATGGGGATATTACGGGCAATATTATTACAAAAAGTAGCTACAGCACTATTATAATTTGGTCTACACCACTTCCCAAATACATTAGGAAACCTATAAACAAGTATTTTAGCTCCGGTATCTTTTCCGTAACTAAACATTAAATCCTCTCCAGCCTTTTTGCTCTTCCCATAAGGATTATCTTGTTCAGCCTGGATAGATGAAGATATCATAATAGGGCAGTTATTTTTATGTTCTTTAAGCTTATCTAATAATATAGATGTAAATCCAAAGTTTCCTTCCATATATTCAGATTGTTCCTTTGGTCTGTTAACACCAGCTAAATGAAAAATAAAATCTGCTTCCTGACAATATTCCTCTAATAATAATTGGTTAGTATCAATATCATATTCAAGTATATCTAAATATTTTCTATTCTTAAGCTCAGCAATTAGATTTTTTCCTATAAATCCTTTTGCACCAGTGATTAGTATCTTCATATTGTCACCAAGCCTTTCTTAAACTACATCTTACTAGTAGCTGCTTCATTTTTTACATTCCAATATTCTAATTCTTTTTTAACATAATCTAACGCCAGTAATTTTTCTTTAATCTGTTCTATATTCAATCTTTCTGTATTGTCTGAGTTATACTCCTCTTGAGAAGATAACTTTCTATCACCATCTACAAAATACTTATCATAGTTAAGATCTCTTTATCAGCCGGTACTCTGTAGAACCCCCCCATATCCTCTGCAACAACATACTCTTCTTTTGTAAGAAGTGTTTCATATCTTTTTTCTCCATGTCTTGTACCAATAATCTTTATCTCGTTATCAACATTAAATAACTCTTTAACAGCCTTAGCTAAATCTCCGATAGTAGATGCTGGTGACTTCTGTACCATAATATCCCCAGCCTCTGCATTATTAAAAGCAAATACAACTAGCTCAACAGCCTCTTCAAGGCTCATTAAAAATCTTGTCATTCCAGGATCCGTTACAGTCAAGGGTTGTCCATTTTTTATTTGCTCTATGAATAACGGAATCACTGACCCCCTTGATGCCATAACATTTCCATATCTAGTACCACAAATAACTGTTTTCTCTGGGTCCACAGTTTTTGTTTTTGAAACAAATACTTTTTCCATCATAGCCTTAGATATCCCCATAGCATTGATAGGATATGCTGCTTTATCAGTAGACAAACAGATAACCTTTTTAACATCATACTCTATTGCAGCAGTAAGGACATTATCCGTTCCAATAACATTAGTTTTCACTGCTTCTAAAGGAAAGAATTCACATGAAGGAACCTGTTTAAGTGCTGCAGCATGAAATATATAATCTACACCATGCATTGCATTCTTAACACTTGCAATATCCCTAACATCACCAATGTAAAATTTAAGTTTATCATTATGATAAAGCTTTCTCATATCATCTTGTTTCTTCTCATCTCTAGAGAATATCCGAATTTCTTTTATATCTGTATTTAAAAATCTGTTCATTACAGCGTTTCCAAAAGAGCCTGTACCACCTGTTATTAACAAGGTTTTATTTTCAAACATTTGTTTTCCTCCTTACTAATTCAAATATTTTATTAAATAAATCACCAAATAATCCTTTCTCATACTTATTTAGTGCAAAATTCCACATGAGTACTAGATAAATAATACTTATAGCTAATACTTTAATCGTAAATGAGATTAAACTTACAGAAGGAAATAAATATTGTAATAACAGTCCTATACAAATCGTTACTGTCAAAGGAATAATCATTTTCAAATGACATTCTTTAAAAAATCTAACTAAATTTATTCTCAAAATTTTATAATATACAATATTCATCCCTATTACCTGACCTATAATATTGCCAAGAAAAATTGCAAGGCTAGAACCTATAGCTCCATATTTTTGAGAAAACAACGTCGAAAGCACAAAACTTATGACAGCTGTTGCAATATGGCCTAATGCTCTAAATTTCATCTCATTAAGCGCTACAAGAGCTGTATTTCCTATTTGTTGAGTAAGTGTAATTATACAAGGCATAATAAGCAATACAGCTACATAGTAAGAATCTAAAAAATTTTCTCCCATCCACAAAGCCATAAACTCTTTACCCATTGTTAAAAAACCAACAATCAATAGACCTACTAAAAATAACTGAATTCTCCCTACTTTTATCATTAGATTTTCAATCTCCACTGAATTATCATTTTTTACAGTCATCTTTGTTACTTTAGGCAAAAAAAGACCATTCAGCGCATTAGCAAATGTCCAAATATAACCTTCTATTGTCATAGCAACTGAAAATAAAGAAATTTGTATACTCCCAGCCAAAGCACCTAAAACGGTGGGGGTAATATTTAATATAAACCTCTGTGCTATTGCTATAACTGCCGTCCAAACAGAGAAGTTTAATATCTCTTTCAATAACTCATTATCTTTTATTTTAAAATTTATTTCTATTAAATTATTTTTATATATATATATTAGTTTCAATACTATTGTTATAATACCTGAAATTGCATTAACAATTACTAAAGAATATAGCTTATATCCCAAAAGTAATACTATAACCATAGTTATGACTGTAATTATTTTATTCATAAGATCAGCTAACTTTTGAAAAGAAAATCGCTCATTTGAAATTAGAATGCCATTTAATGGCATAAAAGGAAATGAGGCTACGCTATACAAAGCAGCTATACAAAATACTATACGAAATTTCATTAGCTCCATTGATGTTAATTCTGCATATATAACATCTGCAAATATTATAATTGCTAATAGGAATATGAAAATAAAAATATCAATAAATATATATATCTTAAAAGTTATACCTAAAAAATCTTTTTTCTTCTTCTCATTATTCTCAGCATTATATTTTGAAAGAAAACGTGATACAGCTTCCCCAAGACCAAAATCTATGGTAAAAAAACTTATAAGAGTAACTGCTAATGAATAAAGACCATATTCTGATTGACCGATTTGTTGAACCATCCAAGGAGTATATATAAGCCCTGTAGCTATATTAAAGAAAATAGCTATATAGGACATAATAGCACCATATCTTATTTGCTTTGTTGAATCTATTTTAGTATCTATTTTAGTATCTATTTTTTCTTGCATTTTGCATCTCCATAATTCTTTGGATTCTTAAACAACCTTTTCACTATTTTTCAGGCACCCAGCTAGCGCTAAATTATAATCTAATGATTTATTAGCAAGAGTGAAAGTTCAATTATGCTACATTTTACAGTCTGTATATTTCTAACTTATGTTAAATCTACTACACTACAATTTCCATCACTAACCATAATTTTAAAATATTAATCTAAGCCAAGATTTCTATTTCACCAATCATTAATGATTTATAAATTTCTTAGTTCATTAAACCATTTATTATTTATAATATTGGATGCACTGCATGGACCATAATCATAAAACTTAATTGACTTGCTATTTAATAATTCTTTAGATATATTCAATAACCGTTCCGCCGCAACATTAGCATTCCAACTATTAATAAGTGTATAATATGCACTTTCTCCATACATCCGTCGCTTTTGAGGATTATCCATTATATATTTAACCTTATTATAGAAGTCATCAATATCACCATACCTATAAATTAAACCATTTTTTCCATTTTCCAAAAGATAAGGTACAGACCCAATTGCATGACTAGCTACTACAGCACATCCACTATTCATGGCTTCATTTAATACCGCACCCCAACCTTCTTGAAAATTACTAGTAAACAAGAATATATTTGCTGACTCCATATTTTCTCTAACTTTTTCTGGCGACATCGAACCTAGAAACTTCACACAATCAGATAACCCGTACTTATTAACTAGACATTTTAAGCTTTCTTCACAATTACCATTTCCAATTATATCTAAGGAAAATGAATAACCATCTTTCTTTATTTTTTTTGCAATCTCTATTGCATCTTTTGTTCTTTTGATATCAATTAAACGCCCAACCCAAAGAAATTTTAAAACATCATGAGACTTTTTCTTAAACAAATCATCTAAATTCTGCTTTTTTGCTTCAGGAAAGTATCCCCATTTCAAACATTTATTTTCTGGAAAGCCACATAACGATAAATCATAAGATGTAAAAGCGCTAGCTGACAGAATATAAAGATTATTTTTTTTATACTTCACATATCCATCTACAATTTTTTTCCTCGTTGTAGGAATAAATCGACGATATGTACCTCTTTTGAAAAAACGCTCTGCATATTTAAATGTTAGTTTATCTTGCTTAATACGAATATCTATATACTCATTAGGTGCAGATCCTAGAATTACTACATCGCTCTCTAAAGCAAGTAATCGGGCCTTTTTGTATTCATTTTCACCATCATAAGTTCTTAGCACAAAAGAATATTCTTTATTTATATCTGCATACCCCATCATTAGTCGTTCTTTTTTAATAGGCTCTGTTGCTACAAATGTGAATCCCTCTCCAATTAAATTAACCATCGCTTTACAAAATGGCAATTGATGATGATTTAGAAAGTTGGAATAAAATGTAATTCTCATAATTAATACCTTCCCCTTAAGCATACTCTTTAACATTTACACGATTCTGTTTACTGTATACATTAATTATTAAGAAAGAAAACATCATACACAAAACAAAATTATCAGAAAACATGGCAGAAAGACTAAAATATCCAATTAATAGTGTTATTAATGGAAAGAAAGAAAAAACATATTTTTTGATCTTCTCGTTACCTTTTATTTGCTTATAAATAATTATATATAGCAATATATTTGATGTGGCGCCAAACAAGCCAAAAGTAGAAACTGTCTCAACTAACACATTGTGATGAGTTTGATTTATTAACCCCTCATTCATTAAATTGTAGAAGTTTCCTAAACCAAATAATGCATTTTTAACACTTTCAAATGTTTTTGTAATATAGAAATTCCAAATAATTAATCTCCCGTTTCCAGTTGCCATACTCTCTGCTTCAAATCTAAGAGCTATACGAACATATAAATTATTTATTAAATCCGAAAAAATAGTAATCGCTAATACAATACCAATTAATAATAGAATTTTTTTTGACACAGTTAATCTTGATTTTTTTATCATTATAAATATTAGTGCAACAATATTGACAATTGATGCAATAATATAAGTTCTTGACAATGACATAGCTCCTGCAATAGCCAAAACAATAGCAATTAGCACATTATAAATTTTTGGAGTATTACTTATAACTAAATCTATAATTAAAACTGAAACCGCAAAAGCAATGGTTGTCGAATAATAATTCCTATCATTTCCGATAGACGAAAAAATAGTCGAAAATACATCTATACCCTTTATTGCATTATAAGCATATGCAGTAGCTATCATTACAAGACATCCAAAAATAAATGAAGCTTTTATCTGATTGTATAAATCATAAATTTTATCATTTTGTGATACTACATAAACAAATAATATTATGTCAATAATATATCTAATTAATGATGTAAATAATGAAAAACTATTAGTTAAATAAAAAGTTAAAATACAGTTAAGTAAAAATAAAATTAACCCCAGCATTAGTGTTTTATTTATAAATATTTTTTTATTTTCTTTTATCAATAACATTATAAAAGTTGCTAGAAGCAAAATACCAACTGTACTCTGTCCGCTATTTACAAAAAGGAACATTCTAATATTTGGTATATAGAACATAACCATCAAAATTAAATCCTTAGTAGGATACAATAACACCGGAACAAGCATTGCAAACAACCCTATATACATAAAAATGGTTATTCCAAAAGTATGATATATGAAATACAGTATTGTTGATATAACTGGAAAAAAGTATAAACGACGATTTTTAATTTCAATTCTACTATTGCCTTTATTCATTTGATTACCCCTTGATATTCCTATACAAACTTATATATTCTTCATACTTTTTATTCATGTCATATAAATCGCTTGCTCTTTTTACACAGTTTGTAGAATAATCCTTTTTTTTATTATTCTTTATAGTATTAATTGCACTCATTAACCCATTAATATCACCTTTATTAACTACAAGTCCAGTTTTTTCACTAACACATTCATTACTTCCTCCGGTATTATATGTAATTACAGGTAATCCACATGCAAGAGCTTCAAGATTTACTGTAGGAAAAGTATCTTCCCATGTAGGATTAACAAATACATTTGCAGATGAATATAAATCTGCTAAATCTTGGATATTATGAGTTCGAGTAATCCCCATAATATTTCTAGGTAATTGTTCTTTCTGTCTTTCTGTTAGACCCACTAATACAATTTTGTAATTTTCATCAAGTTTTTCTTCAAGTTTAAAAAAATCGGTTAACCCTTTACGACTACTCCAGGAACTAGCAACACCAAGTATAATATGTTTATTGCTTAATTCATTTTCTTCCCTAAAGTTATTATTACGTGGTCTAAAAAGTTCAGTATCTATTCCATTATTAATAACCTTAATATCATATTTATTTAAGAATGATTGCTTTACTAAGCTCGCTAACCATTGTGAAGGTGTCACAATACATAAATTATTTACAGAAGTAATTAATGACTTTTTCTTTTCCCATTGCTCTTTTGATCTATCAAAAAACCAACTAGTTGGATAAGAATCTATTTGAGGGCAATCATAGCATCCTGTTTTCCACCTATCACAACCTATATAATCGAAATGAACACAATGCCCTGTAAAGGACCAGCAATCATGTAAGGTCCACACCACAGGCTTGTCAATTCTAGACAAATATTTAAACAAAAGCTCAATATTTACATAAAACCCATGAATATTGTGAAGATGTACTATATCAGGTTTAATACGATCTAGCTCCTGTATTAACTGTTTAGTCGCAAGTTTCGAGGCATAGCCATGCCATCCTAATAATCTAGTATGTAATTGGTGTGTTTTTATGTTAAAGTTATTTCCGATTTTAATTCCTAAAGAGTAATCACTATATCCTATTCCATATATTATGTAATTTTCAATATTATTTTCCACCATCTTTTTACTTAAGTTTACCGCAATCCTGCCAGTACTTCCAACACTACAAACAGAATTAATCTGAACAATTTTCATGCTTTACTCCTTAAATTCTTCAACTCTATATGTATATTTTTTATTTATAATATCTGATTACTAAGTTTCCCACACAGTCACTATATCTAATAGTAGTTATTATATTTTTTACCAATATCTATCTAACCTCACTCAAATTAATATTTTTTTGATTAGACAACAATAGCATAATTTTTCATTACTATCCTATTTATGCTAGTTAATTACTACAACGGTTAAAATGTATTTTCATTTTACAAAAAAATCTAACCATCTTAGCATATCCTTATGTTCCTCCATCTTTCTACTTACTGTTCTAATACTAGTCACCCTGCTCTAAAGCAGGCATAGATTCTACGTTCCTTTTGCCACATGGCCGATTAGTACCTGCTATGCATTATCAAACGGTTTAGACATTTGCTTCAAATGGTCTTCTTATTATACTCATCGTACTACCTCTGAATTCCGTTTTATTACTTTAACAATTTAAGGATTTATAATATTCTAAGTCAATCCGCTTATAAATTCTAGTTATCAACCTTGCTGATGATAGTATAGACCTCATATTCTTAATAGTTATTCAGTTTATACACAGACTGCTATAAATCTAGGAATATTACAAACCCACTCCATTTTACCTTACAACATTGTATAAGTAAAAAAACATCTACTATGATCTTTTTTTCGATTGCAGGCGACTTCCATGTACATCTTTTTGTAACATCTATCCAAAGCATAATGAGTACATTTATTAGTATAAAACAATCAATCATAAAGTGCTAAAATTATTGGGATATCATTTTCATCAAGATAAAACAAAGATATCTCTAAATTAATATAATTAACATAAAGTTTTATTAGTTGAACAAATTTAGACTGAGTATTGTTTATTCAACTCAATAATTTACAGGTACGAGTTATTGAAAAATAATCCTATTATTTAATAACTCTTTATAATAATCCATATATTTTTTATCTAAGAGGTTGTCTATTTCAACTTCTCTTTGACGGACAACCCCATCAGAATTAGCGATAATCCTTTATAGTAATCATCCATTAAGAAAATCCGGTAATACCTTGTTTGTTTAACCTATGATACACATACCATTAATAATACTAATTTGTATGATTTTCATTCTTATCTTCATCTATCATTAACTTAAGGTCTTGATATAACTTCTTCTGAATCTCATTAATTTGATGATTTCTTTTTCCACAATTCCAAGCTTTATTTGCATACTCTTCTAAAATATCATTATTTGTTTTAATCTTTTGTAGTAGATCATAAATTTTGTTTTCGCAATTAGCAATTAAAGCTGCATCATTCTTTATAAGATAGTCTATACTCGCTGCATCTTCCCAACCGATAGCCATAACTGCTCTTCCACTATTAAGGCAATCCACTATCTTAGTAGAAAATGATAATCTCGTTTTTTGTTTTTCTATATCTTCAAACGATTCTAAATGAAGAACAATATCCGACTTTCTATAAGCATCCTTTATTTTGCTAGCAGGAATTTTGCCCATAAATTTAGTATCTCCATTTATAATCATTTGTTCTTCCATTTGCTTCGTAGGCTCATATTGTGAATAAATCGATAACTCAAAATGTCTAGTTTCGCAATTAATCCTTTGAATTGCTTTTGCTAAAAGTGAAAGAGTTTTCCATCTACCATATAGAATTGACCCAATATAAATAATTTTTATCGGAGATTCTTTACTTGGCGCTCTATAAAATGGCTTTACAGAAAAATCTGCTCCTTTATACAGTAATTTCATCTCTTTACCTATTTTCTTCTGATATTCCTCTTGTTGCTTAACTGATATACAATAATTAATATCCGCCATCAATGTACTTTTAGTAACGGACTTAATCCTCTTTTTCTCATACAATCTATTTAATAAATTACTATTTTTACTAATTGACATATAATCATCAGCATGAAATAAAGCAATTTTAGCATTGGTTTTTTCTTTTACATACCATAATATTCTATGAGTATATGATGTAGAAAAAGCCGGTGCGAAGATAATTTCAGGTTGAAAGTCTTCCAAAAACTTATTAAGTTTTAAGCTATTCCACTTTCCATAATCCCATAGAATCTCTTGTAATAACAATGCATATTTAGATTTTTTTCTCCTAAAGTAACTATAGATTTGTTCATCTGACTGAACTTGTTTTTGCGAAATAGTGTTATTTTTATCATCGTTTATATCCATTTCGAAATAAGTGCCGATATCCAAATTACGTATAGCAACTGACTTTAGAACTTCCGAATCAGTAATTGAAAAATATTTCATACAAATTTTATTCGATGGTTTAGCTGATCTAAAATATAAGTTTGCTAAGTTTTCTTTCTGCACACTTGAAAATAAATTTGATAAAGTGTTTCCTAAACTGTTAGTTTCATCCCATGGACTTCTACTTATTATTAATATTCTCATAATATACACACTCTTCTAGCTTTCCACACAATTTATTATCATTCTAAACTTTCCACTCTTTTCTCTGCTAATCTCATCAACATGTTCGATAATAACATTAGTTTTTTCTCCAAATTTATGCTTAAATTCATCTTTTAACAATTCATCATATTCTTTCTTATATCTATCTTGGTCAATTTCAAGATATATTCTTATTTCATCCATCTTTTCTTGTACAGTCTGGGCCCTTATAAGAGCATTAGGCATATTTTTAAACAAATTAGCTACATTACCACCATTAACCTTTGCACCATCAGCAGTATATAAGAAATCCAATTTTCTGCCTTGAATCTCTTTGACGATAGGCTTCTCTAATCCACAGCTGCATTTAGCATTAAAGCAATCAAACTTCATTGCATCACCAATTCTATATCTTATTAATGGTGTACCATGCGTTGTGAAGCTTGTCACAAGAACTTCGTCATTACCTTCTTCAAAATGCTCAAAAACTCCTGAAGCTAACTCCATATGCAAAACTTGATCTTTACATTCTGTAACAAAAGGTGCACCTTCACTAGAAGCATACTGATCATAAACTTTACATTTAAAAACTCTTTCTAATAGCTCCCTGCCACTTTGAGTTAACGTTTCAGATGTAGGAAATATTGCAATAGGAGTAAACTCAAGCTTGATATTATGCCTTTCAATAAAACTAGCAATATCACACATTGACATAAAGAACCCATCTATTGCTTGAGGTTTAAATCGATTCAAGCTATTGACATAATACTTCATATTCTGTTCTGTAAGGTGAAATGAAGAATAAATCATTTGTTTACATGCAGCATTATATCTCCAAAAAACTTTCGTTATTTGTTTCGGTGGTATTATATGTTTTCCATTAAAAGTTGCTCTTTTCATCTTTAAGTGTTTAAACCCAACTCTTGACTTAAAATGATCTAACATTGCCATTCGCTTCATCATATCTTCTGGTGTAAATAACACTACAAGTGATTTCCCCGTTGTACCACCTGTATGACCTTCCACAGCTACTTTTCGTGAAATAGTATTTACTCTCTCGATATTACTACGCAGCATTTCTTTGTCAATAATAGGCAATTTTTTTAGATCATCTACAGTCTGTATTTGATTTAGGTTAATGTCTTTATATAAATCACTATAAAAAGGACTCTTATCACAAGCATATTTAATAAAATTTATTAATTCTTTTTGCTGATATTCTATTTTTTCCTTCATCGTAAGATTGTCAAACCTTCGTAAAAAAGCTAAATAATCGTAGTATACTGCACCGTATCTACTCTTATTTCTTTGGAAACCAGAAACTGAAACCATTAGATTTTGAACAAATATAGGTGATTTATCATAAATTTTTTCTAATATTCCCATCACAAGTTCTCCCTATACCACTCTATTGCTGCCTTAATTCCCATTTCAAAGCTCCAACTTGGTAAATATCCAATCATTTCTTGTGCTTTATTTATGTCTGCATTGCTATGTTTAATATCTCCTGTTCTATCCGGTCCAAAAATAGGTTGAATATCTTTATCCAAAGCCTTACAAAGATTATTATAGATATCAATTAAATACTCTCTACCGCCATAAGCAATGTTATATGCATTCCCTGCTGCCTCATGAGATGCCAAACATGCCTTAAGATTAGCTTCAATCACATTCTCAATATATGTGAAATCTCTACTCTGCTTTCCATCACCATTAATCGTAGGAATCTCATTATTAAGTAACTGCTTAATAAATTTAGGAATTACAGCAGCATAAGCTCCATGTGGGTCTTGTCTTCTACCAAACACATTAAAATACCTCATACCGTAAGTATCTAATCCATAGAGTTTCGTATACAACTTCCCATATTCCTCATCTACCTTCTTAGTAAGAGCATATGGAGAGAGTAAATTTCCTTCTCGCCCCTCTTTTTTAGGAAGATTAGGCTCATCACCATATACTGATGAACTTGAAGCATATACGAATTTTTCAACTCCATTTCTTCTAGCTGCTTCCATCATATTTAAAGTACCTTTAATATTTATATCTTCATATAACAAAGGCATCTCAATACTTCTTGGTACACTTCCCCACGCAGCTTGATGAAGAACATAATTAATACCATTACAAGCTTTAGTGCAAGTATCTAAATCCCTTATATCACCCTCAATGAATTCAAAATTAGGATGTTTAATAAACAAATCAACATTTTCTCTTTTACCCGTTGAAAAATTATCTAAAGCCCTTACTTTATATCCTAGATCTAAAATAGCTTCTACTAGATTCGACCCAATAAAACCTGCAGCCCCTGTTACTAAAAACTTGCTTCCTTCTGGAAACTTTATATTTTTATATCCCATGTTATAACCTCCAATATAGGTAGCCCAGATTTTCAGCCTCGTTTTTATTGAACAATCCTTTTACATCTATCAAAACACATTTATTTTCTACATAACGTGCTTCTTTACTTACAGCTGCAACTTCATCTATAACTTCACTCTCGGATTTGAATAATTCCTTAATATTATCTAGTTTCATATTCTTAAACTCATCATGAGAAACAGCAAATATTACGGCATCTATGCCTTTTACTTCTTCGGGTTTACATGGGTGAATCTTATACTCGTGCCACAACTCTTCTTTATCTGCTACTGGGTCTATAACTCTAACCTCCACTCCGTACTGCTCTAATTCCTTAATGATATCAATTACTTTAGTATTTCTAACATCAGGACAGTTTTCTTTAAAAGTCATCCCAAAGATGGCTACCTTAGCTCCATTAACTTGCTTATTAGCTTTTATCATTTTCTTCACTGTATTTTCAGCCACATACTTTCCCATATCATCATTAATCTTTCTACCAGAGAGAATAATTTGAGAATGATATCCCATCTCCTCAGCTTTATATGTTAAATAATACGGATCTACTCCTATACAGTGACCTCCTACCAAACCTGGATAAAATTTAAGAAAGTTCCACTTTGTTCCTGCGGCTTCAAGAACAGCCTGAGTATCAATTCCCATCCTATTAAAAATTATTGACAGCTCGTTCATAAACGCTATATTTATATCTCTTTGTGAGTTTTCTATAACTTTAGCTGCTTCCGCTACTTTAATACTAGCTGCTCTATGAACCCCTGCTTCTACTACTAGTTCATAAACCTTAGCTACTGTATCCAGTGTTTCTTCATCCATTCCTGAAACAATCTTCACTATAGTTTCTAATCTATGAACCTTATCACCGGGATTAATACGTTCTGGTGAATATCCAACCTTAAAATCAATACCACATGTCAAACCTGATTCAATTTCCAGGATCGGTACGCAAATATCCTCTGTAACTCCCGGATAAACGGTTGACTCATATACAACTATAGAGCCTTTAGTTAAATTTCTTCCTAAAGTCCTGCTTGCAGACTCAATAGGTCTAAGATCCGGAGTATGATCTGTATTCACTGGGGTCGGTACAGCTATTATATGAAACTTTGCTTCCCTTAACTTAGTCTCATCAGAAGTAAATTCTACTTTTGTATTTTTTATCGCTATATCTCCAACTTCTTTTGTTGGGTCAATTCCCGATTTATAAAGATTGATTTTTTCTTTGTTAACGTCAAAACCTAATACTTTTACTTTATTAGCAAAAGCTACTGCTATTGGCATTCCTACATATCCAAGACCAACTAAAGATATTTTTTCTTGTTTATTTATAATTCTTTGATATAAATCCATTATCAAAATCTCCCATTAATAATTTTCTTAAAATATTATTATTCATGTTAAAGCTTTATAAATTTCTTCAATATAAGCTTCAATTACTATACGTCTATCAAATTCAATTTCCATCTTTTTTCTTCCGTTTATACCCATTAATTTCTTTTTATCATATGGTAGATTAATAAATTTAATAATAGTTTCTGTTAAGGAATCAGAATTCTTAACTTCAAATCCTAGACCTGTTATCTCTTCATCAAAGGTTTCTAGACACCCTGCCACTCTTGAAGCTAAAATAGGTCTACCAGAAGAAGCCGATTCAAGTAAAGCATTCGAAACGCCTTCATGATATGATGGAAGAATTGTAGCGTTTGATTCTTTAATAAATGAATGGACATCATTTTGTTTACCATGATATATAATAACTCCATTATTCTCATAATTGCTTAATATCTCTTTATACTCTTCTTCAATTCCACCTACTAAATCAAATTGTACGTTAGAGTATCTATACTTAATTGTTTTTGCTGATTCAAGCAATTCATTTATTCCTTTATCTCTCATAATACGTCCAATAAACAAGAACTTGTGTATTTTATTATCAGGTGGATACTCTTCAAATCTATGCTGAATAAGATTTACCCCTGAGCCTGGAACCTGGCGAATATTATCGCCTACAATTCCGTTATCTTTAAATCTTTTTAGATTATCTTTATTTTGAAAGAAAACACAGTTTGCTTTCTTAATACCCAGTTTATATAAGAACAATGTAAGTTTCTGTAATATCCCGTGATTTTCAATTGCTGTACCTAAACCAGTGATATTTGCTATATAGGGTGTTTTAGTGATTCTACATACTATCCCCCCATAAACGTTTGGTTTAATAGTATAAGTAATAACTATATCTGGTTTAATACTCTTAATAATCTTAAAATATTTTTTAAGAAGCATTAAATCTGTAATAGGATTTATTCCTCTTCTATCAATACAAGTATCTATATATATGCATCCCATATCAATTAATGACTGAACGAAATCCCCATTAGGAAGTGAGATATAAATACTATTCCCTTGACTTAATAACTCCTCTATTAACTCTCTTCTAAATTTATATAATCCCGTATCATTATTTGCTAATATTAGAACATTCGCCATTATCTACTCTCCTCACCGAGACACCAACATAGGTTCCAGGTTCAGTTATATCCTTAACCACTAGAGCCCCTGCACCGATTCTGCTACCACCGTATATATTAATGTTATTGCTACAACACTTTCAATCCATATCCAGCTTCTCTTACAAATCCTAACTGCTCAAGCCAGTTTAGCACCTGGAGAGATATGAACATAATCTTCTATCACATTATCGTGATCCAAACTACAACTGGTATTAATAATACACCCCTTACCAATTTTACTTGAACTGTTAATCACTCTCCTACCATAACAATAGATTTACTCTCTATTTCAATTTCAGTTCCAATAATAGAACTTGGATGAAATAATATCATAATAGACGTACCTTTGATTTTATTTCTCCTTGAAATTTTTGCTTGTACTGTTATCTCCTATAGTTACAAAGAAATGTAAATTACATTTATACTTAAATGATTCACCTAACTTTCCGATAATAGGTTGACCTATTCAGTTATTTATACTTTCATCATCAAAAAAATTACATAGTTTTCATTTATTCATTTCTTCCTTTTTTCACTTACGAAACTTTATAGGTTTTGCAGGTGAACCGACAGCAGTACAATAAGAAGGCAAACTTTTAGTCACAACAGAACCTGCTCCAATTACTGTTCCCTCTCCTATTGTTACTCCTTGTATTATTGCTGACCCTGTCCCTATACTTGTACATTTACTTAATCTAACAAAGCCTGAAACATTTACACTTGGTAATATTGTTGAATAATCTTCAATAATTACGTCATGCCCAATTGTACAATCTAAATTAATAATTACATGATTTCCTATCTCTATATCAACTGTAAGTATATTACCCGCACAAATTAATGAACCCTCTCCAAATCTAATTCTATTTGAACAAATAACACTTGGATGAATCAGTGTCGGATATTGATTTTTGCTACCTGACAACCTTTCTATTACTTCCTTTTTATTTATTGGATCCGCTATAGCATTTATTACATATAAATCTTGTTCCTTTAGCCAATCAATATTTCCTACAACTATATGTCCATTAATCTCTTTTCCTAGTACTGATTCATTGTCATCAACAAAACCCACTATATTCCATTCATTTTTAACCTTATTTATATCTTCAATCAACCAGGCAACTTCTCTTCCAAATCCACCTGCTCCAATTATAACTATATTTTTCAAAAAGTCCCCTCCTTAGTACCCATAAATCTTTCCATTGTAGCAGCAGTATCTGAACTTATGCTTTCTCTTATAAACACCTTTTTAAGTGTTATAAAGATTATCTTCCAATCCAACACAAAGCTAACTTTCTTCACATACTCAACATCAAGCTCAAACTTATCTTCCCAACTAATAGCATTTCGTCCATTTATCTGAGCCCAACCAGATAATCCAGGCCTTACGTCATGACGTCTCTTTTGACGTTCATTATATAAAGGAAGATATTCTACCAATAGTGGTCTAGGACCTATAATACTCATATCTCCTGCAAGAATATTGAAAAGCTCGGGCAATTCATCCAAGCTTGTACTCCTCAAAAACCTTCCAAACCTCGTAAGTCTCACACTATCCGGTAGCAAATCCCCATTTTCATCTTTCTCATCCGTCATAGTTCTAAACTTATATAACGTAAATATCTTCTCATTAAGTCCTGGTCTTTTCTGCTTAAAAATAACCGGACTGCCAAGTTTAGTTCGAACTAGCACTCCGACAATCAATAAAACAGGACTTAACACTATAATTGCAACTAAAGATAAAATAAAATCCATTGGCCTCTTAAAAAATCTTCTATATAAACCACCCTTACCAGGCAATTGCAAGGATGGCTTTATATTTCGTTTAATCTCAGTTTGCATCTATACCCACAACCCTTTAATAATCTTACATACTCTATTCAAATCTTCATCAGTCATCTTAGTATCACTTGGAAGACAAATACCTCTATTAAATATATCCTCAGATACACTCAATTGTTTTCCATCTTCATGCTTTACAGCAATACTGTTTATTGTTTCATCCGTTGAAGCAGGAACAAATTCTCTAACATCATCTTCATAATGTGATACAAAATCGTAATCTTTAAATATCGGCTGCATATGCATTGGCTTCCAGACAGGTCTGCACTCTATGTTTTCTTTCTCAAGAGCCAGCATAATGTCAATTGGCTTAACATGTCCACTTAAAGTAATACAGCTTAACCAGCAATTTGATGTACTCCATTCATTGATCGGCATCATTTCTAAACCTTCAAGCTGTTCCAGTTCTCTCTTATAAAACTCATATATATAGTTCTTCTTCTCAACTCTCTTATCTAATACCTTTAACTGACCTCTGCCAATTCCAGCAACAACATTGCTCATACGATAATTGAACCCTACTTCGCTATGTTGATAGTGCCTTGCTTGATCTCTAGCTTGTGTTGACCAGAAACGCACCTTTGCAATTCTCTCTTCATTATAAGATACTAACATTCCTCCACCCGAAGTAGTTATAATCTTATTACCATTAAAGCTAAATATTCCATAGTCCCCAAAGGTTCCAGTATGCTTTCCCTTATAATAAGACCCTAAAGACTCCGCAGCATCTTCTATTAAAATCACATTATATTTCTTACATAACTCAACTATCTTATCCATATCAGCTGAAAGTCCATATAAATGAACTACTAGTACTGCTTTAACCTTAGGATACTTTTCAAAAGCTCTTTCTAATGCTTCAGTACTCATATTCCAGGTCTCATAATCACTATCTATGAATACTGGTACTGCTTTTTGATACATGATAGGGTTGGCAGTCGCTGAGAATGTAAGTGTAGGACAGAATACAATATCTCCCTCCTCTACACCTGCAGCTTTAAGAGCCATATGTATTGCAGCTGTTCCTGAAGATAATGCAGCTGCATGTCCAACTCCTACCTTTGCAGCTAATTCCTTCTCAAACATATTTACATTAGTACCTAAAGGTGCAATCCAATTTGTGTCAAATGCTTCCTTAATATATTCCATTTCATATCCTTCATCACTCATATGGGGTGATGAAAGCCAAATTTTTTCTGACATAAATATGTCCCCCTTATAAATCCATCCAAAATTTTATATATAACTACTTAATTAACCTAAAATTATATTCAAGTCCTTCTTACATTCATATATAAAAATTCTAGTGTACAGTTCTAACCTCATACTTACTTATAAACATCATTAAATAATTCGATGGATAACAAAAACTAGCTACTAACACTATACAATGTGGCTGCCTTACAACTCTCATTTTATTCAAAGTTAAAGAGAGGCCTAAAACTATACCCTTTTCACATGAGTACGCCGTACCCCTCTCCTATAGCTTTAAGTTCTTATGCCTTCCAATAACAACAAATCTCAATATTCAGCTTAAACTAGATTCAAAAAGAACATCCTTCTTTATTTCTGTCTCTTCTATTTCTGCAACACTTATTTTTTCCTTTTCTACAGCTCTACAATAGGTCGGCACTACCTCCGCTATCTTATCCTTAACCTGCTCTCTATTCCCCATATATATTACATCTAATATTTCCTTTATCTGCTTCTTAACAGTATCAAAATCAAACTCTCCAGGCCTTCCTATGAATATCTTCTCATGAGCAGTTTCCATAAGCCCTTCTTCACTCATAAGTAGCTCCTCATACAGCTTTTCACCAGGCCTCAACCCTGTTACCTCTATCCTTATATCCTTGTGAGGCTCCAAGCCAGACAGCCTTATTAAGTCCTCTGCCATATTATATATTTTTATAGGTTTTCCCATGTCCAGAACGAATATCTCTCCACCCTTAGCATAGGCTCCTGCTTGTAGAACTAGCTGTGCAGCTTCTGGTATAAGCATAAAATATCTTGTTATCTCCTCATGAGTAACTGTAACCGGGCCACCGGCCTTTATCTGCTTTTCAAAAAGTGGAATTACAGATCCATTACTCCCCAGAACATTTCCAAACCTTACAGCTACAAATTCTGTACTGCTTATAGAATTTATACTCTGAATCACCATCTCACATAGCCTCTTAGAAGCTCCCATAACATTAGTAGGATTCACTGCCTTATCCGTAGAGATTAAAACAAATCTCTTCACTCCAAACCTATCCGCACATTCTGCGGTGTTTAAGGTTCCCATAACATTATTCTTAATAGCTTCTCCTGGGCTTGTTTCCATAAGTGGCACATGCTTATGAGCTGCCGCATGGAATACTACAGAAGGCTTGTACTCCTTAAATATCTTTTCCAATCTTCTTTTATCTCTCACAGAGGCTATTAAAACCTTCAAATTAAGCTCTGGATAACTTCTTAAAAGCTCATTCTGAAGGTCATAGGCATTATTTTCATATATATCTAATATGATCAATTCCTGTGGCTTATAATTAACTATCTGCCTGCAGAGCTCTGAGCCTATAGAGCCTCCTCCTCCTGTAACCATAACTCTTTGATCCCTTATATACTCTTCAATCCCCTTATTATCAAGCTTCACTTGTTCTCGTCCTAGTATGTCCTTTAAATCAATACCTCTAACCTGACTGATAAAAGGCTTTTCCTTAAGAAGCTCCCAGCCTCCTGGTATAGTCTTTGTCTCACAACCACTTTCACTACAGATTTTAAGCAGCCTTCGCCTTTCTTCCTTATCTAAGGATGGAATAGCAAGTATTATCGTATCAATCCTATACATAGAAGCTATAGCTTTAATTTCTGATACATTTCCCAAAACCTTAATCCCAGATACTATACTGCCCTTCTTATAGGGGCTATCATCTATAAACCCTACTGGTTCATAAGCATACTGAGGACTCATCTTTATATCCTTCAAAATATTTATACCTGCATAACCTGCACCTACAATAAGTACCCTTTTAAATCCAGCCTTATCCACCTTCTTTTCCAATATAGAAAATCTCCTGTAAAGTCTAAAGGCTAATCGAAAGGCTGTGGTGAACATAGTTATTAGTATTCCCGAAAAAATTATTACAGAAATAGGCAGACTACCCGGCAACGCTAAGCTGATACCAAGAATTACAGCGTTGCTTAAAATATTTGAAGCAATAATTGATATAAGTTCATCCACACTTGCATAGCTCCATAGGCTGTTATAAAGATTAAAGGATTTAAAAACGATCATATATAATAGCGTTATTGGTATGAACATCATTTTATAGTGTTCTAAGAAGCTTGTGGGTATATCAAAGGAAAATCTAAAAAATAAAGCCAAAATAAAGCTCACGTTAATGGAGATAATGTCATATAAAACTAAAATAATTTTACGTATCTCTTGTAGTCTCATTCCTCTCCCCCCAAAATAAAAAATACAAAAATGTTTTTATTGAATTAATATTAAGATTAATAACTTTATAGAATACCCTAAAGAAAATATTACCATTTCGTTAATATTTAGTCTAATTATGTGCTCTGTATTTTATTTCCATATGAGAGGAATATATAAGAAATACTAATAAATGCTTGAATTTTTGATACATAATGCATTTTTATACAATTTACAACTTTTAATAATAAGTTTCCTGAGATAAAAATATTTCGAAAACTTATATCCTTAATCTTGCTATTTATTAGGAAGCTACAATTTACTACAGTTTTTTTTTACTTTTTTCTATAACTTAAATCTTCATATAAATTGAGTGATTTCATTACTTATTTACCCTTGACTCATAATATTCTTTTCAATCACTCCTTCTACCTCGTTACTTCTTGCCTCATCATATTTTATTACTCTTATATAAGTAGGAACAACCTCAGCTATCTTATCCTTAACCTGCTCCCTGGTTCCTATACGTACTACATCTAATATCTCCTGTATCTGTTTCTTAACTGTATCAAAATCGAACTCCCCAGGCCTGCCTATAAATATCTTCTCATGGGCTGTTTCCTCAAGACCTTCCTCATTCATTAGAAGCTCTTCATAAAGCTTTTCTCCTGGCCTAAGGCCCGTAACTTCTATTTTTATATCCCTATGGGGTTCATAGCCAGACAGCCTTATTAAATCCTCTGCCATGTCATATATTCTTACAGGGCTTCCCATATCCAGCACGAAGATTTCTCCACCCTTAGCATAGGCTCCAGCCTGTAATACAAGCTGTGCCGCCTCAGGTATAAGCATGAAGTATCTAGTAATATCCCTATGGGTCACTGTTACTGGACCTCCAGACTGTATCTGCCTCTCAAAGAGAGGTATCACTGAACCATTGCTACCCAGAACATTGCCGAACCTTACAGCAACAAATTCAGTTTCACTTCTAGAATTAATCGCCTGTATTATCATCTCACATATCCTCTTGGAGGCTCCCATGACATTTGTTGGATTAACAGCCTTGTCGGTAGAGATCAAAACAAATCTATTAACTCCATACTTATCAGCACATTCTGCTGCATTTAAGGTTCCTACTACATTATTCTTTATAGCCTCCCCAGGGCTTGTCTCCATTAATGGAACATGCTTATGAGCTGCGGCATGAAATACCACAGAGGGTCTACATTCATTAAATATAGCATCCAACCTCTGCTTCTCTCTTACTGAAGCAATCAATACCTTCAGCTTCAGCTCAGGATACCTTCTAGTAAGCTCATTCTGCAAATCATAGGCATTGTTCTCATAAATATCTATAATTATTAGCTCCTGAGGCTTATAGCTGGCTATCTGCCTGCAGAGCTCTGAACCTATAGAGCCTCCTCCTCCAGTAACCATAACCTTCTGATCTTTTATATATTCTTCTATTCCTTCATTATCCAGCCTTACTGGTTCTCTACCAAGAATATCCTCAAGATCAATACCTCTTACCTGAGTGATATAAGGCCTTCCTTCTAAGAATTCCCATACCCCTGGTACAGTCTTTATCTCACAGCCAGTTTCGTTGCAGCTCTTGAGAAGAACACTTCTTCTTTCCTTGCTCAGGGAAGGAATAGCCAGAATTATTATATCCACCTCATAGATCGATACTATCTCCTTTATCTCCTCACTGCTTCCTAATACCTTCACTCCAGAAATTGATCTTTCCTTCTTGTAAGGATCATCATCTATAAAGCCTACAGGCATATAGCAATATTGCGGATTCATTTCTATATCCTTTAAGAGGCTTATCCCCGCATAGCCTGCCCCAACTATTAGTACTCTCTTGTAACTGGACTTATCAACTTTATTCTTAAGGATAGAAAACCGTCTATAGAACCTAAAAACAAGTCGAAAGGCTGCGGTGAAGATGCTTGTCAATATTCCAGCGAATATAATTACCGAATAGGGAAGCCTGGAAGGCATAAATATATTTATAATTAGTATCACAGAATTACATAATACATTTGCCTCAATAATAGAAACAAGCTCATCTATACTGGCATAAGTCCATAAGCTTCTATAAAGATTAAAAACCTTAAAGGTAACAATATATATCAGTGTTATAGGTATGAGCATTAATTTATAGTTATCTAGCAAATCCCCAGGTATATCAAAGGAGAAACGAAAAAATAAGGCTAAAATTAAGCTCAAGTTGATGAAGAAAATATCACATAAAGCTAAAATTAACTTTCGAACCTTTTGTATTTTCATTCCTTCCCTCCTTTCAACACTCAATATCCAAAAAAGGAATATTATTTAATAATTATTCATCAATTAAGTATAATAACTTAACAAATTAAAGCCTCTATATATAACCAATGACCATTATATTTATAAATCTATATCTTAACTACCCTGTGTAATATATCCAAATAACCGTAAGCCTATCTACTAGCTATTACACTATTAGTATTTTAGGTAAAATATAACAAAATATTATGAAGTATTTATTAATCATAAAGATTTTATTTTAATTGAATAATAGTTTTTATTAACGTATTCTATTTTACTATAATATGACTAATTTACAATATGTATATTTAAAATATAATGTAAATTCTTAATATTTTCTTCAATTATCATCAATTTATTAACAAAATATCAAAATTATATTATTATAATAATTTGGCTTATTATATATCAAAATAATCGGTAAGTTTTTCTACTTGTTTATTCATCTGGGAAGCATAATAATTCATTTCTTCCACTTAAAAATCAATAAATATTTAATTCAAAAAATAACCTCTGCTAAAATAAACAGAGATTATTACAATTTAAGAACAAAAATAAAAGATGCCTTCAATGAATCCTCAAGTAGATATGAATACCGTAGAATTCATTCTGTAATAAAATCAGATGGAACTACTGTATCCGAAAAGATAGTTCTCCGGATAATGAAGGAAAAGAATCTATCAGTCCTAAATATCAAACGGAAAAAACATAGTTCCCACAAGGGCGAAATTAGTAGTGAAGTTGAAAACGTCATTGAGCGAGATTTCCATGCTGATAAACCTAATAGCAAATGACTAACGGATATAACTGAATTTCATATTCCCGCAGAGAAAGTATATTTTCACCAATCATTGATTGTTTTGATGGGTTGCCGCTAGTTGGACTATTGGCACATCTCCAAATGCTGAGCTAGTAAATACAGTGCTCGATCCAGCTGTTTCAGTTCTTGGAGAAAATGAAAAAAACAATATTCATTCAGATCGTGCACGGCATTATCGTTAGTCCGGATGGATTTATCCCATGAGAAATTCAGGCCTCACACGTTCTATGTCTAGGAAGGCGGGCTCTCCTGATAATTCTGCCTGTGAAGGATTCTTTGGCAGGTTAAAGAATGAAATGTTTTACGGATATTCATGGGCTGGTATTAATATTAAGCAGTTTATAGACCAGCTTAATAAATATATGCAGTGGTATGCTAAAAAGCGGATTAAGCTATCACTTGGAGGAATGAGTCCGATAGACTATAGAAAGAGTCTGGGATTTGCCATTTAAGGTCCAACAAAACGTCCGCGTCTCCACTGACCTAATTTTAGGTTAGCATAAACATCCTATATATCATTCATTTTTGAATGTATATTAATTCAATTATTCTTATGATTAATCAATATTAAATTTGAATCTACATCATTTATATATAATAATTAAAATATTAAAATCTATAAAAATAACCTCCACTAAATTAGCAAAGGTTATCACAGTATTATTCTTTATTAAACACTTTAATTTATTTATTTTATATATCTTTACAATATTCTTCTAGCCTTATAAAAGCTCCAAATAGTAGAAATCTTCACTACGTCCCCAGCTTTAGGAGAATGAATTATTTGATTATCTCCTACGTATATTCCAACATGATCAGCACTGGTAAATACAATGTCTCCAGGCTTTAAATCACTTTGTGCTACAGCTGAACCTGCATTAACCTGATCATAGGTAGTTCTTGGTACATTAATTCCAAAGTTCTTATATACATATTGTACATATCCCGAACAGTCAAAGCCATTAGGGGTTGTACCTCCCCATACATAAGGAATACCTAAGAACTTTTTAGCATATTCTACTACCTCAACGCCATTATTAACACGTTCAATATATATTTGAATAGCTTCTATGCTCTTAGCTTGTCCTTTAGTACCTGCCCACTGTCCGTTACTTACCCATGGCATCCAGCCAATATCTTCTACATGAGCTCTATATTTTACTATATACCCTGAAGCTTCATTCTCCTTAGAATCCTTCAAGGATACTGATATAGCTTCTATCGGCAGCGCCCTTCCCGTTGTTCCAGCATTATTTCCTTCATTAGTAACAGGCATGTCTCCTATACTCCTCACATGAGCCTTGTACTCTATCTTGAAATCATCACTAGGCGATGATATATTAATTGCTTCCATAGGCAATGCTCTTCCAGTAGTTCCCGAAATATCACCATCGCTTACAGAACTCATCCAACCTATATTGGAAACATGAGATTTATAATTTATAGAAACATTTCCCAGTGCATCTACCTTTATTCCATTAGCAGCAATTACTGATGCAATAATTAGAGATGCAAACATTAATTTCTTTTGTATTTTTTTCATATTACCCCCCGGTATATTTGTATAAAGATATTATTCGACTTATACCTTTATCCCCTTATTTGCATTTTTACTTATTATATAATTTATTTTAATAATATATTAAACAATATACTGGCATTTTATCACTTTATTACCATTTTAATCAACAGATTTCATGTTAATAAATTGTTAATTTGTAACTTAATGTTATTAAAATCGTTTATTACTGTTGCTTTCTTTTAAAACTGGCTCATCTTCAGTTATCGCACGAAATATTCTCATAATATACACATATAGAATGTTAATGATGAATCAAATTCACCTGACAATCTACAATATTTTAAATAACAGTTACTAATTATTCCAATAATTTAACCATGAATTATTAGATATATGTCTGTAGTTTTATGAAGTATTTAAAAAAAGTCATTTGATGTATAGACAGGCAATATAAATTTCAAAAGTATACGACAAAGAGTCTTCACCAGCACTTAGTGAAGACTCTATAATTCTATTAAAATGAAATTTTAGTTATGATTATCATTTAGTATTGCAAAACACACTATTTTACATTCTATTTAATAAATATGATTTTTTATCAGTAATTTCTTTTAATGAGTAATTCTCTTCTACTGCTGAATAATTATCTCTATCCTCTCTATAATAGGTAGGTACTACTTCCGCAACTTTATCCTTAATCTGTTCCTTTGTACCAAAAGCAACTACATCTAGAAGCTCATTTATTTGTCTCTTAACTTCATGAAAGTCAAACTCTCCAGGTTTTCCAATAAATATTTTCTCATGATCTGTATTTTTTAGTCCTTCTTCATCCATAAGTAGCTCTTCGTAGAGCTTTTCTCCGGGTCTAAGTCCTGTTACCTGAATTTTTATATCTTTATGAGGTTCATATCCTGATAATCTAATAATATCCTCTGCCATATCATATATTCTCACGGGACTACCCATATCCAATACAAATATCTCACCACCTTTAGCATAAGCTCCTGCCTGCAGCACCAGCTGAGCTGCTTCCGGGATCAGCATAAAATACCTTGTTATGTCTTTATGGGTAACTGTTACAGGACCACCTTCTTGAATCTGATTTTCGAAAAGTGGAATTACTGAGCCGTTGCTCCCTAGTACATTTCCGAATCTTACAGCTACAAACTCCGTTCTACTCTTAGTATTAATAGATTGAATAATCATTTCGCAGATTCTCTTAGAAGCCCCCATTACATTTGTTGGATTTACGGCCTTATCGGTGGATATAAGAACAAACCTATTCACTCCATATTTATCTGCACATTCCGCAGTATTAAGTGTACCCATAACATTATTCTTTATTGCTTCACCAGGACTAGTCTCCATTAGCGGAACATGCTTATGTGCTGCTGCATGGAATACCACAGACGGCCTATACTCCTCAAATATCTTTTCGAGCCTCTTTCTATCTCTTACAGAAGCAATTAAAACAGTCAAATTAAGTCCTGGATGCTTCCTAAGAAGCTCATTTTGAAGATTATAAGCATTATTTTCATAGATATCTAGAATAATCAGCTCCCGGGGCTTAAAGCTTATTATCTGTCTGCAAAGTTCAGAACCAATAGATCCTCCTCCCCCGGTTACCATAACTCTTTGATTTGTTATGTATTCCTCAATGCCTTCATTGTCCAGTTTGACTGGTTCTCTTCCTAAGATATCTTTTAAATTAATACCTCTTACCTGATTAATATAGGATCTATCCTTTAGAAGCTCCCATACTCCTGGCATAGTTTTTACTTCACAGCCAGTTTCACTACATATTTTAAGGAGCTTTCCCCTTAATTCCTCTCCTAGGGAAGGGATAGCCAGTATTATCAAGTCTATTTCATACATATCAGTAATTGCTTTAATATCATCACTACACCCTAAAACTTTTATTCCAGATATAAGTTTATTTTTCTTAAAAGGATTATCATCTATAAATCCTATCGGCTGATAGCAGTAATGAGGATTTCTTTCTATATCTTTTAAAAGATTTATGCCAGCATAACCAGCTCCCACAATAAGTACTCTCTTAAAATCAACTTTATCCACCTTATTCTTCAAAATAGTAAATTGCCTATAAAATCTAAAAGCTAATCTAAAGGCCATAGTAAACATCGTTATCAATATTCCTGAAAAAATAATAACAGAATAAGGAAGATAATCTGGTAATATTATATTAATGCCTAAAATAATTAAATTGCACAGAACATTAGCTGTTGCAATGGTTATTACCTCATCAATCCCAGCATAACTCCACAAACTATTGTAAAGATTAAACAGCTTAAAGAATAATACGTAAATTAACGTTATAGGTATAACAAACATTTTATAAAGCTCTATTAGCTCTCCTGGCACATTAAACCCAAAACGAAAAACCAAAGCTAATATAAAACTAAGGTTGATAACGAATATGTCACATAAAGCTAATATAAGCTTACGCACCCTTTGTAGTCTCATTTTTGCCCCCCTTTATTACCCATAAAAACAAATAATTACATAACTGTTCTGTTGCATATCCGATAGGTATATGTTCCATCTAATAAATAATTTGTCTATTATTCTATATCTGACATATTTAAATATAAAATACTTTTGAACCATATTTTAATAACACTCTCTATTTCATAGCCTGACTAACATTACGTAATTATTACGTTATTTAATGAGCTATAAAAGTTAAAATACTGTTAACAAAGTCACCAAATTCGAAACTTACTTACTCCAAATAACTCTATTAATATAGTCAGTATAGGAGAGAATTATTCTAAGTACCTTATCTGAAACATTAGGCATGGAATAATCCTTTACTAGCCTTAATCTATCCTTTTCCTGTGTTTCCAAAATCTCTAGCCCTTGAAGAATTCTATCCTTCTTTAGTCCAACCATCATAACTGCTGCTTCTTCCATTGCTTCAGGTCTTTCATGAGCTTCTCTGATATTTAGTGCCTTAAATCCTAATATAGAAGACTCCTCACTAATTGTTCCACTATCACTTAGTACAACTTTTGCATTTAACTGAAGCTGATTATAGTCATTGAATCCTAATGGCTTCATAGTTTTAATGAGTTTATTAAACTGTATGTTTTTAGACTCAATCATCTTTCTTGTTCTAGGATGTGTACTTACAATAAGTGGCAACTGATATTTTTCAGCTATGGTATTCAAGCTATCTACTAGGTCCATAAAATTTTCTTCTGAGTTTATGTTTTCTTCCCTATGTGCTGAAACTACAAAATAATTGCCACGGTCAAGTCCCAGTCTTTTAAGAATATCAGAACCCTCTATATCATTTTTTCTTGACTCTAGAACTTCAAACATAGGACTTCCAGTTTTTATTATTCTATCTGCCGACACACCTTCCCTAAGTAAATATTCCCTAGCTATATCACTATAAGTAAGATTAATATCTGCTATATGGTCTACAATCTTTCTGTTTGTTTCTTCAGGAACTCTCTGATCGAAGCATCTATTACCAGCTTCCATATGGAATATTGGTATATGACGTCTCTTAGCCGCTATTGCACACAGACAACTGTTTGTGTCTCCGAGAACGAGTATAGCATCAGGATTTACTTTTTCCATAATTGGGTCTATTTTAATCAATATATTTCCAATGGTCTCTATAGCAGTACCATTAGCAGCATCAAGAAAATAGTCTGGCTTTCTTAAACTAAAGTCATTAAAAAACACTTCATTAAGTTCATAATCATAGTTTTGTCCTGTATGTACAAGAATATGATCAATAGCTCCTGACTCCTCCAACTTATTAATAACAGCTGAAAGACGGATTATTTCAGGTCTTGTACCTACAACAGTCATTACCTTTAGCTTCTTCATGCTTCTAAACCTCCAAATAATAAGTATCTGGTCTGTCTGGATCAAATTGCTCATTAGCCCACATTACAGTAACCATATCCTTATCTCCTAAGTTTTCTATGTTATGTGTATATCCTGTAGGTATATCTACTACCTCAAGTTTATCCCCGTTTACATAATATTCGATGATTTCATCTGAATCTATTCTTCTAAAACGAATAACTCCGACTCCACTTACCACAAGGAACTTCTCATTTTTTGTATGATGCCAATGGTTTACCTTTGTAATTCCTGGTTTTGATATATTTACAGATATTTGTCCTCTTTCAGCTGTCTTGATAAATTCAGTAAAGGATCCCCTATTATCTATATTCATTTTTAAGGGATAACTGAATCTATCTTCTGGTAAGTAACTTAAATATGTACTATAAAGCTTCTTGGTAAAAACATCAGACATATCTGGTATAGAAAGTTCTTCTCGACTTTTTTTAAAAGAATATATTAACTCTACAATTTTTCCTAATGCTATGGTATGAGCAGTTGTCACTACGCAATAACTTCCAACTTTATTCTCTCTTCCATTTAATGCATTTATAAGTTCCTCCACAACATCATCAATATACACAAGATTCATAACCACATCTGAATTATTAACGGTTATAGGCTTATCATTAGCAATATTGTGACAGAATGTAGCTACCGCGCTATTATAATTGGGCTTACACCACTTTCCAAAGACATTAGGGAATCTATAGACAAACACCTTAGCATTATTTTCTATGCCATAATTAAAAATCAAGTCTTCACCAGCTTTTTTACTATTCCCATACGGATTATTTAATTCAGCCTGAATAGATGACGAAATCATAATAGGACAATTATTTTTATGCTTTTTAAGCAAATCAAGAAGAGCTGATGTAAAACCAAAGTTACCTTTCATAAATTCTGATTGTTCCTTTGGTCTATTAACTCCTGCTAAATGGTATATAAATTCAGCTTTTGTACAATAATCTTCTAGTAATTCTGGTTGTGTATCAATATCATATTCAAATATATCAAAGTACTTCCTATTCTTAAGTTCTGCTATAAGATTTTTACCTATAAAGCCTTTTGCTCCAGTTACTAATATCTTCATTCTATTATCCAGCCTTTCTAATTTTCATTGATACTGGCTGCCGCCTCACTTCTAGCGTTAAACAGTTCTAACTCTTTTCTTACATAATCAAGAGATAAAAGTTTCTCTTTAATCTGCTTTAAAGTGAGCCTTTCTGTATTATCAGAATTATATTCTATGTCTGTAGATAACTTTTCGTCACCATCGATAAAATACTTGTCATAGTTTAGATCCCTTGTATCTGCAGGTACTCGGAAGAATCCACTCATATCCTCAGATACTACATACTCTTCTCTAGTTAAAAGTGTTTCATATCTCTTTTCCCCATGTCTAGTACCTATAACTTTAATTTCATTATCTACATTGAACAGTTCTTTAATTGCCAGTGCTAAGTCACCTATTGTGGAGGCTGGGGATTTCTGAACCATAATATCGCCAGCTTCTGCATTATGGAATGCAAATATTACTAATTCAACAGCTTCTTCAAGACTCATTAAAAACCTAGTCATATCGGGATCAGTAACTGTTAATGGCTGTCCACTTTTTATCTGTTCAATAAACAGAGGGATTACAGAACCCCTAGAAGCCATAACATTTCCATACCTAGTACCGCAGATTAAGGTTTTATCAGGAGATACCGTCTTAGATTTAGCAACAAATACTTTCTCCATCATAGCTTTTGATATTCCCATAGCATTTATTGGATAGGCAGCTTTATCTGTCGACAAGCATATAACCTTTTTAACCCCTGCTTCTACGGCTGAAGTTAGTACGTTATCAGTTCCAATCACATTTGTTTTAACAGCTTCTAACGGAAAAAACTCACAAGAAGGTACCTGTTTGAGAGCTGCGGCATGAAATATATAGTCTACTCCATGCATTGCATTTTTAACACTAGCCAGATCTCTTACATCTCCAATATAAAATTTAAGCTTTTCATTTTTATATAGCTTTCTCATATCGTCTTGTTTTTTCTCATCTCTTGAAAAAATCCTAATTTCTTTGATATCCGTATTTAAGAATCTCTTCATAACAGCATTCCCAAAAGAACCTGTGCCACCTGTAATTAACAATGTCTTATTCTCAAACATATTTAATCCTCTCTTCTCACATAATTAAAATGACTCATAATTATCCTATATGAGTCTTTTGATGTATAATTTCTTTCAAGATAATTCCTAGCATTAAGACCCATTTCTGTTCTAGTTTTCTCATTTAATATCTTTTGTAAGTTTTGATTAAAGCTTTCTAAATCGCCACTCTCACTCCAATATCCGAAATTTCCTTCTCTTATTATATCCGCAATATCTGTGGTAATATCCGTGGAAGCCAATATTGGCATAGCTGCTTCCATATAAGATAGAAGTCTGGATGGAAAATTAGGAATGGTAAATCTCTTATCCAAAAAAATAAGACCTACATCACTAATACTTAATAATTCTTCATAATCTAGCTTCGATAATTGAGGAACTAGTAACGCATTATCGGGCTTATAATTATCAAAAAAATCTTTAAGCTTATAAAACTCTGTACCTGAACCAGCAATAATAAAATACACTTCATTATTATTTTTATTTACTTTTAAGCATTCAATTAAAAAGTCAATTCCTTGAGGCTTTCCAAGGTTACCTCCATATATAAAAACCACTTTATTTGATGGCACATCATACTTTACTCTAACTTTTCCCTTAGCTTCCCCGCTATATATAAGCCCTTGGGGCTCTATACTATTAGGACAAACCTCTACAGAATCCATATCTAAATACCTATTATGCTTTAATATATATTTAACATTAGCATTAGACATACATCCTATATAATCAGATAGCTTATAGAGTTGTTTTTCTTTTGTTCTAAAATAACTATGTATTATACCTTTTAATCCCGATTTTCTCATCATATCCAAATCCACAGCATTTTGTGGAAATATATCCTTAAGCAATAAGTATGTTCTCGCCCCATCCCTTTTTTTAATATATCCTATAGCTTTAGTAAGGGTTATGGGAGGGGTTGAATATAAAATCAAGTCAAACTTTACACTGGAAAAGTATTTTTTGAGTCCTTTTTTAACTCTAGATTCTAATGTCAAAGTTGAGATACCCTTTTCAACAATATTAGTTTTTTGTATATTACCGATTTGTAACTTAAGTATCTTGTATATACCTTTGTCAATAATATGAGTCTTTTCTTTTTTTCTTATTTCTGTTGGTGAAACTATATATACATTATGATTATCTTTAATAAATTCTCTCAACAAATCCGTATATATGTTTCTTTCTTCTAATGAACTAAAATCTATTAAAGTTAAAAATAGAACATTCATTCAACCTATTCTCCTATTATCATCATTAACTCTAAACAGCAATGTAGTATGTAACACATTATTCTCTTCTTAATTGGTTTCGTGATATTTAATTGGCTTAGCAGGAACTCCTATGGCTGTACAATTAGACGGCAGATCTTTAATGACAACGGATCCTGCACCAATAATTGAATTATCACCAACGCAGATTCCTTGAATGATTGCAGAAGATGTTCCAACACTAACACATTTGCCTATATTTACATATCCTGATATATTTACACTTGGAAGTATAGTAGCATAGTCACCTATAACAGCATCATGCCCTACAGTACAATCTAGATTAATAATTACATGCTTTCCAACAGAAATGTTAACGGTAAGAATGTTAGATGCGCATATAACCGTTCCTTCTCCAATCTCAACCGTTTCTGAAAATATAACATTGGGATGGATTAAAACAGGATATTTATTTTTACTACCTTCTAACTTATCCATAACCTTCTTTTTGATTATTGGATCACCAATAGCATTAATCACATATAATTGTTGTTTCTTTAACCACTCTAAATTTCCAACAACCTTATATCCATTAATTTTCATGCCATCTACTGATTTATCATCATCTACAAACCCCAGTATATTCCATTGACTGTTAACTTTGTTTATTTCTTCGATAAGCCAAGCCACTTCTCTCCCAAATCCACCTGCACCAATTATAACTATATCCTTCATAATCCTCCTCCTTTATTACCCATAAACTTTTCCATAGTTACAGAGGAAGCAGAGTTAACTCCCTCTTTAACGAATACTTTTTTTATAGTTATACAAATAATCTTTAAATCAAATAAAAATGTAATGTTATTTACATACTCAATATCAAGATTAAACTTATCTTCCCAGCTAATAGTATTACGGCCGTTAACCTGGGCCCATCCTGACAAGCCCGGTCTTACGTCATGTCTATGTTTTTCAAAATCATTATATAATGGTAGATACTCAGCAAGAAGCGGCCTAGGTCCAATAATACTCATATCTCCCTTTAGGATATTGAATAGTTCTGGCAACTCATCTAAGCTTGTACTTCTTAACATTCTGCAAAATTTAGTTAATCTAATGCTATCCGGCAAAAAATCACCATTCTCATCTCTTTCGTCAGTCATTGTTCTAAACTTATATAAAGTAAATATCTTTCCATTTAGCCCTGGTCTTTTTTGTTTGAATATAACAGGCGTTCCCAACCTAATTCTCACTAAAATAACAATAATTACCACAACAGGACTTAAAAAAATAATAGCTATCAAAGATAACATAATATCTAAAATTCTCTTAATATAATTCCTATAAATATTATTAGAACTTCTGATATTCTTCTGTCTGTCCTGAACTTTTATACTCATTCCATAACCCCTTAATAATTTTACATACTTTTGATAAATCTTCATCAGTCATCTTAGAATCACTTGGTAGACAAATCCCCCTATTAAAAATATCTTCAGAAACACTATTTGAAGTAGGTCTTTTCGTGATATTCCAATCAAATTGATGTGTAGCAGTCACTTTACCATTAGATTGATTTTGTAAGCTGCTAATAAAATCATATTCTGTAAATACAGGCTGAAGATGCATAGGCTTCCATACAGGTCTTGATTCAATATTTTCTGTTTCCAAAGCAAGCATTACATCAATAGGCTTAATATCTCCACTTAACAAAATACTTGTTAGCCAGCAGTTTGGATTATCCCATTTATTAACAGGCATAAACTCAACACCATCTAACCCTTCCAGTTCTTTTTTATAATAATCATAAATATATTTCTTCTTTGCGACTCTCTGGTCCAGAACTTTAAGTTGTCCTCTTCCAATTCCCGCCACAATATTACTCATCCTATAATTAAAGCCAATCTCATTATGCTGATAATGTCTTGCCGGTTCTTTTGATTGAGTAGACCAAAATCTAACTTTATTAATCATCTTTTCATTATTGGATACCAACATTCCTCCACCTGAAGTGGTGATAATCTTATTGCCATTAAATGAAAAAATACCATATTCCCCAAAGGTACCTGTATGTTTTCCTTTATAGTAAGTGCCTAATGATTCTGCAGCATCCTCAATAATTGGAGTATTATATTCCTTACATATGTCCATTATTCTATCCATGTCCGCAGAAAGTCCATAGAGATGAACTACAATAACCGCCTTAACATTTGGATATTTTTCAAATGCTTTCTTTAATGCTTCTGGGCTCATATTCCATGTACTAAAATCACTATCTATGAATACTGGTATAGCATCCTGATATATAATTGGATTCGCAGTTGCCGAAAAAGTCAAAGAAGGACAAAAAACAATATCACCCTTTCCAACTCCAACTGCTTTCAAAGCCATATGTATAGCTGCAGTTCCTGAGGTTAATGCCACTGCATACCCTATATCAACCTTATGTGCTAATTCCCTTTCAAATTCATCTACATTCTCTCCAAGAGGAGCAACCCAATTGGAATCAAAAGCTTCTTTCACATACATCATTTCATATCCTTCATCGCTCATATGAGGAGATGAAAGAAATATCTTCTCTGCCATTAATTTTTCTTCCTTCCCTTATAACTTTACAGCAAAAATCAGTTGGCTAGTTGTATATTTATCCCAAAGAATATATTACCATTTTATTAAATATATGTCTAACCTAATAAATTTCATTTTTTTAAAAGTCTTACCAAGCTGTATTAAATAGCTTATAAATACTTTAAGAGCTAATATTACTATATATATTTAAAAGTGTATTTGTATTATCATCTATATTATGAGTTTTCAATGCCTTCTCTCTAGCATTAATAGATATTTTTATAGCTAATTCATCATTGTTAATTATTTCTCTAATATAATGAGCCATCATATAAGGTGCATCACTTTGATATAAAAATCCTTCATATTTGTGCTCCAGCATATCAGGTATTCCCCCAACGTATGAAGCTACACATGGTACTCCAAGTAACATAGCTTCTCCTAAAGAATTAGGACTATTTTCTATTGAAGAAGGGCAAACAAATATATGAGATTTTTGATATCTTTTCACCATTTCTTTTTCATCCAGTAAGCCCGTAAAAATTACATTTTCTCTCAGATTATATTTATCCATCAGCTCTGATATATATTTTTCGTATGAAGTTCTCTTTAACCGTTCTTTAAAATCATTATTTTTTGATATATCAGGACCGGCAACATATAATCTTAAATCTGGTTGTGTTTTAAGTAGAATTTTCATTGCTTCAAGAACATAGTGAAGCCCCTTAATAGGGTAAGAGGCCTGACTAATAAATATTGTATTTCTTTCACATTTATTAATATCCCATTTATGCATATAAAACTCTTTCCTTAAAGTTTCATTACAATGATGATATTCTCCAGACGGATTGATAATTTTAGCGCAAGCCTTATCCCATGTAGTACGTCCTATTATATGTTTACATTTTTTGATAGCTAAAATTTCAGTTTTTCCTCTTATTTCAAACTTTCTTTGCTGCGAAACAATATTATCTCTTTTCAATAAATCTCTTAATGTATTCCTGTTTCTTATTTTACTGGGTAGATTAGCATAATAATGTGTTGAATAAACTGATACTAATCCCTGTATAGATATTATGGACTTAATACTTAGCTTATTACAAACATTAACCATTGCTAGTGAATGACTAAATTCAGTGCCCATTATATGAACCACTTCTGGTTTTATATTTAAAAGTAATTTTTCTAGTATAACTTCAGAATCATAGCTTACTGAATATTTTTTATTATTCCATGGTATAGCATAATATTGGATCTTTTCACCATTGTAGGCTTTAATCTCATCAATATTATTTTTAGGATAAGCTATATGTAATTCACAATCCTTATCAGATAAGTCCAAAGAAGAAGTTACAAGCCATCCACCAAAAGGAGTTATCTTTTCGTTCATTAATAAACTAGCTTCTGGAAGAGGAACATTTGTGAGCCAGAGAACTTTCATTTTCTATAATCTCCTTACTTTAATAGTAAATAATTATTTAGAGCCAATTAATCTTTTTGTTTAATAACTTTTCCAGGTACTCCAACAACAACACAATTACTAGGAATATCTCTTACCACTACAGAACCAGCCCCGATAGTTACATTGTCTCCTATTGAAACTTTTTCGATAATTGCACTAGAAGTACCAACTAGGCATTTAGTACCCAGAACAACATTTCCTGATATATTTACACTAGGAAGTATAGTTGAATACTCTTCTATTACAGCATCGTGGCCTATAGTACTATCAATATTTACAATAACATGTCTCTTTATATGTATATTTACAGTAATAATACAACCTGA